>JBILYE010000047.1:0-17928 GCA_044377925.1 Caulobacter sp. | reverse complement strand
CGAGGGTGACCTGGTCGAGGCCCGCCGAGCCCTGCGCACCCCGGTCATCCTGATCATCGGGGGCTACGCCCTGATCGACTCGATCTTCGAGATCGCCTGGGCGCTCGGGGGCGACAATCACTGGCTCGCGCCCCTGCAGGGGGCCAGCCTGGCCCTGGTCAGCCTGCTCACCGCCGCCGCCTTCCTTCAGGCCCGGCCCGAGCTCTTCGTCGCCGCCCGCCCGGCGCCGCAGCCTGACGCCGTCGATCCCCAGGACCGCCCGGCCCTGGCCCGGCTGCAGGCGCTGATGGACGAGGGCGCCTGGCGCCGTGAAGGCCTGACCATCGGCCAACTGGCCGCCGACGTCGGCGTGCCCGAGCATCGCCTGCGCCGGCTGATCAACAGCGGCCTTGGCCACCGCAACTTCGCCGACTTCATCGGCGCCCACCGCATCGCCGCCGCCAAGGTCGCCCTCGCCGATCCGGCCAACGCCCGCGCCTCCATCTCGGCTCTCGCCTTCGACCTCGGCTACGCCAGCCTCGGCCCCTTCAACCGCGCCTTCAAGGACGCGACCGGCCAGACGCCCAGCGAGTGGCGGGTTCAGGCGCTTGGTGACTAGCCTCAGGAATCCCTTCTCCCGCTTGCCGGGAGAAGGTGGCCCCGAAGGGGTCGGATGAGGGCAGAGCGAGCGGTCGGAGATTGGCGGACAGACCAGACCACAACGCGCCAGCCCTGAAAGGCCGGCGCTGCCCTCATCCATCGGCTTCGCCGCCACCTTCTCCCGACAAGCGGGAGAAGGGCCGATGTCGACCACCTCGCCGATCCTGAAAAACCCTCGCCGTTTCCAAAACCGGCGACCCCCTCCAACCCCCAGGGAAGCGCCCCAACCCCCTCCACCCCACAGTCTCGCCAACATCACCGCGAGACCCATCCCATGGCCCTCCCCGAAACCCTGCTCGAGCTCGGCCACGCCTGGCTGGTCGGCCTGCAGGTTGACCTGATCCGCTACATCGTCGCCGCGCCGCTGGTCTGGCTCGTCATCTGCGTCCTCCTCGCCCCGGTCCTGAAGACCTGGAAGATCCGCCCCGATCGCCCGCCGGCCCTGCAGCACATCGTCGAACTGCTCTGCTCGGTCCGCTCTGTCGCCGTCTTCTCGACCGTCACCCTGATCACCGTCGGCCTCGCCAAGGCCGGCCTGCTCTGGGGCGAGACCCTCCGCGAGACCCCGACCCTGGTCTGGACCATCGTGTCCCTGGTCCTCACCATCCTGGCGCACGACGCCTACTTCTACTGGGTCCACCGCCTGATCCACCGGCCGCGCCTGTTCCGCGCCTTCCACCGCCGGCATCACCGCTCCAACAACCCGACCCCCTTCACCGCCTACAGCTTCGACCTCGGCGAGGCCGCCCTGATGGCCGCCTTCTCGCCGCTGTTCCTGCTGCTGGTCCCGGTCAGCTGGCCGGCCTTCGGCCTGTTCATGATCCACCAGATCGCCCGCAACGTGATCGGCCACTGCGGCTACGAACTCTTCCCGGCCCGCCGTGATGGCCGCCCCCTGTTCGACTGGATGACCACCGTCACCCATCACGACCTGCACCACGCCCAGGCCGGCTCCAACTACGGCCTCTACTTCACCTGGTGGGACCGGCTGATGGGCACCGAGAATCCGCGCTACCTCGACGAGTTCGCCAGGGTCGTGGCCCGGCGGCGCGGCGTTGTCGCCGAAGCGGCGGCCGCCTAGCCGGGCAGGCCGCGGCCCGGTTGATTCAGATCAACCGGGCCGCGACGCCGTTGTGCCAATCTGCGGCCTACAGGTCCGCCCGCCCCAGGCCCCACCGGCCCCACCGGCCCCACCGGCCCCACCGGCCCCACCGGCCCCACCGGCCCCGCCCTGTCGCCGAAAGCGCTAGGATCATGAAGAGCAGCCTGCTCGGCAGGGAAGTCATTCCCTTCTACCTGTCGCTGGCGATGCTCGGCGGGGCGGCCCTGGCCGTCGATGCGATCCTGCATCTCCTGGGCATCGTCTGGATCGGCCGATACCTCGGCATTCCCGGCGTGCTGCTGATCGTCTTCTCGTTCGGCTATTCCCTGCGCAAGCGCCAGCTGATCAAGCGGGGCAAGCCGGTCGACCTGCTGAGACTGCATGAGCGCATGGCCTGGGCCGGATCCCTGCTGATCCTGGTTCACGCCGGAATCCACTTCAACGCCTGGCTGGCCTGGCTGGCCACCTGGGCGATGCTGATCAATGTCGCCAGCGGCCTGACCGGCAAGTTCCTGCTGCAGCGGGCCCGAAAGCGGCTGGATCACGAGACCCGGCGGCTTCGCGATGAGGGGCTCTCGAAGGCGGAAATCGACGAACGCCTGCACTGGGACAGCGCCACCCTCGACATCGTCCGCAAGTGGCGGGTGGTGCATGTGCCGATCACCCTGGCCTTCGCCCTGTTGGCCATCGCCCACATTGTCAGCATCTTCCTGTTCTGGAGCTGGACATGAAGCCCCGCTGGGACCTGCTGGCCATTCTGGCCGGCGTCGCGACCGTGGTCGGTCTGGCCTTCGCCCTGCCCCAGACCATGATCAGTCCCGGAAGGCTGTCGCCGGCCCACGCCGACCTGACGAAGGACTGTTTTGCTTGCCACGCTCCCTTCCGGGGCGCCGTCGCTGATCGCTGCATCGGCTGCCACGCGGTCAAGGACATCGGCGTCCGCTCGACGACCGGCGCGCGCCTGGTCAGGCCCTTTGGCCAGAAGGCCGTCCTGCCGCCGTTTCACCAGAAGTTGGCCACGACCAACTGCCTGTCCTGTCACGGCGAGCACGCCGGCGCCGGATTTGCCGCCCGGCGAAGCCCGAGCTTCTCCCACGAACTGCTCCTGCCGGCCGCCAGGGCCGGATGCAGCGACTGCCACAGGCCACCGCCCGACCCATTCCACAACAAGCTGACGACCAACTGCGGCCAATGCCACAGCCCCCGGCAATGGACGCCCTCCACCTTCGACCACAGCCGCCTGTTCGCCCTGGAGGGCGACCACAACGTCAAATGCGCCACCTGCCATCTCGGCAACGACTTCAGCCGCTACACCTGCTTCAGCTGTCACGAACACGACCAGGCGCAGATCATCGCCAAGCACCGGGAAGAGGGCGTCAGAGGCGACATCGGCAACTGTGTCGCCTGCCATCGCAACGCCCATGAAAGTCGGGGCGAGGGGCGGGACGGGGGCGGTGAGGGAGACGATTGAGGCGGCGCACGCTCGCGCATTAGAGCCGGATGAATATGTCTAGACATATTCATCCGGCCTGATTGCCCACACCCCGAAGCCGCCGCCTAATGGGCGCCCACCTTGCCCCCTTCTGCCGCGTCTGGTCCCCACCGACTGCCCATCGGACCCCCACCGCTGCCCCCCGGCGGTTCCCCCCGCGCACCACCTTCGCCCCCTTGCAGGCAAAGGGATTGCTCGGGGGAAAGGCCTTGCCGCCCCCCTTCCATGCTACAAGGGTGGGGCGCTTCGATAAGCGGGGAGGGGCCATGATCCAGCGCCTGATGAAGTCCAGCCTGGTCCACATGGCCTTCGGCTTCCTGCTGATGGGCGGCTGGGCCCTGTTCGCCAACCGCCACCATGGCCTCGCCGCCTGGCCGCCCGCCATCGCCCAGGGCACGATCAGCGCCCTGCTGACCGGCGTCATCAAGCGGGTGCTGGAGTGGTTCGTCGGCCGCTTCACCGGCCCGCCGGCCTTTGCGGCCCCGCCCCTGGCCACGGCGCTCGGCGTCCTGGCCACCCTGGTCGCCGTCCACAGCCTGATCCGCACCCCGGAACTGGTCGCCACCATCGCCTTTCCGTGGAGCCTCTCGACCCTCTACGCCATTGTCTACAATGCGGCCCTGATCCGCAGCCGGAACGCCGCATGACCGATCTCGACAACCGCCGCCCCCTGAAGACCCGCTCGAAAGGCTGGGCCGTCGGTCTGGCCCGGGCGCTCGGCAAGGCGCGTGTGCGGCCCAACCACATCTCCGCGATCAGCGTGGTCTTCGCCGCCCTCGGCGGCGCCCTGATGCTGGCCGCAGGCACGGGGGACGGTGTCGGCCGGGCCATCGCCCTCATCCTGGCGGCCGTCTGCATCCAGCTTCGCCTGCTGTGCAACATGATCGACGGCATGGTGGCGGTGGAGCACGGCATGGGCTCGCCGACCGGCCCGGTCTGGAACGAGCTGCCCGACCGCATCGCCGACGTGCTGTTCATCGTCGCCGCCGGCTACGCCGCCGCGGCCAGCCTGCCGGCCGGCGAATGGCTGGGCTGGCTGGCCGCCGTGCTGGCCGTGCTGACCGCCTATGTGCGCGAGCTTGGCCGGGGCCTCGGCTTCGCGGCCGACTTCTCGGGCCCGATGGCCAAGCCGCACCGCATGTTCGTGCTCACTCTGACCTGCCTGGTGGCCGCCTTCGAGCCCCTGTGGGGCGGCACGGGCCAGGTCATCCTGGCGGGACTCGCCATCATCGCGCTCGGCAGCGCCATCACCTGCTACCGCCGCGCCAGCCGCCTGATGCGCCAGTTGCGCGACGCGCCCGGTGCGCCCAACCCCTGAGGAAGCCGCCATGTCCTTCGTCACCACCGCCCGCCATGGCGCCGCCCTGGTCGTCACCTTCGCCAACCCGCCGCGCGGAACCATGACCCACGCCGGGGCCGTCGAGACCTACAGGGCCGTCAAGGCCGCCGCAGACGATCCGGCCATCCGCTGCATCGTCATCACCGGCGGGCTGGAGGAGGTGTTCATCCGCCACTACGACGTCGGCGAGCTGTCGGCGGCCAGCAACGCCGTGGCGGGCGGCGCGGCCCCCCGGCCCGCTCCGAGCGAACCGGAGCCCGGTTACCTTGAACTGGTCGACCTGATCGCCGCCGCGCCCAAGCCGGTGATCGCCGCCATCAACGGGCTCTGCATGGGCGGTGGCTTCGAGCTCAGCCTGGCCTGCGATCTGCGCATCGCCTCACCGACGGTGGAGGCCATCGGCCTGCCCGAAACCCGGATCGGCATCTTCCCGGGCGGCGGCGGCACCCAGCGGCTGCCGCGCGTCATCGGCGAAGCCAAAGCGCTGGAGATGATCCTGCGTGGCCTGACGGTGACCGGCGAGGAGGCCCATCGCCTCGGCATGGTCCACGAACTGGCCGCCGACCCGCTGGCCCGCGCCCTCGAGATCGCCGCCGAGTTCGAGACCCGCGGCGCCGAAGGCATCGCCTACGCCAAACGCCTTACCCGCGCGGCTTTGGACCACCCTTTGAAGGAGGGCCTGGCGGACGAGCGCCGCTCGTTCGCGGCGGTGCTGAAGACCGACTCGGCCCGCCAGGGCCTGGCCGCTTCGGCCCGGCCGGGGGTCCGGATCGAGCGGGCTTAGCGCCGGGCCTGGCCTTGCCGGCCGGGGCAGGGCGCGTGCTCGGCGCCTCGCCGGGGGCGGTGAACCAGTGGCCCTTGGCCTTGCCCTCGAGGTGGCGGCCCAGCGGTTTGGGCGCCTTCTCCGGCTTGCCGGCGAAGGTCCGGGCCGGCCTGTCGCCGGCCTTTTCAGGAGGCTTTCCGGCAAACGTCCCGGCCGGCTTCTCACCGGGCTTGCCGGCGAACTTGCCCGGCGGTTTGCCGAACGGCTTGCCACCCGGCTTGCCTGCCCGGCCGCCGCCCTTGCCCGGGCCATCGTCCAGACCGGCCAGCGCCTTGCGCAGGGCCAGGGCCTTGGCGTCCTCGGCCGCCGCGGCGGTTTCGCGGTCCTTGAAGTGCTGCGGGCGCAGGTCCTTGGGCGGGGGGCGGCCGGGCGTGGCGGCGGGGGTCTTGTGGCTTTTCGAGACCCGGTCCGCGTCAGTCTTCGGCGCATTGCCCCGGAAGGTGACCGGCTTGACCTCGCGCTTGCCGGGTCCGAAATCGGCGACGATCTTGGCCTTCGGCCGCTTGGGCATGACGTGGGTGACCGCCTTCTTCTTCGGCTTGGCCCAGCCTTCCTTGTAGACCGGCTTGTCCGGCTTCTGCTCGGCCAGCACCTTGGAGGTCGAACTCAGCGTCGGGTCGCGCCGCGACTGGGCCTGCGGCGGGGCCTTGTACTGCACCCCGTTGCCGGCCGGCATGTTGGCCGGGTCGATATACTCGCCCAGCATCTCGCGGATCACCCGGGGGCCGACCTCTTCCACGAAGCCCGGCGCCAGCGTGCCCAGCGAGAACGGCCCGTAGGCCAGGCGGATCAGCCGGTTGACCTTCAGCCCGATGGCTTCCAGCACGCGGCGCACTTCGCGGTTCTTGCCCTCGGCCAGGGTGACGGTGATCCAGCAGTTGGAGCCCGTCACCTTGTCCAGCTTGGCCTCGATGGCGCCGTAGCGAACGCCCTCGACGGTGATGCCGTCCTTCAGCTTGTCGAGCTTGGCCTGGCTGGCCTCGCCGAACGCCCGGGCCCGGTAGATCCGCTTCCAGCCGGTGGAGGGCAGCTCCAGCGCCCGGGTCAGACCGCCGTCGTTGGTCAGCAGCAGCAGGCCTTCTGACGCCAGGTCGAGACGCCCGACCGAGATCAGGCGTGGCAGGCCCTCGGGCAGGGCGCTGAACACCGTCGGCCGGCCCTTGGGGTCGGCGTGGGTGGTCACCAGCCCGACCGGCTTGTGATACCGGAACACCCGCGTGGCCTCGGCCCCGGCGATGACCTCGCCGTCGACCGTCAGAATGTCATCGGGTTCGACCTTGATGGCCGGGGTGGTCAGCAGCAGGCCGTTGATCGCCACCCGCCCGGCCTCGATCAGCCGCTCGACCTCGCGCCGCGAGCCGACGCCGGCCCGGGCCAGCACCTTGGCCACCCGGTCATGCCCCTCGCTCTCGGCGCCCTCCGCGACCTTGTCGCTGGCGTCATAGGGCATGGGCTCGTCTTCGTAGTCTTCCGCAGCCATGATTGCCGCTCCATAAACAGGACTTGGGCCGTCTCCCGACGGTCGGACACGCCCCATAGCATGAACGCCGCCCCTTTGCTCCCCTCTGACGAATCGCTGATGCAACTGGCCCTGGGTCAGGCCCGCGCCGCCGCCGAGGCGGGCGAGACCCCTGTCGGGGCGGTGATCATGGATCCGGTCACCGGCCACATCGTCAGCGTCGGCGCCAACCATCCCATCGGCGCCCACGACCCCACGGCCCACGCCGAAATCGCCGCCATCCGCAACGCCGCCGCCAAGATCGGCAACTACCGCCTCACCGACCTGACCCTCGTTGTCACCCTGGAACCCTGCGCCATGTGCGCCGGCGCCATCAGCCACGCCCGCCTCGGCCGCGTCGTCTTCGGCGCCGAAGACCCCAAGGGCGGCGCGGTGGTCAACGGGCCCCGCTTCTTCGAGGGCGCCACCTGTCACTGGCGCCCGGCCGTGACCGGCGGGGTGCTGGCGGAAGAGAGCGCCGAGCTGCTGCGCGGCTTCTTCCGGGCCCGTCGCAAGGGTTGATTTATACAAAAGTATAATTATGCTTTGTATATTCAATCGTTGAGGCGAGGAGTCGCCATGGGAAAGTACGAACCGCTCGCCCAGTTTCTCTCTGCCAGCCAGGCTGAAGAGCAGCCTCTGCGATTCTCCGAGGTCGAGCAGATGCTGGGCAAGCCCTTGCCCTCATCGGCCTTCCAATATCGGGAATGGTGGGCCAACCAGAATCGCAGCCAGTCCAAATCCTGGATGGATGCGGGCTGGCAGGTCTGGTCCGTCGACCTGGGCGGCGAAAGGGTGGTGTTCAGGCGAACGCGCCACCCGCGCCCTCAAGGCCGACCGACTTCGGGAGACTCTGCGCCCTCAGGCCCCTGGGCATCGCCCGCCATCAGAATTCCGGAGGGGCGGCTGGGTCCTGCCGCGATGAAGATCATTGAAAACTACGCCGAAGAGCACGGCTGCGATCAGGCAGAGGCCGCCGCCGCCCTGCTGGACCGGGCGGGTCTCAACCACCGAAGCGCGCTGTTTGCGCAACTGGATGCGCTGGGCATGAAGCCGGACAGCGTGAGCAGCGCGGAACTGGTCCGCCAGGATCGGGACCGGGATGGCCGTTGAGCGCATCCTCGATGCGTCCGTTCTGGCCTCCGCCCTGTTCCCCGAGGCCCGGACGGATCGCGCCAGGGCCTGGTTGACGACGGACACCGTCTTTCTGGCGCCGGATCTTCTCCTCGTGGAGATGGCCAGCATCGCGGCGAAGAAGGTTCGTCGCGGCGTCATCGATCCGGCCCAGGCGGAGGCGGCGCTGGATCAGGTCGGCGAGTTGATCACCCGGAGTGTCCCGAGCCGGGACCACTACAGGCGCGCCTATGCCCTGGCGGCGGATCACGGCTTCTCGGCCTACGACGGGCTCTATCTGGCCCTTGCCGAAGCGCGGGGATCGCCGGTTCTCACCGCCGATGAGAAGCTCGTTCGGAGGGCTGGCGAGGTGGGGCTGGCGGCCTTGGTGGAAGCGCTCTAGCCGCGATGATCCCGCGCTATGAAGAGCACGCCCCCCGCCCCGATCTCGCCGCCCACGTCCGCTGTGTCTGGCTGTTCGAGGGAAGGGCCGAGACCGAGGACCAGCGGATCGCCCCGGACGGCTGCAGCGAGCTGATCGCCCACTTCGGCCGGCCCTATCTCGAGCGCGCCGACGATGGCTCGGCCTTCCGCCAGTCCCCGGTGGTCTTCGCCGGCCAGCTGACCCGGCCCCTGCACCTGCGCGCCGACGGGCCGGCCGGGGTGATCGGGGTGCGCTTTCACCCGTCCGGCGCCTATGGCTATCTCGGCGAGCCGGCCAGCCGCTACACCGACCGTCGCACGCCGCTGGCCATCGAGCTCGACCTCACTGGCCTCAGCGAAGCCGCCCGCCTGACCGCCGTTCAGGACCACGTCGTCGCCCGCATCGCCGCCAACCCGGCCCCGCGCGACCTGGCCGTCGAGGCGGCCGTCGCCCGTCTGCAATCGGGCCAAACGGTCGAAGCCAGCCGCGACCTGCAACGCCGCTTTGCCCGCATCGTCGGCGTGCCGCCGCGCCGGCTGGCGGCCATCTTCCGGTTCCGCGGCGTGTTCGACGCCCTGAGCGAACCCGGCGTCACCAGCTGGACAGACGCCGCCCAGGCCGCCGGCTATTTCGACCACCCGCAGCTGGCCCGTGACTTCCGCCGCTTCGTCGGCTGCACCCCCAGCCAGTTCCTCGCCCAGCAGGCCGGCCTCGCCGCCAGCCTGACCCGGGCCTGAGCTGTCGCTTCGATACAAGCGTGCGCCGCTCGCCCATGCTGTGCTGGGGCCAGACACCGGAGACACCGATGAAGACCCTGCTCGCCCTTGCCGCCGCCCTGGCCATTGCCGCGCCCGCGATCGCCGCCGACAGCCTGGCCGACGTCGCCTGGATCACCGGCCAGTGGCGCGCCACGCAAGGCGACGGCGCCGTCGTCACCGAAACCTGGCTGCCGGCCGAGGGCGGCGTCATGCCGGGGATCAGCCGCACCCTCGAGGGCGGCAAGGCCCGGGTCGAATACATGCGGATCGACGAGAAGGGCGGCCAGATCGCCTTCACCGCCATCGTCGGCCGCCAGCCCCCGACCACCTTCGTCGCCAAGAGCCGCACCGCCGACGAGGTGGTCTTCGAAAACCCCGCTCACGACTTCCCGCAGCGCATCATCTATCGCCGCTGCGGCCAGCAACTCTGCGCCGCCATCGAGGGGACGATGAACGGCAAACTGGAACGGATTGAATGGACCTACGACCGGGTCCGCTAGGCCGGGAAGGTCGATTTAAGCCGGAAGTCCAGACGGTCGCGCACGGCCGGCCAGTCGTCGTCGGTGATCGACAGCACCACGGTGTCGCGGACATGGCCGGTCCAGGTGATCTTGTGGTTGCGAAGCGTCCCCTCGCGGGTGGCGCCCAGCTTCTCGACCGCCGCCTGGCTGCGGGCATTGCGCTCGTCGATCATGAACTCGACCCGGATGGCCCCGGCGTCGAACGCCTGGCCCAGCAGCAGCCTCTTGCTCTCGGGGTTCACCGGCCCTGACCGCACATCAGGGTGCAGGAAGGTCGAGCCGATCTCGACGCCCTTGTGCAGCTTGCGGATGTTCAGAAAGGAGCTCGTCCCGACCACCCGCTTGTCGCTGAGCTGACGGATGGCATAGCCGATGCGCTCGCCGCGCTCGGTCTCACCCTTCAGCGCGCCCCACCAGTCGTCGAAGCCCTCGCCGCAGCCGTTGACCGACATGATCTCCCAGGCCTCGGGATCACAGTCGACGGCGCCGCGCAGCTCGTCCTTGTGCTCAGGGGTGATCGGTTCCAGCCGCACGTAGCGGCCCTTCAGCACTTTGCCTTTGAGATTCATGAACCCATGGTGGCAGGGCCCGTCTGAATTGTGAACTGCCCCCGCGCGGTGGGACGTCGTGAGGCCAGGCAATCGGTTTTGACGCACGTCAAAGCCGACTCTTGCCCGATGGGCTACCTAGGCGCATCTTCAAGTCAAACAATTGTTTGAAACAATCGTTCGGAAGGGCCCACGTCATGGATTTCGATATCTCCCCCAAGCAGCGCCAGTTCCTCGACCGCGTCGTCGCCTTCATGGAAGAGCACATCCGCCCGGCCATCCCGCGCTACGAGGAGGAAATGAACGTCATCGGCGATGCGCGCTGGAAGGTGGTCCAGGTCGTCGAGGAGCTGAAGATCAAGGCCAGGGCCGCCGGCCTGTGGAACTTCTTCATGCCGCCGCACAGCGGCCAGCATCACGTCGACGATACCTTCCAGTTCGAAGGCATCCAGCTGACCAACCTGGAATACAGCCTGATCGCCGAACAGATGGGCAAGATCGGCTTCGCCTCCGAGGTCTTCAACTGCTCGGCGCCGGACACCGGCAACATGGAAGTGCTCATGCGCTACGGCACGCTTGAGCAGAAGGAGCGCTGGCTGCGCCCGCTGATGAACGGCGAGATCCGTTCGGCCTTCCTGATGACCGAGCCGGACGTCGCCTCCTCCGACGCCACCAACATCGAGACCCGCATCGAGCGCGACGGCGACCACTATGTCATCAACGGCCGCAAATGGTGGTCCTCCGGCGTCGGTGACCCGCGCTGCAAGGTCGCCATCGTCATGGGCAAGACCGACCCGGACAACCCCAGCCGCCACGCCCAGCAGTCGCAGATCCTGGTGCCGCTCGACGCGCCGGGCATCGAGATCGTCCGCATGCTGCCGGTGTTCGGCTATGACGACGCCCCGCACGGCCACGCCGAGGTCCTGCTGAAGGACGTCCGCGTGCCGGTCGAGGACGCCCTGCTGCTCGGCGAGGGCCGCGGCTTCGAGATCGCGCAGGGGCGCCTCGGCCCCGGCCGCATCCACCACTGCATGCGCACCATCGGCACGGCGGAAGTGGCGCTGGAAAAGATGTGCAGGCGCCTGATGAGCCGCAAGGCGTTCGGCAAATACCTGTCGGACCACAGCGTCTGGGAACAGCGAGTCGCCGAGGCCCGTATCGACATCGAGATGTGCCGCCTGCTCTGCCTGAAGGCGGCCGACATGATGGACAAGGCCGGCAACAAGTCGGCCCGCATCGAGATCGCCATGATCAAGGTCGCCGCCCCGCGCATCGCCCTGAAGATCATCGACGACGCCATCCAGGCGCACGGCGGCGCCGGTGTCACCACCGATTTCGGCCTCGCCTCGGCCTACGCCGGCCAGCGCACCCTGCGCCTCGCCGACGGTCCGGACGAAGTCCACTGCCGCACCATCGCGCGTGATGAATTCGGCAAGTACGGCGACCTGAAGATGCAGCAGAAGGCCGCCCGCGACCGCGACCTGGAAGTCGCCGGCATCCGCTAGCACGGCGCCGGGCGACTGCTCAAAGGGCCCCCGGACCGTCGTCCGGGGGCTTTTTCGTGCGCCTTCGATACGGGGCAGGCCGGATTTTGCGGTGACGCGCCGCCACCCCTGCGCTAAGCCCGGGGTGGGGGAAGATGCGTGCCTGGTGAAGCCAACAGTCCGATGAAAGACGATCCGGCCATCCTGGTCCGGGGCCTGTCGCATCGCTATCCGCGCAGCGCCCGTTACGCCCTGACCGGCATCGACCTGAGCATCGAACGCGGCAGTTGCTTCGGTCTGCTGGGACCCAACGGGGCCGGCAAGAGCACCCTGATCTCGCTGATGACCGGCATGATCGCCCCGCAATCGGGCGAGATCCTCGTCGAAGGCATATCAGCGGCGAAAGACCCGCGCGCCCTGCGCCGCGCCGGCGCCCTGGCGCCGCAGGACTTCGCCTTCTACCCGGCCCTGAGCGGGGCCGATAACCTGGCCTTCTTCGCCGGCCTCTACCGCATTCCCAAGGCCGACTGGCCGGCCCGCCGCGCCGCCGCCGTCGCCGCCACCCAGCTCGAGGACTGGCTGGACAAGCCGGCCGAGACCTACAGCGGCGGCCTCAAGCGGCGGCTGAACCTGGCCATCGCCCTGATCAACGCCCCGCGTATCCTCTATCTCGACGAGCCGACCGTCGGCATCGACGCCCGCTCGCGCCAGACCATTCTCGACGCCATCAAGGCCCTCAAGGCCCAGGGCGTCACCATCGTCTACACCTCCCACTACATGGAGGAGGTCGAGCAGCTCTGCGACGCCGTCGCCGTCATCGACCATGGCCGGCTGGTGTTGCAGGGCCGCACCGCCGAGCTGCTGACCGAGGCCGCCGCCCGCCGCCTGACCGTCACCCTGGCTACGCCCGCCACGGCGAAGGCGAAGGCGGCCTTGCAGGCCCTGTCGCCCGACTGGTCGACAGACGGAAAGGTCGACCTCGACCTCGCCAGCCAGGCCGATCTGCCGGCCGTGCTGGAAAAGCTGCAGGCGGCCGGCCTCAGTGTCGCCCGCGCCGAATACGGCGTCAGCCGGCTGGAGACCCTGTATCTCGGTCTGCTCGACCAGGCGGCGGCGGAGTCGGCGGCATGAGCCCGCTCCTCGCCACCATCCTCAAGGAACTGCGGCTGCTGCGCCGCGACCTGCACGGCCTGGCCCTGCTGTTCATCCTGCCGCTGGTCTTCATCCTGATCATGTCGCTGGCTCTGCAGGACCTGTTCGCCTCGCGCGGCGGCCACCTGGCCGACATCCTGCTGATCGACCACGACGGCACAGCCAAATCGAAAATGCTGCAGGAAGGTCTGGCGAAAAACGAGGCTTTCGGCATTAAGCGCCAAGCCGCCCCAAAGGACATCAGGCAGGCCCTGAAAGCCGGCGGCTACGCCTTCGCTGTCGAAATCCGCAAGGGCTACGGCAAGAGCCTGGAGGGCCAGCCCGATCCCAAGGCGCCGACCCTGCTGGCCCTCACCGTCGCCCCCGACACCGACAAGCGCACGGAAAAGCTCATGGTCGCCGCGCTTGGCGAGGCCACCGGCCTGCAGCGCACCGAGCAGTTGATCAGCTTCCTGCCGACCGAGGACCCGTTCGGCTTTCCCCTCGACCCGCCGACGGTCGAGCCGCCGAAGATCGACCTCTTCTACGCCTACGCCCCGGCCGCCCCGAGCGCCGCGCCGTCGGCCGTGCAGCAGAGCGTGCCGGCCTGGCTGGTCTTCGCCATCTTCTTCGTCTCCATCCCCTTCTCAAACACCTTCATCCGCGAGCGGCAGCTGGGGGTGCAGCGGCGCCTGGCGACCATCGACGTCGGGCCGGTGACCCAGTTCCTCGGCAAGCTGATCCCCTACTTCATGGTCAACCAGATCCAGGTGGTTCTGATGCTGGCCGCCGGCGTCTTCCTCGTCCCCCTGCTCGGCGGCCAGGCCCTGCAGCTGAACGGCAGCCCGTTCGCCCTGGTCCTGCTGTCGGCGGCGGTCAGTCTCGCCGCCCTGGGCCTCGCCCTGCTGATCGCGGTGACCGCCCGCACCAGCGAGCAGGCGACCATGGCGTCCGGCCTCGGCGCCATCGTCCTGGCGGCCCTCGGCGGCATCATGATCCCCAAGTTCGTGATGCCGGAGGGCATGCAGGCGATTGCCGACCTGTCGCCGATGGCCTGGGGGCTGGACGGCTTCCTCGGGTTGTTGCTACGCGGAGGCGGTGTGGCGGACATCTGGGCCGAGCTGGCCAAGCTGACCGGATTTGGCCTTGTCACCCTGGGCGCGGCCTGGCTCGTCCATCGGTATCAGAAGTAGGGTTCGTTCCATGTCCGACCGCGCGCAAATGCTGGCCGACCTCAAGGCGATGATCGTGCGCGAGTGCGACAAGGAAGAGATGGACCCCAGCGAGATCGGCGACGACGAACGCCTGATCGGCGGCGACCTCGACCTCGACAGCCTCGACGCCCTGCAGATCAGCATGGCGGTGAAGGAAAACTACGGCGTCCGCATCGAGGGCGGCCCTGACGCCCGCAAGGCCCTGGCCTCCATCAACGCCCTGGCCGACTTCATCGAGGCCGAGCGAAGCAAGACGGCATGAGGCGCGCCTGGTTCCACGGGGCCGGGCTGCACACCGCACTGGGCGCCACCCTCTCCGACAATCTGGACGCCCTGCCCGCCGGCCCGCCGCCGCCGGGTATAACCGCCGTGCCGCTCGGCGACGCCGTCGAACATGTGCCCAGCATGCTCCTGGCCGGCCTGCCGCTGGACGACATCGAGACCCGCCTGTGGCGCGCGCTCGAGCCCGTCATCGAGGCCGCCTTCGCCGCCAGTGACCTGACCCCGCTCCAGCGGGAGCGCTGCGCCCTGCTGCTGGGCACCTCCAGTCTCGACATCTCCATGGCCGAGGCGCGCTACGCCCGGGAGCTGAAGGCCGGGGTCGCCACCCACCCGCTGATGACCAACGCGGCCATGGGCGGCCTGGCCGAAACGATCGCCAGGCGCTTTGGCCTGCGCGGCCCCGATCTGACGATCAACACCGCCTGCACCTCCAGCGCCAACGCCCTGATCTACGCCGACGCCATGATCCGTGAGGGGCTGGTCGACCACGCCCTGATCATCGGGCTGGAAATCTTCAACCTCATCACCGCCCTCGGCTTCCAGTCCCTGGCCCTGCTCGCCCCGAACGGCATGCGCCCCTTCGATGCCCGGCGCGCCGGCCTGGTGCTGGGCGAGGGCGTCTCGGCCCTGATCGTCGGGGCCACGCCGGGCCCCTCCGGCTTCCGCTTCAGGGCCGGGGCCAACCTCTGCGACACCCACGGCGTCTCGGCGGCCAACCCGGACGGCTCGACGGTCGCCGCCGTCATGCAACAGGCCATCGACGCGGCCGGCCTCAAGGCCGCCGACATCCTGGCGGTCAAGGCGCACGGCACCGCCAGCCTGCTCAATGACGAGGCGGAGGCCGCCGGCATGCACAGGGTGTTCGCCGCCGTCCCGCCGATGCTGGCCATGAAGCCCTTCATCGGCCACACCTTCGGGGCCTGCGGCCTCAGCGAGCTGCTGCTCGTCTGCGGCGCGATCCAGCGCGGCCACCTGCCGCCGATGCCGGGCATCAGCGCCGAGCCCGGCGAGCTGGGCCTCATGCTCAACCAGACCTGGGCGCCGGTCACCAAAGGCGCCTTCCTGCTCAACTACTTCGGCTTCGGCGGCAACAACACCAGCCTGGTGGTGGCCAATGACTGAGGCCCGCATCGCCGGAATCGGCAACTATCTCTGCGAGGAAGGGGCTGAGCTCACCGACCTCAAGCCTATCGTCAAGGCGACGCTCGGCGCGCCGGTCCGCCGCATCGGCCGCTTCATCTCGCTCGCCCTGATCGGCGCCGGCCGCTGCCTGGAAGGCAAGACGCCGCCGCCCGACACCGCCGTCTACTTCACCACCGGCAGCGGCGACTTCGAGGTCACCGTCGAGGTCATGGAGCACCTGTTCCGCGACGGCTTCCCGCCCAAACCGCTCAGCTTCATCAACACCGTCAGCAACGCCGCCTGCTTCTACGTCGCCAAGTCCTTCGGCCTGTCCGGCCGCTCGACCTGCCTCGGCAACCGGGCCTTCGGCTTCGAGACGGCGCTGCAGCTGGCCATGCTCGACCTGAAGATGGGCGCGGTGACGTCCGCCCTGATCGGCTCGGCGGACATCGTGCTGGAACCCGTCGCCATCCACCGCCAACGCCTGGCCCAGGCCCCGGACGCCCCGATTGGCGAGGCGGCTCACTGGCTCTGGCTGACGGCCGACGGCGAGTCCGGCGGACTCCCCGACTGCCGCTTCTTCCCCAGCCGCGACGACCTCATGGCCTGGGTGGCCACCTTCAACCCGGCCACCACCGTACTGGGCCTCGGCGAAGCCCTCGCCGGCGACACCTTCAACCTGCCCCGCACCTTCGACTACCGCACGGGCCGCCCCTACTACGACAGCCACACCGCCGCCGCCCCCTCGGCCTTCCTGGCGCAGGCGACGCCGGGGGAAACGATGCTGCATGTGTCGACGGATGGCGCCGGGCGGTATGCGGCGTTCACGGTGCGGGCCTGAGCGGTCCGGATAGCCGGCTGGGTGGCGCCGGCGTTTATGGATGCCCTTGCCGGTTGGGCGGCCAACGAGGCCTGCCCTTTCATCACGCCCTGACTGGCGCATGAGCACAGCAGGAGCAGAAGAAGTAGGGGGGTCCTGCTCACTGGGCCTGCTCCGGACGGATTATCGCTGGTGCGCAAAAACTCACCCCTAGCCCAGGCGAGGCGCCCGGGACCGCATAGCCGAGCAAGGTCCGCAATCCACCTGAGGGAGACGTTCCGGAGGTCCGGTTCCGCCCCCTGATCGCTCCAGAATGTCGATGAATATGTCTAGACATAATCATTTTCGCCCCCCTCAGCGCGCTTTCACCCGTGCGGCAAATCCGGCCCGCCGATGTAGGTCCTGCCGCCCACAAACAGACCCACATTCGCTGACAGCCGACCTACGCCCGACCTACACGCGAGGCTACATTTTCAAAGCCCCGCACTACGCCCCGACCACCATTCCCTGAGGCTTTTCAAAGCCAAAGCTCACGTCCGGCCCCTTGCCGCCCCGCCGCGCGATATAATGGTAGCCCGCTTCGATAAGCGCCGCCGGCCAGCCTGCCGTCGCCCCGGCCCCGTCCCGCCTGGCGGTTGGCGAACAACCGGTGGCCGTTCACGAAGTGGCGGCCGTTTGACCGATGACCGCCCGAGCGGAAGTCTGCTTTCTCCGAGGGCTGTAGGCACCGTGCGTCCTTCGACACGCGGCCGGCGGCCGCTACTCAGGATGACGAGCGTTGGAGCGCTTCACAGGCGTTCGTCATCCTGAGTAGCCCGCTGCAGCGGGCGTGTCGAAGGACGCAGGAAGTCGCCTCAGATCCCCTTCAGCCCCTGCCACATCGACAGTTCCTTGTCGGCGATGCGGTTGAGGATGGCGTCCAGCTCTTTCACGTCCAGCTTCTGGCGCTTGCGGGCCATCTTCGTCGCCACCAGCGCGAACCGCCGCCACTCGTCGCCGGCGTCGGTCAGGGCGGCGGAGGCTTCCTTCAGCCGGTCGTTGCCGAGGATCCTGCCGCTCTCCTGCAGGAAGCTGGCGTAGAGGAAGCGGAAGCCCGCCCCGCCGGTGCCGATCTCTTCCTGCATGCGGACGATGTGGCCGAGGTATTGCGGCAGCTTGGTTTCGGCGTCGGCGCCGGCCGCCACCCTGGCGATGTTCCTGCCCAGGAACCGGATGCCCTTGACCCCGATGATCGGCAGCGGCGCCCCGACCATGATCCGCCGGTTCATCCGCACCGCCTTGGGCACGGCCCTGGCGTAGTCGATCTCGCCGGGCGTGCCTTCCGGGTAGTACATCATCCCCTTGGCGGCCATGGCCCCCTTGGCGAACCGGGCCTTCTGCAGGGATGCGGAATCACAGCGCACCGTCTGTTCGAAGATCGGGTCGCTGATCAGGTAGTCGTCGCCGTCCCGGCCGAAGACCACCAGGTTATGGGCGTTGAAGTGGAAGCGCATGTCTTCCGGGAAATAGGGCAGCCAGTAGACGCAGGTCTGCAGGCCCACCGCATGGCCCTTGTCCAGCTGCGCATCCAGCGCCGCCTTGCCCGCCGCCGGATCGCTGAACGTCTGGCGCTTCCAGC
>JBILYE010000046.1:0-18096 GCA_044377925.1 Caulobacter sp. | reverse complement strand
GACGGTGCGCGAACGGGCGGGATCGACCGGGACCATCCCTTCGTTCGGCGCCGTCTCGGTCAGCGTCCCCGGCGCCGTCGCCGCCTGGGGCGACCTGCACGCCCGCTATGGCAAGCTGCCCTGGAAGGACCTGTTCGATCCGGCGATCAACATCGCCCGCGAGGGCGCGCCGGTCACCCAGAACGTCGCCTACTACCTGGCCGGCAGCCAGCGCCGCTTCACCAATCCGGCCTCGAAGATCGAGGAGGTCGACAACTTCCTCAAGGTCTGGACCATCGACGGCAAGACCCCGGTCGAGGGCCAGGTGTTCAGGAACCCGGCCCTGGCGGACACCTATGCCGCCATCGCAAAAGGCGGCGCCCGGGCCTTCTATGAGGGCGAGCTGGCCGGCCGCATGGAGGCCTACTTCAAACGCATCGGCGGCTGGATGACCAAGGCCGACCTCGCCGCCCACAAGTCCGAATGGACCCCGCCGCTGGTCACCGGCTATCGCGGTGTCGATGTCTACGGCCTGGCCCCCAACAGCCAGGGCCTGTCGACCCTGCAACTGCTGAACATCCTCGAGAACTTCGACGTCAAGGCCATGGGCTTCCAGTCGGCCGCCGCCATCCACCACGGCGTCGAGGCCAAGCGTCTGGCCTATGAGGACCGCGCCCGCTACTTCGCCGACCCGGCCTTCTCGCCGGCCCCGCTCGAATGGCTCAATTCCAAGGCCTATGCGAAAGAGCGCGCCGCCCTGATCCGCCCCGACCGCATCCTCGATCCCATCTATCCGGGCCAGGCGCCCAGCAAGGGCGACACCACCTATTTCACCACCGCCGACAAGGACGGGATGATGGTCTCGATCATCCAGTCCAACTACCGCGGCATGGGCTCAGGGCTCTCGCCCGATGGCCTCGGCTTCATGTTCCAGAACCGGGGGGAGCTGTTCGCCCTGACCGACGGCCACCCCAACGTCTACGCCCCCGGCAAGCGGCCCTTCCAGACCATCATCCCCGGCTTTGCCGTCAAGGACGACCAGCCCTGGCTCAGCTTCGGGGTCATGGGCGGCGACATGCAGCCCCAGGGCCAGGCCCAGATCATCTCCAACATGGTCGACTTCGACCTCGACATCACCGCCGCCGGCGACTCGCCCCGCTGGCACCACGAGGGCGGTATGGAGCCGACCGGCGAGCAGCTGGGCGTGCAGGGCATCCTGCGGCTGGAGAGCGGCGTGCCGGCCGCGACCCGCGCGGGCCTGGAAAGGATCGGCTGGAAGATCGGGGCCAGCGACGGCGGCTTCGGCGGCTATCAGGCCATCCAGCGCTGGCCCGGCCGCTATGCCGCCGCCACCGAGATGCGCAAGGACGGCATCGCGCTCGCCTACTAGGAGATCGCTATGGCCATGGAACTGGGCGCACTGTGCCCGCTCATTCAGGTTTTCGACATGCCGACCGCGCTGGTCTTCTACCGCGACAAGCTGGGCTTCGAGCGTGTCCAGGACAGCGGCGAGGGCGACAAGATCGACTGGTGCCTGCTGCGCCTTGGCGAGGCCTGGCTGATGCTCAATACGGCCTATGAGGCGCATGACCGCCCGGCGGCGCCCGATCCCGCCCGCATCGCCGCCCACGACGACACCGGCCTGTTCATCCATGCCACGGACCTCGACGCCATCTACGCCCATCTCCAGGCGCACGGCATCGCCCAGGAGCCGCCCAGGACCGTCGGCTACGGCATGCGACAGCTCTACCTGCGCGACCCGGACGGCTACAGCCTCTGTTTCCAGCATCCGGTGACCGGAGACGCCACGTGACCCGCGAGGAGTTCAACGCCGTCGCCCTCAGCTTTCCCGGCGCCGAAGCCGGCAGCAGCTATGGCCAGCCCGCCTACAAGATCGACGGCAAGTTCTTCACCCGTGTGCGCAAGGACGACGACAGCGCCGTCCTGTCCTGCGTCGACCATGACGAGCGCGAGTTCCTGATGGAAGCCGACCCGGCCACCTTCCACCTCACGGCCCACTACAAGGACTATCCCATCGTCCTGGCGCGGCTGGCCGGCCTCGAACCGGAACAGGCGCGGGGCTTCCTGGCCCGGCAGTTCAGAAAGGTGGCCAAGAAGTCGGTGGTGAAGGCCTGGGAGGCCAGCCAGGCCTGACCCTCAGGCGCTCAGCCGCGTCTCGTCCTGACGGGCGCTGAGCACCGTCATCAGGCCGTCCAGCAGGCTGACCGGCGTCACCGGCTTGGCAATGTGGCCATCGGCCCCGGCCGCGATGCCGGCGGCGCGATGTTCGGCCATGGCGTTGGCGGTCAGCATGGCGATGGGCGTCCGCGCCAGTCCCTGGGCCTGTTCGATGGCCCGGATCCGCCCGACGGCGGCGACCCCGTCCATGACCGGCATCTGCATGTCCATCAGCACGGCGTCGAAGCCGCCCGCCCGCCACAGGTCGACGGCGATCTGACCGTTCTCGGCGATCACCACCTCGATGCCGTGCGGTTCGAGGAAGAGGCGCACGACCTTCTGGTTGGTCGGATGATCCTCGGCCACCAGAACCCGCAGACCGGCCTCGGGATGGTCGGCCCGGCCGGGCGCTTCAGTCGGCGCCGCCGCGACCCCGCGCGCCAGCGGAACGGTCAGAGTAAAGGTGCTGCCCACCCCCGGGCTCGAGGTCGCCGCCAGGGCGCCGCCCATGGCCTCGGCCAGGGCCCGGGAGATGCTGAGACCCAGGCCCGAACCGCCGAACCTTCGGGTGATGCTGGCGTCGGCCTGGGTGAAGGGCTGGAACAGGCGGCTGGCGACCTCGTCGTCGAACCCGATGCCGTCGTCGGCCACCGTCAGGATCAGGAGGGCGCCGTCATCCCGGTCCCTGACGTCGGCATGAATACGCACCGACCCGGCGTCGGTGAACTTGACGGCGTTGGAGGCCAGGTTGGCGATGATCTGCCGGATGCGCACCGCATCCCCGACTAACACGCCGTCGGCGTTGGGGGAAAAGGTCAGCTCGAAGCCGACGCCCTTCTCAACGGCCTGATCGCGCAGCAGCAGGGCGGCCGCGTCGATCTCGACCCGCAGGGTGAAGGTCAGGGCCTCCAGGGTGAAGGCTCCGGCCTCGATCTTGGCGCTGTCGAGCACATCGGAGAGCAGCCGCTCCAGCACCCGGCCGGAGCCGCCGATCAGCCCGACCATCTCTCTCTGGCCGGGCGTCAGCGGCGTCTGTTCCAGGGCATGGGCGACCCCCACGACGCCGTTCAGGGGCGTGCGAATCTCGTGGCTCATGTTGGCCAGGAAGACATCCCGCGACGCCACTGCCGCCTGGGCCTTGTCGACGGCCGCCTCGTAGTCGCGGGCCTCGCTGTCGAGTGAAGTGACCACTTGTGAGACGAGCACGGCGAACAGCAGCCCGCCGGTGAGCATAATCAAGGCGTCCTTCACACTGCCGAGGCTGCCTGTGGCCAGGCCGATCCATGGAAGGAGCGCGAGAATCAGCACGGACGGCCCCAGCATCAGGGCGGTGGCGCGGGCCGAGCCGCGGTTCATCACCGCGTTGCTGATCGTGTTGGCGCTGGCCAGGAACAGCGCCGCCGTGAGGGCGAAACCCGTTCCGCCCAGCAACAGCAGGATCGAGCTGGCGCCGAACAGCGCCCCGGCCGCCATCCGGGCCCAGGGTTCAACGCGCCGAAGGCGGGCGTCCGACAGGTCCAGTCGGCGGCGGCCGGCGATCTCGCCGTCGATCCAGATGGCGACGCCGGTGATGAGCAGCCAGGGTAGGATCCAGGCCGACGGACTGCAGAGCCAGGCCAGCAGCGCGACGATGCCCAGCTGGATCAGCCGCCCGCGACGGTCTTCGTAGCGCCAGCGCAGAATGCGCAGTTCGGTGGTGTGGCTAACGGCCATGCAGAGCTCCTCGCCCGCAAAGCCCTACGCGGCAAAGGCTGAACGGGCGGCTAAGATCGCTGACCGATGATCGCCGAACGGCTCATTTTCACCACGCGTCTCCGGCGGATGGAAGATCGGCGACGTCTCCGTTTCCCCTCTGCGCGAAGAGCGCTAGATCGGACGCCAGACAAGGAACCTGTGCATGGCCTATCGCTCGCTCCGCGACTTCATCGCCGACCTCGAGAAATCGGGCGAGCTGGTGCGCGTCACCGAGCCCGTCTCCACGGAGCTGGAGATGACGGAGATCTGCACCCGACTGCTGGCCACCGGCGGACCGGCGGTGCTGTTCGAGAACGTCATCAAGGCCGACGGCACGAAGTCCGACATGCCCTGCCTCGCCAACCTGTTCGGCACGGTGAAGCGGGTGGCCATGGGCGTGACGCTGGGCGGCAAGCCGCGCACCACCGGGGCGGAGCTGCGCGAGGTCGGCGAACTTCTGGCCTTCCTGCGCCAGCCCGATCCGCCGCGCGGCCTGAAGGACGCCTTCAACCTGCTGCCCCTGGCCGGCACGGTGCTCTCCATGCGGCCGCGCACGGTGAAGACCGCGCCGGTGCAGCAGGTGGTGATGAAGGGCGACCAGATCGACCTCAACAGGCTGCCCATCCAGGGCTGCTGGCCCGGCGAGCCGGCGCCGCTGATCACCTGGCCGCTGGTCGTCACCAAGGGGCCGTCGGACAGCAAGGAAGACGACTACAACCTCGGCATCTACCGCATGCAGCTGCTCGGCAAGGACCGCGCCATCATGCGCTGGCTGGCCCACCGCGGCGGGGCCCAGCACTACGGCCGCCACAAGAAGGCCGGCAAGCGCGAGCCCCTGCCCGCCTGCGCCGTCATCGGCGCCGATCCCGGCACCATCCTGGCGGCGGTGACGCCGGTGCCGGATACCCTCTCCGAATACCAGTTCGCCGGTATCCTGCGCGGCTCCAAGCTCGATCTCGTGCCCGCCAAGACCGTGCCCCTGATGGTCCCGGCCCAGGCCGAGATCGTCATCGAGGGCCATGTCCTGCTCGACGAGTTCGAGGACGAGGGCCCCTACGGCGACCACACCGGCTACTACAACAGCGTCGAGAAGTTCCCGGTCTTCCAGGTGAGCTGCATCACCCACCGCAAGGACGCCATCTACCACACCACCTTCACCGGCCGGCCGCCGGACGAGCCCGCCATCCTCGGCGAGGCGCTCAACGAGGTCTTCATCCCGCTGATCCGCCAGCAGTTCCCGGAGATCGTCGACTTCTGGCTGCCGCCGGAAGGCTGCAGCTACCGCATCGCCGTGGTCAGCATGAAGAAGGCCTACCCCGGCCACGCCAAGCGCATCATGCTCGGCGTCTGGAGCTACCTGCGCCAGTTCATGTACACCAAGTGGGTGATCATCGTGGACGACGACATCAACGCCCGCGACTGGAAGGACGTCATGTGGGCGCTCAGCACACGGATGGACCCGGCCCGCGACATCACCGTCATCGAGAACACCCCGATCGACTACCTCGACTTCGCCAGTCCCGAGAGCGGTCTGGGCAGCAAGATCGGCCTCGACGCCACCGACAAGCTGCCGCCGGAGACGCACCGCGAATGGGGCGTGAAGATCGCCATGGACCCCGCCGTGGTCGACAAGGTCAGTGAGATGTGGAGCCGGCTTGGCCTGCCGGGTGAAGGAAAGCCGATCTGGTAATGCGCCTGCCCCGCCGGACCCTGATCCTGATCCTCGTGGCCGTCGTCACCTACGTCGGCGGTTATGTCTGGTTCCGCGAGAGCCAGACCCGCACCTGGATCCGCGACAAGCAGCAGTATGTCATCTACCCGGACAATCTGCCGGGCGAAGCGCTGTACTGGGCCTGGCGGCCGCTCGGCCTGATCGACAAGGCCCTGACCGGTCGCAACAGCCGCATCGGCAATCACCTGCGACTCAAGAGCACCGAGCCGCCGACACACGTCTGACAGCTCGCCGGGTCCGCTCGGCCTCGGCCTGCTCGGCCAGTCCTGACACCTGCGCCGAAACGGCCTAAACCCTTCCCATGCGCAAGCTCTCCCTCGCCCTCGCGGCGCTGTTCCTGATCTCGAGTCCCGCCATGTCCCAGTCCCCGCCGTCGCTTCCCAACGCCAAGCCCTGGGACCAGCCCTTCCTGCCGCCGGCGCCCGAATGGAACGGCAGGTCGAAGGCGCTTCTGCGCCCCGCCAGCGACCCCTGGGCCAGCGCCTTCGAGCAGGACCCGGAGCACGACTTCTCGCCCAACTACGCCGACACCCGGGCCTGGTTCGACAGGCTCGACGCCGCCAGCGACCTGATCCGCATCGAACAGTTCGGCGTCTCGCCGGAAGGCCGGCCGATCTATGCGGTGATGGTCAGCAAGGACGGCCCGAAGTTCGACCCGAAGAAGCCGGTGCTGCTCGTCCAGGCCGGCATCCACCCGGGCGAGATCGACGGCAAGGACGCCGGCATGATGCTGCTGCGCGACATCGCCTTCTACGGCAAGGACAGCCTGGTCGATAAGGTCAACCTGATCCTCATCCCCATCCTCTCGGTCGACGGCCACGAGCGGGCCGGCCACTATTCCCGCCCCAACCAGCGCGGCCCCCGCATCCAGGGCTGGCGCAACACGGCGACCAACCAGAACCTCAACCGCGACTACATGAAGCTGGACCAGCCGGAGATGCGGGCGGTCCGGGCCCTGGCCAACACCTACCGGCCAGACCTCTACCTCGACGTCCACGTCACCGACGGCATCGACTACCAGTACGACGTCACCTTCGGCTTCAACGGCGAGGACGGCAGCTTCTCCCGCTCGCCGGCCAGCAGCGGGTGGCTGGACAGCGTCTTCAAGCCGGCCATGTACAGGGCCCTCGAAAAGGAAGGCCACATCCCCGGCGAACTGGTCTTCGCCATCGACGACCGCAATCCCAAACTGGGTCTCAGCGACGGTGGCCTCGGCGAGCGCTTCTCCAACGGCTGGGGCGCGGCGGCCCACGTGCCGACCATCCTGATCGAGAACCACAGCCTCAAACCCCACGAGCAGCGGGTGCTGGGGACCTACGTCTTCATCGAGGAGGCCTTGCGCCTTCTGGCTGTCAGGGGCTCCGACCTGCGCGCCGCGATCGGCAAGGACCGCGCCGCCCGCCCGCCGGTGATCGCCGCCAACTTCGTGGCCGAGGACAAGCCGGCCACGACCCGCCCCTTCAAGGGGATTCTCTACGAGACCTACCAGAGCGCCGCCTCGGGCGGCCCCGAACTGCGCTGGCTGGGCAAGCCCGATCCGGTCCTCTGGCAAATGCCCTTTTACGGCAGCAAGCCGACCCTGCAGCTCAACCGCCCCGCCGCCTACTGGGTGCCGGGCTACCGGTCCGATCTCATCGAGCGGCTGATGATCCACGGCGTCAGCATGGAGATCCTGGCCGAGCCCCGGAGCGTCAAGGTCGAGATGCTCCACCTCGACGACCCCAAGGTCGCCGCCGCCACCAACGAAGGCCATGTGCCGATCAAGGTGACCAAGGTCACGGCGACCACCCGCGACTGGATCTACCCGGCCGGCTCGGTCCGCATCTCCACCGACCAGCCGCTCGGCGACATCGTCGTCCTGCTGCTGGAGCCGCAATCGTCGGAGAGTTTCTTCGCCTGGGGCATGATCCCCGAGGTCCTCAACCGTGTCGAATACATCGAGGGCTACGCCGTCGCCCCCCTGGCCGACCGCATGCTGGCCGCCGACCCGGCGCTGAAGGCGGAGTTTGAAGCCAAGCTGGCGGCCGATCCGAAGTTCGCCGCCGATCCGGACGCCCGCCTTGGCTGGTTCTACGAGCGCACCCCCTTCTATGACTCGCGCTATCGGCTGTACCCGATCGGCCGGGAACTTACGCGTTAGTCCTATTGATCCCCCCGCCGAATGACCCACTAATCCCGCGCTTCGAGAACGGGGAACCCGCATGCCGCAACTGGCGTCCATAGGTCATGCAGCCGCCCTCTGGGTCGGGCTCCACCTGCTGCTTCTGCTGATCCTGTCGCTCCTGGTCGTGCGTCAGCGCCAGAAGCACAAGGTGGCGCTGGGCGACGAGGGCATTCCCGAGCTGCTGCAGGCCATCCGCGCCCAGGGCAACGCCGTCGAATACATCCCGCCGGCCCTGATCGGCCTGGTGGTTCTGGAGCTGACCGGCGCGCCCGCCCTGCTGGTCCATGTCGGCGGCCTGGTGTTGTTCGTCGGCCGGGTGCTGCACGCCATTGGCCTCAGCAACAGCGGCGGCGTCTCGATGCTGCGCACCGTCGGGGTGGTGCTGACCTGGCTGGCCTACATCTTCATCATCGCCAGCTGTCTGTTCTTCGCGGTCGGCTGAACCTTGCGGTGAAGGGCGGGGGCGCCCATAAGCCCCTGATGGACGAAAACCTGTTGAACGAGCTTGTCGGCGCCGCCATCTCGGCGGGCGCTGATGCGGCGGAAGCTGCTTACGCCGAACGCCAATCCCTCTCCGTCTCCGTGCGCCTGGGCGATCTGGAAGAGGTCGAGCGCGAGGAGGCCCGGGATCTGGGCCTGCGGGTCTTCGTCGGCAAACGACAGGCCAGCGTCTCCGGCAGCGATATCTCCGAAACCGGCCGGGCCAAGCTGGTCGAGCGGGTCGTCGCCATGGCCCGCCTGGCCCCCGAAGACCCCTACGCCGGCCTCGCCGACCGCGCGCGCCTGGCCAGCGGCCCCTACCCCGACCTCGACCTCTATGATGATCACGAACCCAGCGCCGAGGCCCTCGAGGCCCGCGCCCGCGAGGCCGAAGACGCCGCCCGCGCCGTGGACGGCGTCACCAACTCCGACGGCGGCAGCGCCGGCTGGTCCACCAGCCGCTGGATGCTGGCCACCAGCCACGGCTTCAACGGCGCCCACCGCGCCAGCGGCTTCTCGGTCAGCGCCAGCGCCATCGCCGGCGAGGGCTCCGGCATGGAACGCGGCGGCGAAGGCCGCTCCGTTCGCCACAATGAAGACCTGCCGGACGCCGGCTGGATCGGATCCGAAGCCGGCCGCCACGCGGTCCGCCGGCTGGGAGCCCGCAAGATCGCTTCGCAGACCGCGCCGGTGATCTTCGAAAACCGCATCGCCATGAGCCTCCTCGGCCCCTTCATCGGCGCCATCGGCGGGCCCAGCATCGCCCGCGGCGTCTCCTTCCTGAAGGACAGGCTGAACCAGCAGGTTTTTGCAAAGAACGTCTCCATCCTCGACGACCCCTACCGGGTGCGCGGCCTCGGCTCCGGCCCCTTCGATGACGAGGGCGTCACCACCGAGCCGATGGCCCTGATCGATGACGGCGAACTGACCACCTGGCTGCTCAACACAGCGTCCGCCCGCCAGCTCGGCCTCGAGACCACCGGCCACGCCTCGCGCGGCCTGGCCGGCCCGCCCGGCGTCGGCACCTCCAACGTCATCGTCACCGGCGGCACGCGAGACCTCGCCGGCCTGATGGGCGACGCCAAAGCCGGCCTGCTGGTCACCTCGATGTTCGGCCCCTCGCTGAACGGCAACACCGGCGACTGGTCGATCGGCTGCTCGGGCTTCTGGTTCGAGGGCGGCGAGCTGGCCTATCCGGTCAACGAGATCACCGTCGCCGGCAACCTGATCGACATCTACGCCCGCCTCGTGCCCGGCGACGACCTGGTCATCCGCGGCAGCCACGACAGCCCGTCCCTGCTGGTCGATGGCCTGGCGATCGCCGGCTCGTGAACGATCTGGACCTCATTGTCGACGCGGCCCGGCAGGCCGGCGAAACGGCGATCCGGCTGCAGTCGGAGGGCCTGCGCATCTGGGGCAAGGACAACTCCACCCCGGTGACCAACGCCGACATCGAGGTCGACACCCTGCTGAAGACCCTGCTCCTGCAGGCCCGACCAGACTACGGCTGGCTGTCGGAGGAGACCGCCGACGACCCGGCCCGCCTGGACCGCAAGCGCCTGTTCGTCGTCGATCCCATCGACGGCACCGTCGCCTTCATGAAGTACAAGCCCTGGTGGTCGGTCAGCATCGCCATCGTCGAGGACGGCCAGCCGATCGCCGCCGTCGTCCATGCGCCGGAGGTCGAGGAGACCTTCACCGCGCGGGTCGGCCAGGGCGCCCAACTGAACGGAAAGCCGATCCAGGCCAGCACGACCTCGGAACTCCTGAACAGCGGCATGCTCGGCGACGCCAAGATGTTCGCCCATCCGGCCTGGAAGACGCCCTGGCCCGACATGCGGATCGAGGCCCGCAACTCCATCGCCTATCGCCTCTGCCTGGTCGCCGACGGCCGCTTCGATGCGGCGCTGGCCCTGTCGGCCAAGAGCGAATGGGACCTGGCCGCCGCCGATCTGATCCAGCGTGAGGCCGGCGCGATGCTCACGGACCACAAGGGCGGCGGCTTCAGCTACAACAAGCCCGTGCCGCTGATGCGCAGCCTGATCTGCGCCGCGCCGGCCATGCACCCGTTGATCCTGGACCGCGTTGCGCATATCGACCTGCCAAACTGATTTCCCCCAAGTCACCCTGTCGAGGGATACCTATGCCGGACAAACAACTGCTCCATCTGGTCATCGGCGGCGAACTGAAAGACGTCACCGACATCCAGTTTGAAGACCTCTCCAAGGTCGAATTCGTCGGCGCCTATGCCAACCATGCCGACGCCCACAAGGCCTGGAAGTCCAAGGCCCAGGCCACCGTCGACAACGCCCACGCCCGCTACTTCATCATCCACGCCCACAAGCTGCTGGACCCGAGCAGCGACGACTACCACCAGCACTAGGCGGCTCGTTCGCGCCTGGCGCTACCGTCATCCCAGGGCTTGTCCCGAGGATCCCGCGTTCCGCTCACTCCAACCTCTGCCATGGGTGCGCGGCTGCGCACCCACCCACGGCCTGAACGGCCGCTTGCCGGGATCCTCGGGACAAGCCCCAGGATGACGATAGCGTGGGGAAACAGCTGTGCTAGCCCCCCAACAAACGAGGGAGGACGACATGCATCTTGAAGGTGGCTGCTACTGCGGCAAGCTGCGCTACGTCATCGATGGCGAGCCGATGATGATGGCCCAGTGCCATTGCCGCGAATGCCAGTACATCACCGGCGGCTCGCCCAATGTCTTCATGGCCTTTCCGCTCGGTAGCGTGACCTTCACCAAGGGCGCGCCAAAGGCCTTCATGCGCGAGGACCTCGCCGGCGCCGCCACCCGCGAGTTCTGCGCCGACTGCGGCACCCACCTGATCACCAGGTCTCCCATGATGCCTGCCGTGATCGTCAAGGTCGGGACCCTGGACGACCCCTCCGTCTTCACCCCCGGCATGGCCTTCCAGGCCGCCGACAAACAGGCCTTTCACCGAATTCCGGAGGGTATCCCGGTGTTCGAGCGGTTCCCCGGCGGGTGATCGAAATCCTTACCTCTCCCTATGGGAGAGGGTCGTTTACTCCCGCTTCAGCAACCGGTCCGTGATCAACGTCCCCCACCAGGCTTCCTGGAAGTCGGCCTTGATGGCCTTGGGGTCGTAGGCGTCGCTCATCACCCAGTCGAGGAAGCTCAAGCCCTTTGGCTCGGCCTCCTCCAGATAGCGCTCGAACACATAGTCCAGCACCCCGGTCTTGCCCTGCTTCACATGCAGGGTTCGCAGGCCCAGCTCGTTCATCGCATCGCGGATCGAATCGCCCAGATGGAAGTGCCGGTACAGCACCGACATGATCCCCGCCCGGTCCGCCCCCGACTTGCAGTGCATGAAGGCCGGATACTGGATCGTTTCGAACAGCGCTTTCGCCCCCAGCACCTGGGCCCGCGTCGGCACGGCCCGCGAGGTGATGGTGAAGTCCACCGCGTCCAGACCCAGCCGCTCGCAGGCCTCCCGCTCCAGCACATAGAAGCTGGCGTCGAACCCGCCGCGCAGGTTGATGATCGTCTTGATCCCGTCGCGCTTCCAGTATTTCAGCTGGAACGGCCAGGGTTGCGCGGCCCGCACCATGTCGGGCCCGATCCAGTGAGCATTGGCGAACGACAGGCGCAGGAAGGCGTGGTCCTTCCAGAAGAAGTCCCAGTTGGCCCGAAACCGGCCCCACCGTGTACTCAGATCGTAGCCGGACAAGTGGCGCTCCATCGCAGAGCGTCCTAAGTAGTGGCCTCGCATCGCGATGCAAACCCTTCTGGAGGCCCCTTGGCCGACGCCGCGTCCAAGCCCACGAGCCGCCAGCTGATCGCGCGCATCGCCAGAACCTATCTGCGACCCCGCTGGAAGGGCGTCGCGATCGCCCTGGTCTGCGCTCTGGTCGTCGCCGTCACCGCCGCCATTTTCACCAAGGTCATCGCCAGCGGCATCCAGGATCTGCTGGTCGAGCACAGGCCGAACGCCATCTGGATGGTGCCCGTCATCGTGGTGGCCTGCGCGTTGGCCCGGGTCATCGCCCAGGTCGTGCAGTCAGCGATGGTCAACGGCATCGGCCACGGCATTGTCGGTGACATCCAGGTCGAGCTGTTCGCCCGCATGGTCCGCGCCGATCTGGCCCGCCTGCGCGCCACCCATTCGGGCGCCTTCGTCTCCCAGGTGCTCTACGACGCTGGCCTGATGCGCGAGGCCTCGACCACCGGCGTCATCAACTACGCGCAGGGCGCCATGCTGGTGCTCGGCCAACTGGTCGTCATGTTCATCGCCGATTGGCAGCTGACCCTGGCGATCCTGCTTATCGCCCCGTTCGCCAGTCGCCTGATGCGCCGGTTCAGCCGCCGCTCGCGCAAGGCCGCCAAGGGGGCCATGGCCGCCACCGGCACCCTTTCCAGCCTGCTGATGGAAGGGCTCGACGGGGTCCGCGTGGTCAAGATGGAGAACAGCGAGGCCCGCGAGGAAGCCCGCGTCGCCGCCGCCGTCGCCGAACGTCAGCGCCACATCATCAAGGGCGCCAATGCCCGGGCGCAGTCGGCCCCCACCACCGAGCTGATCGGCTACCTGATCCTCGCCGTCGTCCTGGTCTACGCCGGCTGGCGCGGCAGCCGGGGCGAGATGAACGCCGAGAGCTTCACCGCCTTCGCCTTCGGCCTGGTCACCGCCGCCAACGCCCTGCGCCAGATCGCCAACACCCAGACCGTCTTCGCCGAGGGCCTGACCGCAGCCCGCCGCCTGTTCGGCGCCCTCGACGTGAAGCCGGAGGTGGCCGAGAACCCCGCCGCCCTGCCGCTCAACGCCGATCAGGGGGCCATCCGCTTCGACGACGTCAGCTTCAACTACGGGACCGGCGCCCCGGCCCTTGACGGCGTCACCCTGGAGGCCAGGCGCGGCGAGACCATCGCCCTGGTCGGCCCGTCCGGCGGCGGCAAGAGCACCATCCTCTCCCTGCTGCCGCGCTTCTACGACGTCACATCCGGCGCCGTGACCATCGACGGCCAGGACGTGCGCGGCGTCACCACCGCCTCCCTGCGCAGCCAGATCGCCCTGGTCACCCAGGAACCCTTCCTGTTCGACGACACCATCCGCAACAACATCGCCTATGCCCGCCCGGACGCGACCCAGGAGGAGGTGGAAGAGGCCGCCAGGCTCGCCGCCGCCCACGACTTTATCCTCGCCCAGTCGGCCGGCTACGACACCCTGGTCGGCGAGAACGCCGCCCGCCTGTCCGGCGGCCAGCGACAGCGGATCGCCATCGCCAGGGCCTTCCTGAAGGACGCCCCCATCCTGCTCCTCGACGAGGCGACCAGCGCGCTGGACACCGAGAGCGAGGCCCAGGTCCAGGCCGCTCTTGAGCGTCTCATGGCCGGCCGCACGACCATCCTCATCGCCCACCGCCTGTCGACGGTGAAGAACGCCGACCGCATCTACGTCATCGACAAGGGCCGCGTCGTCGAGACCGGAACCCACGCCGCCCTGGTCCGCAAGCAGGGCCTCTACGCCCGCCTGGCCCAGGCCCAGAACCTCGACTCGACCGCCCCGCCCGAGCTTGCCGAATGAAGAAGTGGTTCCGCTCCGAGGGCGTCCAGGGCTTCCTGGCCCTGGCCTTCGCCGGCTGGCTGCGCCTGTGCTTCGCCACCATGCGCTGGACCCGCGAGGGCCAGGACAGCGCCGACGCCGTATGGGCCGCCTGGCGCGACAAGCGCGAAGGCTACGCCGGCAAGGGCGCCATCCTCTGCCTGTGGCACGGCCGCATCCCCCTCTCGCCGGCCAGCTGGCCGCAAGCCCCCGGTCACCGCCACGACATGCGGGCCCTGATCAGCCGCAGCAGCGACGGCCAGTTCATCGCCTCGGCCATGCAGGCCATCGGCTTCCCCGCCATCCGCGGCTCCAGCAAGAAGAAGTCCGACCCGGCCAAGAACAAGAACGGCGAACAGGCCTTCCGCGAGATGATCCGCTGGGTGAACGCCGAAGGCGGCATCGCCATCACTCCCGACGGCCCGCGCGGCCCGCACGAAGTCATGCAGGCCGGAACCCCCGCCCTGGCCCGCGTCACCGGCGCCCCGGTCCTGCTGGTCGGCCTGGCCTGCAAACCGGCCATCCGCCTCGGCAGCTGGGACGGCGCCATGATCCCGGTGCCGTTCGGCAAGGCGGCGATGGTCTGGGATGCCCCCCTGTTCGCCGCTCGGGGCGATGATCCCGAAGCGCTGGCGCGGGAGTGGGGACCGAGACTGTCGGCGGTGACCCGCCGGGCGGAAGCGTTGCTCCACACCTAGCCCTTCTCCCCCAAGGGGAGAAGGAACCCGAGGCCAACCCCTCTCCATCCGGAACCTCCACCCCCACCGCCCGTTAGCCCCCCAACGGATCGCGCGTTCGCGCTCCGAGGAGCTTCCCCCGTGAAAAAATCCATCTGGGTCGCCGGCATCGCCGTCGCGACCCTGCTGCCGTCCATGGCCTTCGCCCAGGACCGCTGCGAGCAACAGCGTGACAACCGCAACACCACCGGCGCCGTCATCGGCGGCGTCCTCGGCGCCATCGCCGGCGGCAGTGTCGCCTCGGACAAGAACCGCACCGAAGGCGCTGTTCTCGGCGGCGTCGTGGGGGCCATCGCCGGCAACGCCATCGCCCGCTCCAGCGCCGACTGCGACCGCGCCTACGGCTACTACGACACCAACGGCCAGTGGCACGCCAACGACCGCCGGGTCGGCCAGGCCAGCGGCTACTTCGACCGCGAGGGCCGCTTCGTGAACGGCCAGCCCAACGGCTATTACGACAACGGCCGCTGGGTCGAGGCGCGCGGCGCCGGCGGCTACAACGACCGCGACGGTCGCTGGGTGCCCAACGCGTCCAATGGCTACTACGACAGCCGCGGCCAGTGGGTCGCCGGCGCCTCGGCCGGCTACTACGACAACGGCCGCTGGGTCTCCGGCCCGGCCCAGGGCTACTACGACCGCAACGGTCGCTGGATGCGTGGCGAGGCTCCCGGCCGTCGCGACAACAACGGCGTCTGGGTCGCCGACGCCCAGCCGGGCTACTACGACAACGGCCGCTGGGTGGTTGGCGAGACGCGCGGCTATTACGATGGCCAAGGGCGCTGGATGCGCACCGGCGGCGGGACGCAGGTCTACGTCCAGACCGACAATCGCGGCGGCCAGGCCTGGAGAGGCGGCGACACCCGCCAACGGGCCAGCATGCTGGGCGACTTCATCCGCACCGCTCGCAACGACGGTCAGTTGACCCGTCGCGAGTCGCAGAACGCCCTGACCACCCTGAAGTCCATCACCCGCTCGGACACCCAGATGCGCCGCAACAACGGCGGCCGTCTCGGCCCGCGCGGCATGGCCGCCATCAACAGCCGCCTGGACAGCCTCGCTCGCACCGTCCGCATGGACGTTCGCGATGACCGCTACCCGACCACCTATCGCCGCCCGTAACCGGCGACCGACCGCAAAAGCGTAAGGCGCGCCCCGGAGACCGCAGGGTTTCCGGGGCGTTTGCTTGCCTGGAAGCGGGCGAGACGAAATCCCGCGCCATCCTGTAAGCTGCAGCCCACACGGGAGGGAAAGCTCAAGCTCATGCGGACCGCCGACCTGCGCACCCGCCTGCTGGCCGCCGCCCTGTCGGCCGTGGCCGGCTTCGTCGACGCCGTCGGCTTCCTGCTGACCGGCGGCTTCTTCGTCTCCTTCATGAGCGGCAACACCACCCGCATGGCGGTAGGCCTGGCCCAGTCGACCCATCCCGCCCTTGTCGCCGGGGCCCTGATTGGCCTGTTCGTCACAGGGGTGTTCGCGGGAACGGTCCTCGGTCGCCTCTCCGGCGCCGTCCGTCGCCCCGCCGTGCTGGCCGCCGTAACCCTGCTCCTCGCCACCGCCGCCCTCTGCCACGCCCTTGGCGCCAGCGCCCTCACCGTCGCCCTGCTGGCCCTGGCCATGGGGGCCGAGAACACCGTCCTGACCGAGGAGGGCGAGGCGCCGGTCGGCGTCACCTACATGACCGGCGCCCTGGTCAAGCTCGGCAAGCGCCTGGCCCTCATCCCCTTCGGCGGCGACCGCTGGGCCTGGGTCCCGATGCTGCTGCTGTGGATGGGCCTGCTGACCGGCGCCATCCTCGGGGCCCTGGCCTTCGCCCGCCTCGGCGGCGTGGCCCTGTGGATCGCCGCCGCCGCCATGGCCCTGCTGACGGCGACGGCTCTCTTGCGCAAGGGCGGGCCGGGTTAACGCCAATCGCCGGCCTGTTAACCCCTCGCCGAACAGCGCGGAAACAGAGCATGACCGAATCAGCGAAACAGCCGCTTTCGCGTTTTGTTCACCCCCAACATCTTGTAGGCTGACCTCGCCCGGGACCAAGAGACACAAGGGAAAACCCGGGATGTCAGGCAGACTCCGAACCCGTTGCGACCGGCGGCGCGCCATCCGACCTGCCGCTCGTCTATCCGGCCCATACCCCGGCTTCAAAACCGCGCGGCGTGTTCGCCTAGATCATCCATGAGGGCAAGGTGCGGGCGCCGCACGGCGCGGTGGCGTTGCAGGAGCGGGTCGCTTAGCGCCAGTCCTTGCCCGCCGCCCAGGCGGCCCGGGTCTTCATCAGGGCGCCGACCGAGCGGCCATCCTGCAGCGCGCAGAGGGCGCGGCCGTCGGCCTGGACCTGACAGTCGACCATCTGGCTGAAGGCGACGGCCATCAGGGCGCCGCGCGGGTTCTCGTCAGTGCGGGAGGCCCGCTGGACACCGCCGCCTGGCGGGGCGTCGGCCAGGGTCAGCCGCACCCAGCTGTCGGGCGTCGCGCCGAGGGCCACGCAGAGAGTGGCGCCGTCCTCGACCTGGAGCACTGGTCCGCGCAACCGGCCGTCGGCCGGGGCGGCGCCGGAGCAGACGCTATCGTCCTGGGGGCCGCTCGCCCCCTGCGCGGTTCCGGCGCCCATCAGGAGACCGGCCGCAGCCAAGGCGGTGAAGGCGATGACGGTCTTGGCCAGGCAGGACATGGAAACGACGCCGGATTGCTCTGATCTGGTAGCGCGCGGGCCCCGCAGTTGTTCCCCGCGCTTTCAGTCAGATACGGCGTCGTCTCGGGACTGGATTAGGGATCCAGTGTCCAGGTGTATTTGCCGGGCTGGTCGGCGCGCAGCGGCTGGAAGCCAACGAGTTCCTCATAGGACTCGCAGGTCCGACCCTCGTTCACCTCATAGCGGGTGAAGGGGCCCGGATACTGGACGCACAGCGTGTGGTCGCCCCCCCCAATTCAGGTCGCCGTCATTGAGGGTCTCGGCGTACATGTAGAAGTTGGCGTTGTTGGTGCTGCCGACGATCATGCAGCCGCCGTTGCTGACCGCGAACCAGCCGCGCGTCACCCAGCGGGTGTCGCCGGGCTCAATGAACGAGGCGGCGACCGTGGTGTCGCGACCGCTTTCGTTGCAGACCTCCAGGGTCAGCAGGCCTGTCGCCTGGGCGCGGGCCGGGGCCGGATGGGCCACAACCAGTCCGGCCAGCAGCGCGGCCGCAATCATCGATATCCTGATCATCATCTGAAAATGCCCCCGCATATCTGCGTTCGCCCTAGCACGGCGGGGCGGGAGCCGCCAACCACCGCGCCTATCCGGCAAACACCTGCGCGACGTCCTCGTCGCTCATCAGCCGCCAGCGGCCGGGCTCCAGATCGTCCGGCAGGCTGAGTCCCCCGACCTGGTCGCGGTGCAACGCCTCGACGTGGTTGCCAACGGCGGCGAACATCCGGCGCACCTGGTGGTAGCGGCCCTCATGGATGGTCAGGTGGGCGCTGGTCGGCGAATGGACCTCCAGCTCGGCGGGCAGCAGGGGCTTGTCCTCCCCCTCCAGCACCAGG
>JBILYE010000262.1:0-4818 GCA_044377925.1 Caulobacter sp. | reverse complement strand
TTGGCGGTCGGCGGGGGAGCCGGACCTGTTCAAGGTGCTGGCCGTCGACGGCCCGGCCAACATGGCGATGGGGGCGAGCCCGGACGTGAAGGAGGGCGTGGCGGCCTTCCTCGAGAAGCGCAAGCCGGCGTTTCCGGGCAAGGTCTCGGGGGATATGCCGCCGCAATACCCCTGGTGGGACTGATGGGTTAGCCTCAGCGGGCGAGAGTCGGGGGCGCTGATGCTGCAGTCTTTGAAGCACGGGATCGGCGGACTGGCCCGGTTCAAGGGGCGTGACCGGCGGGGCCTGTTCTGGCCCTATGCGCTGGCGGTCATCGCGCTGACCTTCGTCGGGCTGGCGATGGTCATGCTGCCGGAGATGAACGCCAGCTTCGACCGGATGAGCCGGTATGTCGCGGAGAACCCGGACAGGGGCCACGTGACCTATTCGACCAGCGGCATGGAGGTCAGCGTCGAAGGCAACCATCCCGAGCTGATGCCCGACTTCGGCAAGATGTTCGGCGGCATGGCGGCGGTCATGGGCGGGATGTTCGTCCTGCTGGCCGCCGCCTTCACCCGGCGGCTGCATGACGTCGGGCGGGCGGGGTTCTGGGGGTTTCTGCCGCTGATCCTGCTGGGCTCGGCTTTCGTGGTGTTTCCTTGGGCGATGCAGACCATGGGGACCGGCGACAATCCGGACCTCCGCCCCTTCCTGATCGCCTTCGCCAACAATGTGCTCTACCTCGCCGCGCTGGCCCTGCTGCTCGTCTTCCTGGTGACGCAGGGGAAGGCTGAGGCGAACCGCTATGGGCCGCCGTCGGCCTGAGACCAGGCTTCAGCGACCGCCAGCATGGCCGGGCCCTCGGGCAGACCCAATTGCAAACAGGCGAGGCCGGTCGAGACGCGTTCGATGTAGCCCCATTGCCAGATCGGCTCTTCGCTGAGGCCTGTGAGCTGCGCCAGTCGCCGGCAGCGGGCGCGGCCGCGTTCCAGCGGATCGCCGATGAGGAGGTCGTCTGACCATTCGCGCATGGGGATGGCCAGGTCGTAAGCTGGTTCGATGATCAGGCCGTCGGGGTCGACGAACTTGTAGGCGCCGGGGTTTGTGGGGTCAGCCAGGGTGTTCCAGCCATGGGCGTCGCCATGGGCGAGGACACACCTGGCGGGTTCGTGGGCGGCAGCGCGGGTTTTCGTGTAGGCGAGAGCTTTGGCGATGACGGGCTCAGGGCAGGGGTGGTCGAGGGTCTGCCAGGTCGCTTCGATGAAGGCTGCGAGATCAGCAGCCTTTTCCGGGCCGGTCATCATCGGCTCGGTAGGGAGCGCAGCGGTCCATGCCTGGCGGAGTGTCTGGCAGATGGCGACCATCTGGTCGTCGAGGGCGAGGCCGAGGCTGTCGAGCATGGGGCCAAGACGTTCGAGCAGCATGGCGCGGCTGGCGGGGTCGTGGGCCAGGAGGGTGGCGTAGCCGCGGCCGGCGGCGGCCTGGAAGACGCGGCGTTCGCGGTCTGTGGGGTCGGCGCCGGGATAGGGCAGTTTCAGGACAGCGGGTGCGCCCGAAGACCGGGTGACCTCCAGGACCAGGGCTTCGGTGCCGCCGGACATGACCGGGCCGATTGTCAAAGACCAGGCCGTCGCCAGATCGGCGACCGTGCGGTCAAGGTCGCCCAGCCAGGCCTTCCCCGGTTCGCCCTGCTGCTCGGCGCGGCGGCGGACGATGTCGGGGAGGTCGATCACAGCCAGTCGGCCGGGGCCTCGTCGGCCAGCATTTCCTCATAGGTCGGGCGGCGGCGGATGACGGCGAACCTGTCGCCGTGGACCAGGACCTCGGGGACCAGGGGCCGGCTGTTGTATTCGGATGCCATGGCCGCGCCGTAGGCGCCGGCGCTCATGAAGGCGACGAGGTCGCCGCTGTCCAGGCTCGGCATCACCCGGTCGCGGGTGAAGGTGTCGCCGGTTTCGCAGACGGGGCCGACGACGTCGAAGGGTTCGGGCTCGGCGTTGGTGGTCGCGACGGGACGGATGTCGTGAAAGGCGTCGTACATGGCCGGGCGCAGCAGGTCGTTCATGGCTGCGTCGAGGACCAGGAATTTGCGACCCTCTGGCCGCTCGTTGCGGTGCAGGACCTGGGAGACCAGGACGCCGGCGTTGGCGGCGATCATGCGGCCGGGCTCGAAGGCCAGCTGGACATCGAGGTCCCCGATCACCCGGGCGATCATGGCGGCATAGTCGGCCGGCGAGGGCGGCTCTGGCATGTTGAAGTAGGGGACGCCCAGACCGCCGCCGAGGTCGAGGCGTTCGACGGTGTGACCCTCGGCGCGGAGGGTTTCGACCAGACCGCGCATCTTGCTGAAGGCCTGCTCGAACGGGGTCAGGTCGACGATCTGGCTGCCGATATGGCAGGCCACGCCCAGCGGGTTGAGATGCGGGTGGTCGGCGGCCTTGGCATAGAGCCGGCGGGCCTCGGTGAAGGAGACGCCGAACTTGTTCTCGGCCTTGCCGGTGGCGATCTTGGCGTGGCCGCCGGCCTCGACGTCGGGGTTCACGCGGAAGACGACGGGGGCCTGGAGGGCCAGGCGTTTGGCGATGGCGGCGATGAGGTCGAGTTCGGGCTCGGACTCGACGTTGATCTCGGCGACACCGGTTTTGAGCGCAAATTCAATCTCTTGCGGACGCTTGCCAACGCCGGAAAAGACAATGCGCTCGGCCGGGATGCCGGCGGCCAGCGCCCGGCGGATCTCGCCTTCGGAAACGGTGTCGGCGCCGGCGCCCAGCGCGCCGAGCACGCGCAGGACCGAGACGTTGCCGTTGGCCTTGACCGCATAGGCAATCAGCGGCTCGCCGAGGTTGGCGTGGGCCCGCAAGGCCTCGCGGAAGACGTGGAAGTGCCGCTCCAGGGTGGCCTGGCTGTAGACATAGACCGGCGTGCCCACCGCCGCCGCAATGGCGGCGAGGGAGACGTCTTCACAGTAGAGGTCGCCGGAGCGGGTCTCGAAGTGGTTCATCTATTGGGGAGGCTTGCCGAACGGGTCGTTCGTGCCGGCGATCGGCTGCTGGCGGATGTTGGCGGTGCTGGAGGCCGGGTCGCGGACTTCCTGGTCGCTGCCGGGCTTGGCCGGCTTGTTGGCCTTCTGCGAGGCCTCGCGACGGGCGGCCTCTTCCTTGGCGCGCTCGGCCGGCGGGCGCTCGTCAGGGCCCCACATGGGACCGGGACGCTCAAGGTCGCCGGTCTTGCCGCAGGCGGTCAGGGCGGGGGCCAGAAGGACGGCGGCGACGATCAGGAGGTGTTTCATGCGAGCACTTCTTTCCAGCGGGCGATCTGGCGGCGAACCTGATCGGGGGCGGTTCCGCCGTAGCTCTGCCGGCTGGCGGCGGAGGCGGCGGGGGTGAGGACCGAGTAAACGCCGTCCGTGATGCGCGGGTCCAGCGCCTTCAACTCGTCGAGCGAAAGATCGGGCAGGTCGAGGCCCAGCTGCTCGGCCCTTTTGACCGCGGCGCCGGTCAGGTGGTGCGCCTGGCGGAAGGGCAGGTTCAGCTCGCGGACCAGCCAGTCGGCCAGGTCAGTGGCGGTCGAGTAGCCGGAGCCGGCGGCGGCGGCCATGCGCTCGGTGTTGGGCTCGAGGTCGGTGACCATGCCCGCCATGGCCAGCAGGGCCAGTTCCAGGCTGTCGAAGGCCTCGAAGGTCGGCACCTTGTCCTCCTGCATGTCCTTCGAATAGGTCAGCGGCAGGCCCTTCATGACCACCGTCAGGCTGGTGAAGCCGGCCAGCACCCGGCCGACCTTTGCCCGCGCCAGTTCGGCGGCGTCGGGGTTCTTCTTCTGCGGCATGATCGAGCTGCCGGTGGTGAAGGCGTCCGACAGTTTGATGAAGCCGAACTGCGGGGTCATCCACAGGACGATCTCTTCGGCCAGCCGCGACAGGTGGGTGGCGGCGATCGATGCGGCGGCGAGCGCTTCCAGCGCGAAATCGCGGCTGGCGACCGAGTCGAGGCTGTTGGCGGTCGGGCGGTCGAAGCCGAGGGCGGCTGCGGTGCGGTGGCGGTCGATGGGGAAGGGCGAACCGGCCAGGGCGGCGGCGCCGAGCGGGCTTTCGTTCATGCGCACCCGGGCGTCGGCGAACCGTGAGGCGTCGCGGCCGAACATCTCGACATAGGCCATCAGGTGGTGGCCGAAGGTGACCGGCTGGGCCGGCTGCAGGTGGGTGAAGCCCGGCATCAGGGCGTCGGCGTGCTGCTCGGCCTTGGCGATCAGGGCCCTTTGCAGCGCCTTGAGTTGCTGCTCGGTGCGGTCGCAGGCCTCGCGGACCCAGAGGCGGAAGTCTAGGGCGACCTGGTCGTTGCGGCTGCGGGCGGTGTGCAGGCGGCCGGACGGCTCGCCGATCAGTTCGGCCAGGCGGGCCTCGACATTCATGTGAATGTCTTCGTACTCGTCGCGGAAGGGGAAGGTCCCGGCGGCCATTTCCGCCTCGATGGCCGACAATCCCTGCTGGATTTGCGCCTCATCCTCGCTAGATATCGCCCCCACGGCGGCCAGCATGGCGGCGTGGGCTTTCGAGCCGGCCAGATCCTGGCCGGCGAGGCGGCGGTCGAAGCCGATGGAGACGTTGATGGCCTGCATCAGGTCCGCCGGCTTGGCGCTGAAACGCCCGCCCCACATGGCTTGTCCGGCTGGGGAATTTTTCGAGGAGTCGTCGGTCATATGAGCGAAGTGTCCAAGGCCGGTCGGCGGCCCGATGTGATCCGGTGGGCGATAACGGTGGCGGTGCTCGTGGGCGTGCTGGCGGTTCTATATGTCATCCTGAGCGCGGTCATAGTCCCCAATGGGCCCGCGCGGCTCGAAAC
>JBILYE010000045.1:0-18132 GCA_044377925.1 Caulobacter sp. | reverse complement strand
TACCGCGTCAACGGCACTATCCGGAACATCGACGCCTGGTACGACGCCTTCGGCATCAAGGAAGGCGACAAGCTCTACGTGAAGCCGGAAGACCGGGTCCGGATCTGGTAGGTCTGTTGACAGCCTGAAACGGAAAGGGCGGCCTGCAAGGGCCGCCCTTTTTCGTTGGCTTTGAAACTCTCCCCCCGCGAGCGGGGGGAGGACCGCTTTGGAGCGGACGCGACAAAGCAGGAGGGGGGCAACCCCGCTTCAGGAGGAACCTCCCCGCCGCCGCTGAGGCCCGCCTCCTGATTTCTCGCTTAGGCTCGAAATCTGTCCTCCTCCCGCTTCGCGGGGGGAGAGTCTGTGATTGCCATTTATTTTGACGGATGAGTCAGTTTCGGCGAGCCATCGCCCAAAAAGGAGAAGGGCCCGTTGCGGGGGATAATCGCAACGGGCCCAACATTCCTCGATCACTCGATCCAAGCGGGCGTTTCCTCCCCGAAACGCCGGAAACGGGATGCTCTTGTCGGCCGCCCTGTTTCGCCAGTCAAAAAGACGACAATTCCCTACCCCTGTCAACGGTTGCAAAGCCCTCGCCACGCAAGAATCTGCGAAAAAGCGGCTGAAAAAAGGTTGATCCTTGGACTTCGCCGTCAAAATAACGCCCCGACACCAGCATTTCTGACTCCACCGTCAATTATGACTAAGAGCCGCTCGCAACTGGTCAGCCCACCCGCGCTTCAAGCTGCTCGAACGGCGGACAGTCCGGCGAAAACACATACTCCGGCGCCGCCGCCGTCACCGGTCCGACCCCGGCCGATTCGAGCGCCGCCCCCACCGCCGCCAGTTCAGCCCGCGGAATCAGCAGGCCCGAGGCCCGCGGCTGACCGCCCCGCGCCTCGACCCCGGCGGTCGCGGCCTTCGCCGCCGCATCCTGCTCCGCCGGCCAGACCAGGGTCAGGGTCCGCTTCGCCCGCGCCCGCGCCTCGATCAGCGACAGCAGCCGCCGCGCGGTCGCCAGTCGGTCGCCGCTCCAGTCGGCGGTCAGGGCCGCCGCCAGTTGCGCCTGGCTCTTCAGGATCACCCCGTCACGCAGGATGGCCAGGTGGTTGGCGGCCAGGGTGGCGCCCGTGGTGGTGATGTCGACGACGATTTCCGCCGCCCCTGCCGCCGGCGCCCCTTCGGTCGCGCCCGCCGATTCGACGATGCGATAGTCGCCCACCCCGTGGCGCGCGAAGAAGGCGCGCGTCTGGGCGACATACTTGGTCGCCACCCGCAGGCGCCGGCCGGTCCGCGCCAGATGATCGTGCGCCACCTCTTCAAGGTCGGCCATGGTCTCGACGTCCAGCCAGCTCTGCGGCGTCGCCACCACCAGATCGGCCCGCCCGAAGCCCAGCGCCCTGAGCAGCAGCAGCCGCGCCTCGAAATCATCGCCCTGTTCGCGCAGCAGATCCTCGCCGGTGATGCCCAGATGCACCTCGCCGCTGCTCAGGGCCCGGGCGATCTCGCCCGCCGAGATCAGCCGCACCTCGATGCCGTCCAGCCCGACGATGCGCGCGCGATAGCCCCGCTCGCCGCCGTCGGCCTCGATCTTCAGCCCCGCGTCGGCCAGCCAGGCCTCGACCTGTTCCTTCAACCGCCCCTTGGACGGGATACCCAGGATGACACTCATTCCCCGTCCCCCTCAAAGGCCCGGGCAGGCCGGACCATACAGCCCGCCGCGCCGCTTCCGTTTCCGCCCAGACGCGTCACCAGCCCGTCGTAGCGCCCGCCGGCCGCCAGCGGCCGTTCCGCCCCCAGCGCCGCGCTGCGCACCTCGAACAGCGCCCCGTCGTAGTAGCCGAAGGCCCGCCCGAAGCCGGCCCCGAACCGCGCCGCGTCCAGCGGCACGCCGGCCTCGGCGAGCAGCTCCAGCCGCCGCCGCCACCCACCCAGCCGCGCCTCCAGCCTGGCGCCACCCAGGCCGGCCAGGGCCGAAAGGGCGATGTCCGGCGCATCCTCGATCGACAGGAAGGCGCGCACCCGGCCGATCTGGTCCTCCGTCAGCCGGGCTCGCGCGCCCTCGCCGCCCCGGGCCGCCAGCCGCCGGGCGATCTGCGCCGTCGGACGGCCGCCCACCGGCGACACGCCCGCCAGGCTCCAGACCTCTTCCAGCAGGGCGACGGCCTCGGCCTCGCCCAATCCGCCCAGCAGACCGGCAAGCCGGCTCTGCGGCGCCACGTCCGCATCCGTCACCGGGTTCAGCTCTGCGCCCAGCAGGCGCGGCCGGTTGAAGGCCCGCTTCAGCCGCGCCTCCAGGGCCGGCTCAAGGGCCATGTCCTCGACCAGGGCCGAGAACAGGCTGACGTCGCCCAGCATCAGCGACAGGTCGCCCCGCCCGCCGGCCGCCGCCGCCTTCCAGGCCCGGCTGAGGATCTCCGCGTCGGTCGCCGCCGCGTCGTCACCGCCATAGACCTCCAGGCCCAGCTGCAGAAACTCCTCGGCCCGCGCCGAGCCGCCCGCCGCCCGGAAGGCCTTGCCCTCATAGACGTAGCGTCCGCTCGCGGCGCCGGAAGTAATGTGGGCCCGAGCGATCGGGATGGTGAAGTCCGGCCGCAGCGCCGCTTCCTCGCCGCCCTCGGCCTGGACCACGAACAGGCGCGGCCGCATCGCCTCGCCGGCCAGATCCAGCAACAGCGCCAGCGGCTGCAGCACCGGCGTCTCCAGGGTCTCTCCGGCCCCCTCGAAGGGGGCGCGAATGGCCGCCAGCGCCGCCGGCGGAACGGTTCGCTCCAGCCTCATTTCACCTCTCCCTGCGAGGCGTCGACGATGGCGCGCACGGCGGCGACCAGCTGGTCGCGCGGCACCGTCTGCTGCCCCGGCCGCGCCGACTTGTAGGCGTCGTTGTTCTCGATGTTGGCGGCCAGCGCCCGGCCCAGGTCCAGGTCCTTGATGGTCACCGTCCCGGCCGCGATCTCGTCGCCGCCCAGGATGATCGCCGCCGGGGCGCCCCGCCGGTCGGCATACTTCATCTGCGGCTTCATGCCCGACGAGCCTAGATAGACCTCGGCGGCGATCCCGGCGCTGCGCAGCTGCGCCGCCACCCCGAAGTATTCGCCCATCTGCCCGGCGTCGAAGGCGATGACCACCACCGGCCCACGCGTCGCCCCGGCCTCCTCCCGGCCCGCCGCCTTCAGCGCCGCCGCCAGACGCGACACCCCGAAACTGAAGCCCGTCGCCGGCACCGGCTGACCCGTGAACCGCGCCACCAGGTCGTCATAGCGCCCGCCGCCGCCGATCGAGCCGAACCGCACGGGCTTGCCCTTGTCATCGACCGTGTCGAGCAGCAGCTCGGCCTCGAACACCGCCCCGGTGTAGTATTCCAGACCGCGCACGATGCTGGGCTCGATGCTGGCCCGGCTCTCGTCGATGCCCAGCGACTTCAGCGCCGCCGCGATCTTCCCCAGCTCCTCGATGCCCTCGGCCCCCTCGGCCGACCCGCCGATGATCCCCGACAGCGCGTCCAGCGTCCTGCCGTTGTCGCCCGCCCCGGCTTCCAGGAAGGCCAGCACCTGATCCACCGCCGCGCCGGCCAGCCCGGCGCCCTTGGTGAAGGCGCCGCTCTCGTCGAGCCGCCCTTCGCCCAGCAGCAGCTTCACCCCGTCCGACCCCAGCCGGTCCAGCTTGTCCACGGCCCGCAGCACGGCCAGCTTCTGCCCGGCGTTTCCGACGCCCGCCGCCGTCAGCAGCCCGTTCAGCAGCTTGCGATTGTTGATCCGCAGCACCGCCGTCCCGCGCGGCAGCCCGGCCGCCTCCAGCCCCTCGGCCGCCATGGCGATGATCTCGGCGTCGGCTTCCGGCCGGGCCGAGCCGACCGTATCGGCGTCACACTGGATGAACTCCCGGAACCGCCCCGGCCCCGGCTTTTCATTCCGCCACACCGGCCCGAACGCATACCGCCGGTAAGGCTTGGGCAGCGTCTCCCAGTTCTGGGCCGCGAACCGGGCCAAGGGCGCGGTCAGGTCGTAGCGCAGCGCCATCCACTGCTCGTCGTCGTCCTGCAGGGCGAAGACGCCCTCGTTCGGCCGGTCGCTGTCGGGCAGGAACTTGCCCAGCGCGTCGGCATATTCGAACGCCCCGGTATCCAGCGGCTCGAACCCCCAGCGCTCATAGACCGCCGACACCTGCTCGACGATCCGCCGCTCGGCCCGCAGCTGGGCCGCGCGCTTGTCGGCGAATCCGCGAGGGGCGCGGGCTTCGGGGCGGAAGGTTTCGTCAGTCATGGGGCAGTCCATCGGTCGGTGTTTTCAGACCGGATGGAGCGCTCGCCCCATCCGCATCGGGCGGGGCGGTGAAGGGGGCTGGCTTTAAGCCGCGCGAACCCGACCCGTCCCGCGAGGGAAGGTGTGGTGGTGCGCGTGATGGTGCGACAGGGCGGTCATCGGGGAGGGGCTATAGCGGAGGACAGGCGAGGCGCCAACCTCCCCACGCGGGAGAAGGCGCACGCCCGGCGGCCGACCGGGCAGATCGCAACATGAATATGTCTAGACATAACGATTTTCGACCAGCCCAGCGCACGTTTGCCCGTGCGGCAAATCCGGCGAGCCACTGTAGCCCGCACCGCGCACAAACCGACCTACATTCACAGCTGCCCGGGCTACGCCCGACCTACGTTCCGACCTACATTCCCAGCCGTTCAGGCTACGGAAAAACCAACAGGGCCGGGCCTTTCGACGTCCAACCCCGGAATCGCGCCTTTGAATGTAGTCCTCGCCGGCGCGGTATAATGGTTTCCCGCTTCGATAGGCCTATCGCGCCAGCCGGGCGATCAGCGCCGCCGTCGAGGGGTCGTGCCCCGGCCCGTCGCCGCCATCCAGTTCCCGCAGCACCCGTCCCGCCAAGACCTTGCCCAGCTCCACCCCCCACTGGTCGAAACTGTCGATGTCCCACAGCACCCCCTCGACGAAGGTCTTGTGCTCATACAGCGCAATCAGCGCCCCCAAGGTCTCGGGGGTCAGCCGGTCGATCAGGATGAAGCTCGACGGCCGGTCGCCCGGGAAGTGGCGATGCGGCTCATTCAAATTCTCCTGGCCGATCATCAGCGCCTCGGCCTGGGCGATGGCGTTGGCCAGCAGCATGTTTCGATGTTCGCGCGGCCCCTCGTGGTCCTCGGCGAGCGCAATGAAATCGACCGGAATGACGTCGGTCCCCTGGTGCAGCAGCTGGAAGAAGGCGTGCTGGCCGTTGGTGCCGGCATCGCCGAACACCGAAGCCGCCGTCGCCTGCGCCACCGGCAGACCGCCTTGGGTCACCCGCTTGCCGTTCGATTCCATCTCCAGCTGCTGCAGATAGGCCGGAAACAGCGCGAGGCGCCGGGCATAGGGCACAACCGCCCGCAGCGGCCGCTCCAGCCCGTTGCGATTGAACACATGGGCCAGGGCCAGCATCACCGGCATGTTGGCGTCGAGCGGGGCGCCCTCGAAATGCTCGTCCATCGCCGCCGCCCCGGCCAGCAGCCCCTCGAACGCCGGCCAGCCCAGCCCGATGGCACAGGAGAGCCCCACCGCCGACCACACCGAATACCGCCCGCCGACCCAGTCGCGGAAGGCGAACACCCGGTCCTCGGGCACCCCGAACCGCCCGGCCTCGGCCGGATTGGCGCTGACCGCCGCCAGGTGACTGTCGGCCTTGCCCGCCCCGAGCTTCGCCTCCAGCCAGGCCTTGGCGGCCCGCGCATTGGCCAGGGTCTCCTGGGTGGTGAAGGTCTTGGAGACGACGACGACCAGGGTCTCCTCCGGATCCAGCCCCGCCGTCGCGGCGGCGAACTCGGCCCCGTCGATGTTGGCGGCGAACCGCAGGGTGATCTCGGAGTTCAGCGGCCGCAGCGACTCCCAGATCAGCCGGGGGCCGAGGTCCGAGCCACCGATACCGATATGGAGCACCGCCTTGAACGGCTTCCCAGTCGCCCCGCCGGCCATCCCCGACCGAACCGCCGCCACGAAGTCCTGCATGGCGTCCCGGACGTCCTCGACCTCCTCGGAGACCGCCTTGCCCGCCGCCTGGAAGTCCGCCCCCGCCGCCGCCCGCAGCGCCATATGCATGGCCGGCCGCCCTTCGGTGAGATTGACGATCTCGCCGTTGAACAGCCGCTCCCGCGCCGCCTCCACCCCGGCCGCCACGGCCAGCTCGACCGCCGCGGTCGCCCCCTCCCGGCTCCAGGGCTGCTTGGACAGGTCCAGGATCAGGCCCGCCGCCTCGAAGGTCAGCCCGGCCAGCCGGTCCGGCTCGGCGTCGAACAGGTCGCGGATGCGCCGCGCCCCGTCGGCCTTGGCGGCGGCTTTCAGGGCGGTCCAGGCGGGGGTCTCGGTCATGGCGGTTCCGGCAATCGTAAACGGCGCATTTACCACGCTGCGGCATGGTCACGCGCAACAGTAACTATCGTCCCTCGAAAAGGATCGCCATGTCCTGCGAAGCCGTCGTCGCCGCCTCCATGCTCTGGCTGGCCTCCTGGAGCGGGGCCACGGACGCCGCGTCGCCCGCCCCGGCCGTGGCCATGGCCCCCGCCTCCCCGCTGACGACCGAGCCCCTGTTCGCCGACATCATCGCCCGGGCCGGCTCGCTCAAGGCCGAGACCCTCGACTGGAAGGGCAAGCCCCTGCCGGGTCCCGAGTTCGCCGCCTTCAAGGGCCGGGTCGGCGAACTGGCCGCCCTCGACATGAAGGGCCACATCACCCTGAAGGAACGCGGCACGGACGGCGACCTGAAATGCATCCTGCGCGGCATCAGCGAGGACCTGCCGCTGAAGCTGAAAGCCGTTGAAGAGGCCGCCAACGCCAGCGCCCGCGACGCCGCCCTGACCGATCTCGCCTACCTGCTGAACGACAACGTCGAGGTCATCACCGCCCCGCCGGCCCCGCCGGTCTAGGCAAGCGGCATGAAAGCCCTCAACCGCGTCCTGTTTCTGTTCCTGGCCATCCTGGTCAGCGGCATCGCCGTCAGCGAGGCGGTCTTCCGCGGCGCCTGGCTGTGGATGCAGGCTGCCGGCGGCGGCATCATGGATCAGCCCCTGCCCGTCGCCCTGGCGGCCGGCAGCCTGCTGACCCCCTTCGTCGCCGTTCCCGGCCTGTGGATCAGCATCCGGCGCGGCGCCGTCCGCGCCACCTGGGCCTTCTTCGCCCTGCTGCTGGTCTTCCCGATCCTCGGCGCGGCCCTGGGCGGCTAGGCGTACTTCACCGCGCAGCCGTAGGGCTGGCTGAAGGGCGTCGCCACCGGCCGCCCGGCGTTGACGTCGGCCAGAGCCGCCGCCACCAGGTTCTTCGCCCGCTTGATATCCTCGACCTTGTTGGTCGGCACATCGTCAATTCCGCCCTGGTAGGCCAGCATGCCGGCCTTATCGATGACGTACATGTGCGGCGTCGTCTTGGCCCCGTAGGCCTTGCCGACCTTGCCGTCCTCGTCGATCAGCACGGCGGTCCCGGCCCAGCTCCTCGCCGTCATCCAGCTCCTGGCGGCGGCGTCATCGGCCCAGTAGCCCTGCTCGCCCCTGGCCGAGGAGCAGATGGTCAGCCAGACCGCGCCGTCCCGCACGGCCGAGACCTGCAGCCCCTGCATGTTGCCGCTGTAGTGCTTCTTCACATAGGGGCAGCCCTCGTTGACCCACTCCAGGACCACGACCTTGCCCTTGAACTCGGAGAGGCTACGGACCTTGCCGTCGATGTCCTTCACCGAGAAGGCAGGGGCGGCCTTGGCGAGGGCGAGGGTCGGAAGGCCCAGCGCCGGCAGGGCGAGGGCGGCGGCGATCGTCGAGCGGCGGGTCAGGGTCATGGCGGTCAGCTCCCTTGGTCAGGTTTTGGGCTTGGCGGCTTTGTCCAGCGCCTCGGCGACCATGCCGGGCGTCAGCAGTTGAGGCAGGATCTGTGGCTCTTCGGAGCCGGGTCCGTAGACGAGATAGAGTGGCACCCCGGCCCGGCCATGCTCGGCCAGGGCGGCGGCGATCTCGGCATTGCGGTTGGTCCAGTCGGCCTTCAGGTAGACGCCGTTGGCCGCCTTGAGGGCGTCGGCCACCTGCGAGGTCGACAGGGCGACCTTCTCGTTCACCTGGCAGCTGACGCACCAGGCGGCGGTGAAGTTGACGAACACGACCCGGCCTTCGGCCCGCAGCGCCGCCACCCGCGCAGGGGACCAGGCCTCGGACGGCAGGGCAGCGGTCGAGGCGGCCTCACCCGTCCTGGTCGGCGCCGCCGACCCCGGTAGCAGCACAAGGGCAACGGCCCCGATCAGAAGGAGGACAGCGAGCGCCTGCCGCCACAGCTTCGCACCGAGGCCCCAGAGCCAAAGGGCGAAGGCGCCGGTGAGCAGACCCATCAGGGCGAGGGCCAGACCGGCCGCATCGGTCTGCTGCGACAGCACCCACAGCAGCCAGGCCGCCGCCCCGTACATCGGGAAGGCCAGCACCTTGCGCAGGGTGTCCATCCAGGCCCCGGGTTTGGGCAGCCGCCTCAGAAGACCCGGCGCAAAGGCCAGGGCCACGAAGGGCGCGGCGAAACCGAGGCTCAGCGCCAGGAAGACGGCCAGCACGACGATCGGCGGCTGGCCGATCGTGAAGCCGAGCGCGCCGGCCATGAAGGGCGCGGTGCAGGGGCTGGCAACGACCACGGCCAGAACGCCGGTGAAGAAGGCCCCGGCCAGACCGCCGCGCTGGGCAAGGCCGGACCCGACCCCCTGGACGCTGGTCCCGATCTCGAAGACGCCGGACATGTTGAGGGCCACGGCCAGCATCAACAGGCCCAGCACCCCGACAACGGGCGGAGACTGCAGCTGGAAGCCCCACCCGACCTGCTGCCCGGCCAGTTGCAGGCCGATCAGAACGCCGGCGAGGATCAGGAAGGTCGTCACCACCCCGGCGCCGTAGGCCAGGCCCTGGCGGCGGGCGGCGCGGCTTTCGTGCGCATGGCCGGCCAGAGAGGCGGCCTTCATCGACAGGACCGGGAAAACGCAGGGCATCAGGTTGAGGATCAGCCCGCCGAGAAAGGCGGTCAGGGCGGCGATCAGCAGACCGGCCTTGGGCGCGGAGGCGGCGCCGCCCTTGGCCCCGGGCGGTCCCAGGCCCGTCACCCCGGCCGGGGCGGGACCGGGCGCGGCGGAAATCTCATAGGCCTTGTCGCCGACCACCAGCACGCCGTCCATCACGGCCGGCGGCTTGCCCGCCTGGAAGGCGTAGCCAGGCGGCAGGGTCAGGGTCAGGCCGTCACTGCCCCGCTCGGCGGTCTGGGCCTGGGCGTGATCAAGGACGGTCGGCTGGAAGGGAAAGAACCAGGCCCCGCTCATATCGGCGCCCTTCAGCGGCCCGCCGGCCACGGCCAGGGTCAGGGTCTTGCCGTTCTGGAAGGTCGCTGTCAGACCCGCCGGCTTGGGCGCGGCGGCCAGAGCGCCGGCCACGGCCGCACCCCAGCGGGCGTCAGGCTTCGGCGCTTCGTCGGCGACGGTGAGGGTGATCGAAACCTTGCCGGTCTCGGGAATGCAGATCTTCTCGCAGACCAGTACGTCGACAACCGCCTCGAGCGTCACCGGACCCGGCCTGGCGCTCGCCGGAACCGAGATCGGAACCGGCAGGATGACCTCGCCCGAATAGCCGTAGTTGGTCAGCGGCCCGAACGGCAGGGTCTTCGGCGTGGCCCAGACGAACTCGCCGGCGGTCCAGCCGGCCGGCAGGGTCCAGGTCAGTTTGGGCGCCTCGCCGCTGTCGCCGGGATTGCGCCAGTAGGTGTGCCAGTCCTTGTCGATATCCTGGCGCAGGGCGACGTAGGCGGTCGTGCCCGGCGCCACGCTGGCGTCCTGGGCGACCAACTCGATCGTCAGGTGGCCGGTATCGACCGGAGCCGCCCAGGCGGGGGAGGCCAGAAGGAACAGCCCGGCAAGGGCGGCAAGGAGGGCGCGCATGCGACCTATATGGCGCGGAACCCCAGGCGAGGCGAGTCGGCGGTCAGAACTCCTGCCACTCGTCCGCCGGGGCCGCCATGGCCAACGCGGCGCCGCCTCTCGTCAGGGCTGGCCTTGAGAAGCCGGCCGAACGTGCAGGTGAATGGCGGGCGGGGGAGGCCTCGATATAGCGGTTGGCCTCCGCGACGGCGGCCATGCCGCCGATCCTGAACGTGGCGACCAGCGCATTGAGGGTGTTCATTTCACCCATCAGCGACCGGCTGGCGCCGCTGGCCTGTTCCACCATGCCGGCATTGGCCTGGGTAACCTGATCCATCTCGTTGACGGCCGTATTGATCTCGTTGATGCCGATCGCCTGCTCGCGGGATGAAGCGGCGATTTCAGAGACCAGACCATCGACCTCCTCGACCCGGGTGATGATCCGCTTGAGCGCCTCACCGGTCTCGGCGACCAGCTTCACGCCATGACCAACCTGCTGGCTGGACGCGGTGATCAAGGTCTTGATTTGACGCGCCGCGTCAGCGGAGCGTTGGGCCAGGGCCCGCACTTCAGAGGCGACCACGGCAAAGCCCCTTCCCGCGTCGCCGGCCCGCGCCGCCTCGACGCCCGCATTCAGCGCCAGGAGATTGGTCTGGAACGCGATCTCGTCGATGACGCCGATAATCTGGCTGATCTCCCGGCTCGACGATTCGATCTGGCCCATCGCTTCGACGGCCTGACCGACCACCTCGCCCGACTTGAACGCCTCGGCGCGGGTGGTCGTCACCACCTGCGCGACCTGCCCGGCCCCCTCCGATGATCGCCGCAGCGCCGCGGTCAGTTCGTCCAGCGCCGCCGCCGTTTCTTCCAGGCTGGCGGCCTGATGCTCGGTGCGGCGAGCCATGTCGTCGGCAGCCTGGGCAATCTCGTTGGCGCCCGTGCGGATGCCGCCGGTGGATCCGACCACCGATTGCATCGCCGAATCCAGGGCCTCGATCGCGGTGTTGAAGTTCTTCTGCAAGCCTTCGAATTCGGGGGCGACATGGCCATCCAGCCGCGCGGTGAGGTCGCCCCTCGCCAGGCGCGCCAGAGCGTCGTCCAGGGCAGACAGCATGTCGGTCTGGCGCTTCTCGGCCTCAACTCTCACGAGTTCGGCCTCGTCCCGCGCCTTCTGCAAGGACTCGAGATAGATGCTGATGGCAAAGTCCATGTCGAGCAGCATGGCCTTGACCAGGGCCACCACCCGCCCTCCAGCCGTCTCCGCGTCGGAGGATCGGGTAAACAGCCCCTTGGGCCAACTGTCCTTCATCACGGCCTTGATCAGATGCTCGCTGACCAGAGCGTATCCGCCGATATACCAGCGGGGCTCCAGCCCGAGACGGGCATGGACCTGGCCGATGGCCTGGACACCGGCGACATAGGCGGGGCCGTAGTCAGCCGATGCAATGATTTCCCAATGGTTGCGCTGACGGCCGGCGGCGACATCCATGTGGCGGTCATCGGAGAAGAAGCCACGCGTGTGGGGGAAGGCTCTGACCTGGGCGTAGAAGGCGTCGAGCGCCGGCCCGATTTCCTTTCGGATGACCGGCTGGATGCTTCGCAGACGCTCCCGCGCCGCCGAATCGATGTTCAGGAAATCGAGGCGTTCCTGGAGTTGCGGGTCCTGGGTCATCGATGGGCCTTCTTGCTGAGGATCGTGAGTGACGCAGGGTACTGGGACAAACCTTGGGACACTGTGGTTAACCAAATGCTCTATCGCCGAGGGGGCGCCCCAATTCGGGCGCGCGATACTCCGTCGCTCGCTCAGCTTGAGTCCCCGTCGAAGGGGCTCGACTTCCCCACCGCCAACCCCTCACTGTGGGACAAAATGGGAGGACGGGCATGCCGACGAATCGTCAATGGATCCTCAAGCGCAGGCCGAGCGGCGACATCGCCGCCGGCGACCTGGAGTTCGTGGAAAAGCCGACCCGCGAGCTGCAGGACGGCGAGGTCCTGATCCGCAACATCTACCTGTCGCTCGATCCGACCAACCGCATCTGGATGAGTGACCAGGACCAGTACCTGCCGCCGGTCGAGATCGGTGACGTCATGCGCGGCGGCACCATCGGCGTCGTCGAGGAGAGCCGCTCCGACCGCCACCAGGTCGGCGACATCGTCAACGCCGGCCTGTCGGGCTGGCAGCTCTATTCCATCGCCCACGGCGGCATGGTCACCCCGGTGCCGCAGATTCCCGGCGTGCCGCTGACCGCCTGGATGAGCGTGCTGGGCGCCACCGGCCTGACCGCCTGGTTCGGCCTGATGGACATCGGCAAGCCCAAGGAAGGCGACACCGTCGTCGTCTCGGCCGCCGCCGGCGCCGTCGGCTCCATCGTCGGCCAGATCGCCAAGCTGAAGGGCGCCCGCGTCGTCGGCATCGCCGGCGGTCCGGCCAAATGCGCCTGGCTGAAGGAGATCGGCTTCGACGGGGCCATCGACTACCGCAATGAGGACGTCGGCGCGGCGCTGGACCGGCTCTGCCCGGACGGCGTCGACGTCAACTTCGAGAACGTCGGCGGCGAGATCATGGACGCCGTCATCGGCCGCATGAACAACTTCAGCCGCATGCCCCTTTGCGGCATGATCAGCACCTACAACGCCACTGACACCGTGCCGGGCCCCAGCGACTTCGCCCGCGTCCTGATGCGGCGAATCCTGATCAAGGGCTTCATCGTCATCGACTACCTGCCCCGGGCCGGTGAGGCGATGGCCGAGCTGATCCCCTGGGTGGCGTCAGGCCAGCTCAAATGGAAGGCGCATGTGATCGACGGGCTGGAAAATGCGGCCGACGCCGTGAAACGGCTTTTCACCGGCGACCACGACGGCAAGCTGCTCGTTCAGATCTCCCCCGAACCTTAAAGAGGATCGATGCCCGCCTCCTTCGACGACTTTGAAATCGGTCAGGTCCATTCGCTCGGCGTGACGGCCGTCAACGAGGAAGCGATCGACCACTTCATCGCCGCCTTCGCCCCCGGCTGGGACAAGGCCCAGGGCGCGCCCGACGCCATGATCTACGCCATCTGGTCCCGCCTGGAGCTGGAGGCCGGCGACCGCTGGGCCCAGACCAAGCGGCTGGGGGTCGACGCCATGCGCTGGAGCCGCAACCCGCCGGCCGGCGAACTGATGCGCGGGCGGATGACGGTGATGGGCAAGGACGCGGTCGGCGAGGGCAAGGGCATCATCATCGCCCAGCACGACCTGCTGGATGAAGCCGGCCGGCTGGTGTTCAGCTGCCTGACCCGGAGTGTCTTCGCGCGCTGAAATGAAAAGGGCCGGTCGCGAGACCGGCCCTTTCCAATCTTGGGGGTCGAAAACGCCTAGGCGTTGCCGGCCGTCTGTTGCTGGGCGGCCTTCTCGGAGGCGATGGCCACCAGGCGGTCCCAGCCGGCCAGGCTGGTCATGTGGTTGTAGATGCGCTCGAGCGCGCCGTTGTCGCGCAGCTCGACCAGCTTCTCAGCCGACAGGCCGCGGATCTTTTCTTCCGAGACGGCGAAGTACTCGGCGATGACCACGGTGGCGCCTTGCGTGCCGTCCGGGTTGGTCGGGGTGAAGGTGGCCTGCTTGGTTTCCAGCAGGTCCAGCTCCTTGATCAGGTTGACGAAGTTCTCGGTGCGGCGACGCTCGCCCTCGAAGTCCTCGCAGAACTTGATGGCGTTCTGGGTGTAGGTGCTGGGCTCACCGGCTTCGTCGAACAGCGGAACGTCGAAGGTCGTCTCGTCGAACATCTCGGCGCCGCGCTCGATGCAGACGATCATCCGGCCCTGCGCCTCGTCCTGGGCCAGGACGAAGGGGTAGCGACGGATGTAGGCCGGCACGTAGACGCCGTTGGTGAAGGTGCCGGCGGCGTCGACGAACAGGTTGTCGCCCGGGTTGATGCCCAGCACGGCCAGCGGCTGGCGCTGTTCACCGGCGAAGATGATCGGGAAGCAGAGGGCCGCGAACTGGAACTCGGCGACGGTCAGCGGCACAACATGGCCCTGGGCGGCGAAGGCGAACGGGCCCGCCAGTTGCTTCACACCCATCTTGCCGTGCATTTCTTTGCTCAGCGGCTCGGGCGAGTTGTAGAACAGGACGTTGCCGGCGACCGGGCTGACGTTGGTGACGGTGGACGTTTCCATTAGGCACTCTGGCTAGCGGGCGGCTCTTGCGGCCGGAAAGGGTGGAGCGGCGCTTCTATCCGATTGAGCGGAACCCGGCAATCGCGCCCGCCCCTCAGGCGATCTTATGCCCGCGGCGCCTCTTGCCCGACCCTGCGTAACAGCGCTTTGATCTGTCGAAAGAGGGAGACGTCCATGCCGATCCGCTACCCCGAGATCCTGTCGCTGACCAGCGAGCCCGCCCCCTACCAATGGGGCGACCGCGAAACCATGCTCTATGCCCTTGGCATCGGCCTGGGCGGCGATCCGATGAACGAGACCGAACTGCCCTTCGTCTACGAGAGCGGTCTGAAGGCCGTGCCGACCATGGCGACCGTGGTCGCCTGGGGCGCCGGGCCGGCGATCGGCTCGATGATCAACTTCCTGATGGTCGTCCACGGCGAGCAGAAGTGCGAGTTCCACATCCCCTTCCCGGCCGAGGCGCAGATCACCGCCGAGGGCCGCGTCATCGGCGCCTACGACAAGGGCGACAAGGGCGCGGTCATCTACAACGAGACCATCCTGCGGGATGCAAAGACCGGCGAGAAGATCGCCACCCTGACCGGCTCGACCTTCGCCCGCGGCGACGGCAACTTCGGCGGTCCCTCGGAAGGCGCGCCCGAGCCGCACGAGGTCCCGACCCGCAGCCCCGACAAGACCGTCGAGATCTCGACCAGCCCCGACCAGGCGCTAATCTACCGCCTGTCCGGCGACCGCAACCCGCTACACTCTGACCCGAACATCGCCAGGATGGCCGGCTTCCCCCGGCCTATCCTGCATGGCCTCTGCACCTACGGCATCACCTGCCGGGCGGTGCTGCAGGAGTACGCCGACTTCGACCCGGCCCGGATCAAGAGCCACCAGGTCCGCTTCTCCTCGCCGGTCTTCCCCGGGGAGACCATCGCCGTCGACCTGTGGCAGGACGGCGATGTCATCTCCTTCGAGGCCCGCGTGAAGGAACGCGGGGTGACGGTGATCCGCAACGGCAAGACCGTGCTTGCTTAGGATCGGGGGCTAGAAGCGCCAGGCGATCCCGGCCCGCACATTGCGGCCCGGTTGCGGTGCGAGATCCTTGAGGTAGGAGACGTGTTCACGGATCTCCTCGTCGGTCACGTTGCGGATCTCGGCATAGAGCTTCGCCCCCTTGAGGGCGGGCGGGCTCCAGCTGCCGCTCAGATTGACCTGGGTGTAGCTGTCGGTCGGCAGCTCGAAGGTCGCCACGCGGTCCTGTTCGGCCACGTGACGGACTTCCAGCCGGCCCGTCCATTGCGGCCCCTCCCAGACCAGCCGGGTCGTCACCGACCAGGGGGGGATGCGGGCCGGCGTCCCAATGTCGGTGCTGGCCCGCACATAGTCGGCGCCGAACTCGAGGCTGAGCTTGCGGCCGCCATCGCGCCAGGCGATCCAGCTTGCCTCGGCCTCAAGCCCCTGAAATTCGGCGTCGGTCTGGACGTAGTTGAACACCTGCAGGTCGTCGATCTCGAGGCCCGTCGGCATGAGGTCGATGAAACCATCATAGCGCACGGCATAGAGGTGGAGGTCGGCGCCGAGACGGTCGCCCTTGTAGTGGGCCGTGAACTCGAGGGAGGTGGCCACCTCCTCGATGAGGTCGGCGTCCCCCACCTCATAACCCCGGGTCGCCAGGTGCGGCCCGTCGGCGAAGAGTTCCGCCTCCGTCGGCGCACGGCCGGTGCGCGACAGGCTGGCCCCCACGAACCAGTTGTCGGCCGGCCTGACGAAGAGCCCCGCCGAACCCGAGACGTTGTCGAATTCGCGCTGCCCGGCGACGCTGTCCAGGGTTCGGCGATCGAACCGCAGCCCGCCCTCATAACCCCAACCGCCCAGATCAACCCGTTGCAGGGTGAAGACGCCCAGTTCATCGATCCGGGTGCGCGGGACATAGGCCTCGTCGCCGGCGGCATCAAAGTCGCGGCGCAAGGCCTGGACGCCGACCGCGCCATTCCAGCCGCCGCGCTCGATCTGGACCAGCTCCAGCCGGCCCTCGAGGCCGTCCGACATGAAGACCGTGCCGGTCTCGGCGCCTTCGAACTCTGTGTGGGTGTAGTCGGCGTAGCCGCCGCTGAAGCGGACCGTCTGGAATGGTCCGAAGGCGACATTGCGCTCGGCGCGAACATCAAGCCGGGTCTGCATCAGGCCGATGGTCACCGGCTCCTCTTCCACGGGGACGGGCGGCGGAACGGCCGGCTCTTCATGGGCGTGGCCCGGGACCCCGTAGCGAGTGTCGACGGACTTCACGGCCAGACCGAAGTAGCCCTCCTCTCCGACAAAGGAGACGCCGAGCCCGAAGGTGTCCAGCTTTACCGACGAGTTCTCCAGCCGCTTGGGGAAGGGTTTTTCGGGATCTTCTCCCTCCGCGTCGAGCTGCTGGCGCGACTCCGGATAGGCGGGGATCTGATAGTCGCCGCTCTCCCGGCTGAGGGCGTCGAATGAGAAGACGATGGGCCCCGTGGTCAGCCGCAAGGCGGCGGAGATCGATTGGCCATCGTCGACGGAACTGGCCGAGGCGTTGAACCGGCCGCTGAGCGCGCGGTCCGGCAGGCTGCGGGCAATGCGGTCGTCGAAGATGTTGACCACCCCGCCGATCGCCGAGCCGCCATAGAGAAGGGCCGCTGGCCCGCGCAGCACCTCGACCCGCTCGGCCTCGCCGGGGTCGGAGGCCACCTGGTGATCAGGGGACAGGGCGCTGGCGTCGATCAGGCCGACGCCGTTGGTCAACACGGAAACACGGGGGCCGGCCAGGCCGCGCACAACAGGGCGGCTGGCGCCGGGGCCGAAACTGGTCGATCGCAGGCCAGGCAGTCCTCCCAGAAGATCGCCCAAACCGCCCGCCGGAGCCTGGTCCAGGGCATCGCGGTCGACAATGGCGACACTGGTGGTCGCCGAGTCTTCGGAAATCGCAAAGGGCGCGGCGGTGACGACCACCTCGGACACATCGCCGTCTTCCGGCGAACCGGCGGCCGGCGGAGCCTGGGCCAGGGCGGGCGCCGCGGCGGCAAGGGTCAGCAGGCTTGCGCCCAGGAGGGCGAGGGATCGGCGCATGGGAGAGGCTCCACGAAAGATCGAGGAGTGTTATGAAATAACATATCTAGTCGTCAAGCGGCTTGACGCGAAGGCCGGCGCGCGGTCTGTCGCATGAACGAATTTCGGGAGGATGGTGATGTCGGTAAAGGCATTCGGGCATGGCGTGCTGGTCGTCGCCGGGGTGGCGATGCTGGGCTTCGGCGCGGTGGCGCAGACCGGCGGGACAGCGGCTCCCGCTCCCGCGGTGCGACCGGCTGGCGGCTATCTCCCCTCCACCGAATTGCCCGACAGCGTCACCATTGTCGGCCAGCCGCCGGCGCCGGGATCCGACCAGGCCAAGGCCGACCGCGCGGCCTTTGACGCCAGCCGCTCACTGGAAGGCACCCCCCGCTGGAACCAGGCGATCGCCGATGTCGAGCTGTTCGGCGACAAGGCTCACCGCTCCTTCTCCTGCGCCATCGGCAAGGAGATCAGCGTCGCCAGGACCCCGGTGCTGTCGAAGCTGCTCGACCGCATCGTGCTGGATGCCGGCGGCAGCACCAATGCCGCCAAGAAGAAGTATCAGCGCGACCGGCCGATGATCGGCCATGACGACGCCAGGCTCTGCGTTGTCCGCGAGGAGTGGATGAAGACCAACGGCTCCTACCCCAGCGGCCACGCCGCCGCCGGCATGGCCTGGGGCCTGGTGCTGGCCGAACTGGCGCCGGACAAGGCCACCCCCGCCCTGACCCGCGGCCGCGAATTCGGCGACAGCCGCTGGATCTGCGGCGTTCACTTCCAGAGCGACGTCACCGCCGGTCAGCTGATGGCCGCCGCGACGGTGGCCCGCCTGCACGCCGAGCCGGCCTTCACGGCCGACATGGCGCTCGCCAGGGCGGAACTCGACAAGGCGCCGGCGGCCGAGGGGTGCGGTGGCTAGACCATTTCAGGTTTTGATGTACGCATCAAAACCTGATCAAAAGGGTCTAGAATCAAACATTTAGAGCACGTCCGGGCGGCGGAACCGCTTACACTTCCGCCTGACGTGCTCTAGGCCGTC
>JBILYE010000044.1:0-18151 GCA_044377925.1 Caulobacter sp. | reverse complement strand
CTGATTTTGGCGGCACGCTAGGCAGGCGCGGCGGCGGCGCCAAGTATGACGTGGCGGCATGCGGGCAGCATCCCTGAACCCGCCCCCAGCATCCTTGCGTTGACATCACGGCCATCGGGGCCACATGGAAACCCGATACTTAAGCGCCTCCCCGCGCGCGATTTCTAAGGACCCCCGAATGTCGGATGCCGCCGCCCCGGCCGCCACTGCCCCGGCCTGGACCCCCTCCGCCGCCCAGAACCTGGAGAAGGTGCTGTGGGTCAAGCATTGGACCGACCGGCTGTTCAGCTTCGCCATCACCCGGCCGGACACCTTCCGTTTCCGCTCGGGCGAGTTCGTGATGATCGGCCTGCCGCCGGCGGAAGGCGAGACCAGGCCGATCCTGCGCGCCTATTCCATCGCCTCGCCCAGCTTCGCCGAGGAACTGGAGTTCCTGTCGATCAAGGTGGCCGACGGACCGCTGACCTCGCGCCTGCAACACATCCAGCCCGGCGACGATGTCGTGCTCGGCAAGAAGCCGACCGGCACCCTGGTGCTCGACGCCGTGCGGCCGGGCAAGCGCCTGTTTCTGTTCGGCACCGGCACGGGTCTCGCGCCCTTCCTGTCGGTGGCCCGCGACCCGGACGCCTATTCCAACTTCGAACAGGTCATCGTCGGCCACGGCGTGCGCGAGGTCAGTGAACTGGCCTACCGCGACCTGTTCACCGCCGGGATCTTCGAGGACCCGCTGGTCGGCGAAGAGGCGCGGAAGCAGCTCATCTACTATCCGACCGTCACCCGCGAACCGTTCGAACGCCAGGGCCGGTTCACCGACCTGATCAGTTCGGGCCAGCTGTTCCGCGACCTCGGGCTGGAGGGCACGACCTTCAACCGTGAGGAAGACCGCATCATGCTGTGCGGCTCGATGGACTTCATCAAGGACATGGCCGCGCTCTGCGAGAGCCACGGCCTGGTCGAAGGCTCCAACGCCGAACCGGGCGACTACGTGCTGGAGCGCGCCTTCGTCGGTTAGGCGCGAAACGATAGAAGAGGGCATGTCGCTCAAGAACCTCACCGTCGAAGACGCCCGCGCTCGCATGCTGGGCGCCGCCGCACGCACCGGCGCCCAGACGCTCCCCCTCTCTGAAGCCGATGGCGCGACGCTCGCCGAGGACATCCAAGCCACCCGCGACCAGCCGCCCTTCGACGCCTCCGCCATGGACGGCTGGGCGGTCATCGGCGACCCCGCTGAAGGCGATCAGCTGACCATCGCCGGCGAGAGCGCCGCCGGTCGGGGTTACGCGGGCCGCCTGGAACCGGGCCAGGCCGTCCGTATCTTCACCGGCGCCGCCGTGCCGGCCGGCGCGACCCGGGTCGTCATCCAGGAAGACACCGAGCGGGAAGGCGACAGCGTCCGCATCACCCACCCGCCCTCGCCCGGCGCCAACATTCGCCGCGCCGGCGGCGACTTCCGGGCCGGCGCCCTGTTGCTGGCGGCGGGGACACGGCTCGATCCGTGGCGCCTGTCCCTGGCCGCCGCCGCCGGGCGGGAGAGCCTGCAGGTCAGCGCCCGGCCGACCATCGCCATCCTGGCCACCGGCGAGGAACTGGTCTCGCCTGGCGGCCAGCCGGGACCCTTCCAGATCTTCGAGAGCGGCAGCGCCGGCCTCGTGCCGATGATCGCCCGTTGGGGCGGTCTCGCCCACCGGCTGGCCCCGGCCCGCGACGACGAGGACGCCATCGCCGATGCCGTGGCCGGCGAGGACGTCGAACTGATCGTCACCGTCGGCGGCGCCTCGGTCGGCGACTACGACCTGGTCAAGCCGGCCCTGAAACGCCTGGGCCTGAAGCTGCTGGTCGAGACCATCAATGTGCGCCCCGGCAAGCCGACCTGGTTCGGGACCCTGGCCGACGGTCGCCGCGTGCTTGGCCTGCCGGGCAACCCGGCCAGCGCCTTCGTCTGCGCAGAGCTCTTCCTCAAGCCCCTGATCGCGGCGATGTCGGGCGGCGCGGCCGGCCCCTTGATGGAGCCGGCCATCCTCGCCGCCGACCTGCCCTCCGGCGGCCCGCGCGAGCACTGGATGCGGGCCATCCTCGGACCAGAGGGCGTGCGCGCCCTGCCCGACCAGGATAGCAGCCTGGTCACCGTGTTCGCCGCCGCAGACGCCCTGCTGCGCCGACGCGCAAACGCCCCGGCGGAGAAGGCCGGGGCGTTGGTTGAAATCCTGAGGTTGAATAGAGCCTAGTGAACCGTCGGCCCGTGGTCATGGCCGCGGTGGTTTACCCGCCGGTCCCACTGGTCCTTCAGCAGGGTGGCGATGCCCATCCAACCGGGCGTCGGGGCGGCGACCGCGCCGGGCGGCGGCTGCACCTTGACCGCATGGTAGGCATAGACCGCGCCCGCAACGACCGAGGCGACGGCGACAGCGACACGACCGCCGACCCGCTTGGGCCCCAGCGCCATCCAGGCGGCGGAAAAACCCTGCACCAGGCCCCAGAGGGTAAGGGCGCGGGTTCGGGTTGCGCCCTGCGGCGAATTCCAGACCCGCAGGCCCGAGATGGTCAGAGCGGTGAACATCGACGGCCAGATGACCGCGAAGGCCGCCTTGGGCGGATTGCTGACCGGTCCTTGCGCCTCGGCGTACTCGCTCATGTAGTCGGGTTCCTCGACAACACTGCGGCGCGAGGCGATCACTTCGGCCAGGGCGACAGCCCCGCCGGCCAGCAGCAGGCCCAGCAGCACATGCCCGGCCGTGGTCGACGGCTCCGGGTGAACCTCGACCATCCCCTCGGGGCCCATTTCATAGCGCATAGGTCGTCTCCCTCGGTCTACCGTCACCGGAGCCTCCGGCTCAACGCCGGTCGGCGGTTGACGGTTCCGGGGCGTCGAAAGGACGGGTTGTCGCAAGATGTCACCCCGGGGCAAAGCGGTTCAAGTCCTGCCAGCATCATCCAGAGACATGGCCTTGTCGTGGCAACCCAGGGCAGGACGCCGATCTGTTCCTGCCGAAACTCCAGACCGCTTCCCGCCGGTGGCGGGCCGTCCCGGGATTGCGTTCCGACAAGGGGTGACCGACTGTCGGAACGCGTGACCACGAACAAACCTGAGCGACCGGACCGGGTCCCTCGAACCAGGCTCCGCTCTAGTGACCCTCGCCTTGCAGCTCGCCCATGGCGCTTTGCAGGTAGTTCTGCTCGCCGAGCTGCCGGACCAGGTCCAGCTGGGTCTCGAGGAAGTCGATGTGGTGCTCGGTGTCGCTGAGAATCTCGACCAGCAGTTCGCGACTGACGTAGTCCATCGCCTCTTCGCAGGCCTTCACCCCGGGAATCAGCGTCTCGCGACCGCCCTTCTCGACCGCCAGGTCGGCCGCCAGGCCCTCGGGCACCGTCTCGCCGATCTTCAGCTTGTGCAGGTCCTGCAGGTTGGGCAGGCCGTCCAGGAAGAGGATGCGCTTGATCAGCTTGTCGGCGTGCTTCATCTCGCCGATCGATTCGTCGTAGGTGATCTGACCCAGCTTGTTGAGGCCCCAGTGCTGGTACATCCGCGCATGCAGGAAGTACTGGTTCACCGCCGTGAGCTCGTTGGTCAGGACCGCGTTCAGAATGCGGATGATGGCCGGATCGCCCTTCATGGCGTGACTCCTCAAGGTTCAATTGAAGAGGTCTTGCCCTCGCTTCGGGCCGGGCCGCAACTGCAATCTGTGCGAACGTTTCTCGCTAGCAGACAAATCTTCGCGAATGCCTCGCGACTACAGTAACAGGCCCTACTCGGCCGCGTAACGCAGGGCTTCGCGGCTCTCGTCAATCATCTGGCGCATCTCGCAGACGCACTTGGCGCACTGGGCCTGGCAGCCCTGGCTCCTGAACACCTCGGCCGGACGCGAGGCGCCGGCGGCGATGGCCTGGCGCACGTCGCGTTCGCGGATGCCGTTACAGTTGCAGACGTACAAGGCAGAACCCCGAACCCGATTGCGAACAATTCGCGTTCTCTAGCCGATGTCAGGCGGGGATGCAACGCATTCGCAACTGACCATGTTTTGGGTCGTCCGAACCTCTGGACGGCGTTGCGGCTGGTGGCGCAGATTGCCTGCCTTAGGTCTGGGGATGTTTTCCATGGTTCGTTGTCTCGTCGCATTGGCGCTCACGCTGGCGGTCGCTCTGCCGGTCGCGGCGCAGGAGAAGCCGCGTTCGGTCTGGACAGCCGGCGCCAGCTACGACGCCGCTATCCCCCAGCCGAAGAGCATCATCGGCCATGACCTCGGCGAGCGGCTGACCCTGTCGGCCGATGTGCGCGGCTATTTCGAGACCCTCACCGCCGCCGCGCCCGACCGCATGCGCATGGGTGACTACGGCCGCACCTGGGAAGGCCGGGTGCTGCCCTATGCGGTGATCAGCTCGGCGCGCAACATCGGCCGGCTGGACGAGATCCAGGCCAATGCGCGAGCCCTGGCCGATCCTCGCCGCACTGATGCGGCCCGGGCCCGCGCCATCATGGCCGACCAGCCGGCCATCGTCTGGCTGGCCTACAGCGTCCACGGCAACGAGACCTCGCCGGCCGAGGCCGCCATGGCCACGGCCCGCCACCTGCTCGCCTCACGCGATCCGGCCGTCGCCCAGTGGCTGGAGCGGACCGTCGTCATCATGGTTCCGACCCAGAACCCCGACGGCCGCGACCGCTTCATCAACGGCTACCAGGCCGCCTTCGGCCTGGAACCGGACACCGACGCCTCTTCCGCCGAACGGGCCGAGCTTTGGCCCCAGGGCCGCTTCAACCACTACCTCTTCGACCTCAATCGCGACTGGTTCGCCCAGACCCAGCCCGAGACCCGCGGCCACAGCGCCCTGATGCGCCAGTGGTACCCGCAGGTGGTGGCCGACGCCCATGAGATGGGGACCAACGCCACCTACTTCTTCCCGCCGGAAGCCGATCCGCTGAACCCCCTGCTGCCCGAGGCGCAGGTCCGCAGCCGGGCCCTGTTCGGCCGCAACCACGCCGCCGTCTTCGACCGCGAGGGCGTCGATTACTTCACGCGCGAAAGCTACGACGCCTTCTATCCGGGCTATGGCGACAACTGGCCCAGCTACTTCGGCGCCGTCTCCATGACCTATGAGCAGGCCAGCGTGCGGGGCCTCGCCGCCCTCCGCTCGACCGGCGAACTGCTGACCCTGGCCGACGCCACCCGTAACCACTTCCTGATCTCGCTCTCGACCATCCAGACCGCCGCCGATAACCGCGAGCGGCTGCTGAACGACTTCTACAGCTATCAGGTCTCCTCGATGGCCCAGGCCCGCGCCGCCGGCAGCTGGATCCTGCCCCGCACCGCCGCCGATCCCGGCGCCGCCGACCGCCTGGCCCAGCTTCTGGTCCGCCAGGGCATCGAGGTCAGCCGCTCTGACACGGCGATCAAGGCCTGTGGCAAGACCTACGAGGCCGGGACCTACATCATCGATGGCGGCCAGCCGCACGGCCGGCTGGTCCAGGTCCTGTTCGACCGCAGCGTCTCGATGACCCCGCAGTTCATCGCCGAGCAGGAGCGCCGCCGCGCCAAGGGCTTAGCCCCCGAGATGTACGACGTCACCGGCTGGGCCCTGCCGCCGCTGTTCAACACCCCGGCCGAGCGCTGCAAGGGCGCGCCGTCCGGCCGGCTGCTGACCGTGGATGAGATCGGCAAGGGTTACGTCGCCGGAGCCGAACGGCCGGTCGCCTGGATCGTGCCGCCCGGCTCGCAGGCCATGGCCCTGCTGGCCGGCGCCCTGCGCCAGGACATCCGCGTCCGCTCGCCGGAGAAGAGCTTTACCGTCGGCGGCCGCGCCTGGGCCGCCGGCTCGCTGGTCATCCCGGCCGCCGGCAACCCGGCCGACCTGCGCCAGAGGCTCGACGCCCTCACCGCCCGCACCGGCGCCATCGCCGTCGGGGTCGAGGACAGCTGGGTCACAGAGGGCCCGAGCTTCGGCTCGGAGTTCTCGCCGGCCTTCGTCGCCCCGCGCATCGCCATGGCCTGGGACCAGCCGACCTCGGCGCCCGCCGCCGGGGCGACGCGCTACCTGATCGAGCGCGGCTTCGACTATCCGGTCAGCGTCATCCGCACCGACCGGCTGGGGGCCGCCGACCTCGCCCGCTACCAGGTGCTGATCCTGCCCGACGGTGGAAACTACCGCGCTCGCCTCGGGGCCGGCGGCGTTGCGGCCATCAAGGAGTGGGTCCGGCGCGGCGGGGTGCTGATCGCGCTCGGCGGCGCCGTCGAGCTGCTGGCCGATCCGGACGTCGACCTCATCGCCGCCCGGCTGGAGACCCTGGCCACCCCCGCGGGCGAAAAGGCCCCGGAAGGCATCGACGGCAAGAAGGCCGCCGTCCCTGGCGCCCTGATCAAGGACGCATCCGCCTATGACGCCGCCCTGCGGCCGGTCGACAGCGGCCCGGCCTCCTCACCCGGCGTGGTGGCGAAGGCGGTGGTCGACGGCGATCACTGGCTGGGGGCCGGCGTCTCGCCCACCGTCAACATCCTGGCCGGCGGCAGCTCGATCTACACCCCGCTGCGCCTCGACCAGGGGGTCAACGTCGCCCGCTTCGCGGCCGCCGACGACCTGCTTGTGGCGGGCTATCTCTGGAAGGAAACCCGCCAGCAGCTGGCCTTCAAGCCGCTGGTCATGATCCAGGAGCTGGGCCGGGGCCAGGTCATCGCTTTCACCCAGGACCCGACCGCCCGGGGCTTCCAGCGGGGCATGGACGTCCTCTTCCTCAACGCCATCTTCCGGGGCGCCGCCCACGCCACGCCGACGCGGTAACGGACATGATCCTTCTCCCCTTAGGGGAGAAGGAAACTTCAGGTCAGCTCTTCGGACGAGTACCCGAGGATCTCACGGGCGATGATCAACCGCTGGATCTGGCCGGTGCCCTCGTAGATGTCGCTGATGCGGCCATCGCGCAGGAACTTCTCGACCACATGGTCATGGCTGATCGACATGCCGCCCAGCACTTCCATCGCCCCCTGCGTGACCGTCCGGCAGACATCCCCGCCCTTGGCCTTGCAGATCGAGCTTTCGAGGTTGTTGGGCCGGCGCTTGTCGCTGAGCCAGGCGGCGTGGAGCACGGTCAGGGCCGCCGCCTCGGTGTCGGCCTCCAGCTCGATCAGCTTCTGTTCGACCGCCGAGCGCTGATTGAAGCTCTTGCTCCAGTCCACCTCGACCCCCTCGGCCGCCAGCGCCTCGCGTGCGAACTCGAACGCCCCCTTGGCCTTGGCGACGCCGCCCGAGGCGACCGCGGGCCGGGTCATGTTGAAGGTCTTCATCACCCCCTTGTAGCCGGCCGAGCCGCCGTCCTTGGGCACGGTCTCATCGCCGCCCAGCAGGCTGTCGCGCGGCACTCGGCAGTCGCGGAAACTGTAGGCGGCGGTATCGGACGCCCGGATACCGAGCTTCTTCTCCTGGCGCACCAGTTCGAAGCCGGGCGCGCCCTTCAGCACCAGGAACGACTTGATCCCTGCCCGCCCCGCCGACTTGTCGATGGTCGCCCAGACGATGGCCCCGTCGCACTTGACCCCGTCGGTGACGAAGATCTTGTCGCCGTTGATCACCCATTCGTCGCCGTCCAGATACGCGGTCGCCTGGATGGCCTTGGTGTCGGAGCCGACGTTGGGCTCGGTGATCGACATCGCCAGGAACAGATCGCCCCACTTGGCCTTCTGTTCAGGCGTACCGGCCGACTGCAGGGCGGCGTTGCCAAGCCCGCTGGCCTTGCCCATCGGCATGGCGAGGCCCAGGCCCCGCACCACCCCGCGCGCCGACCCCCGCGCGATGCTGACCGCCATCATGAAGGTCATCATCGGGGTGTCGTCGGGCTTGCGCTGGCCGAACAGGGGGAAGACCTCCTCGAAGCCGCGCTCGCCCTCGAGCCTGGCCGGCGGGGTCTCGTGCTCGTGGTCCTCGTAGTAGCGGGTGTGCGCCTGCGTCGAATTGCCGACCTCGACCACCTTGTCGAGGATCTGCTGGTCGATGTCGGAGAAGCGGAAGTCAGCCATCGTCTCTCTCCTAAACCGAGACCGGACCGTCGAGGACGGTCAGGGTGCGGGCGTTGCGCAGCCACATCTCCAGCGGCAGGTCGCGGATGAAGCCGTGGCCGCCGAAGATCTGCAGGGCGTCATCGGCGATCTTGATCGACTTGCGGCGCACGAAGTCCTGCGCCAGCACCACCGCCTTGGCGGCGCCCGGATCGTCATGCTCCAGCAGGCTGGCGGCCTTCCAGACCATCCAGCGCATGGACTCGCACTCGATATGCATGTCGGCCAGCATGAAGGCGATCGACTGCTTCTTGCCGATCGGCTCACCAAACGCGACGCGGTCCTTGGCGTAGGGGATGGCGAAGTCGGTCGCCTGGCGGGCAAGACCAACGGCCAGGGCGCAGGCGCCGATGCGGGCCTGGTTCACCAGCTTCAGGGCGTCGATGCCGGCGTCGCCGCCGAGCCGCGCCGAGCCGGGCAGCTCGACGCTGTCCAGGGTGACCTTCGACTGCGGCAGGGGCTTCAGACCCATCGAGCCGCTCTCGGCCGCCACGGTCAGACCCCTGGTGTCGCGCGGCACGATATAGGCCTGAACGGCGCCGTCCTCTTCCTGCGCGAGCACAAGGAAATGCAATGCCCGGTCGCCGAACGGCACGAGCCGCTTCTCGCCGTTGAGCACAAAGCCGTTGCCGCTGCGCTTCGCCGTCGTCCGCATCTTCTCGGCGGAAAACCCGAACTGCCCTTCCTGGATCGCCAGGCTGGCCGCCACAGGTTCATTGCCGGCGAACTTCGGCAGGTGCTCGGCCTTCTGTTCGTCGGTCCCGAAGTCGATCAGAGCATTGACGAACTGCAGGGGCGCCATGATCGCCGCGCCCTGGCTGGCGCAGCCGCCGCCCAGGGCTTCCAGAATGACCGTATTGGTCATGCAGGACCGATCGCCGCCGGCGCCGCCGTATTCCTCAGGGATGGAGGCCGCGATCAGGCCCAGCTCCCAGCCCGCCTGAATCACCTCGGCCGGCATCTCGCCCGCCTCGTCGATAGCCCGCGCTTTCGGCGCCAACACCTCGGCCGCGAAGCCCTTCAGGCTTTCGCGGATCATGGCCTGCTCTTCGGTCAGGTCGAAATCGATCATGCAGCTCTCCCTTCCATAAGGATCGCCGCTGGACCCGGCGGAAGGCAAGAGGGTTTGGCCTTTCGGGCGCGAGGCAAGGACGGACAAACACCAAGACTAAAGAAAGCTGTTTTCCGCACCCATTTTGCGCTTACGCGACCAACAAATCGCAGACCAAACACATTGCATGCAGAAGACAGATTTACAGTCACCCAGTCGTAGCTAAAAGCCGATCTGCGGGAACCGTGTTCCCTATGCTCAAATGGGGGATTCCATGCCTGCCTTTTCTTCGGTCGTCACCGCTGCAACCCTGAACGGGACTGACGGGTTCCAACTGGTCGCACCGGTCCCACAGGACAAGACGGGCTGGTCTGTCGCGAACGCCGGCGACCTCAACAACGATGGCTATGATGACTTCCTGATCGGCGCACGGGAGAGCGCCGCGGGCGGCGACCAGCGTGGCACGGTCTATGTCGTGTTCGGTCGCTCGGGGGCCACGCCCTTCGACGCAACCACGGCCCTGTCTTCGCTTTCGGGCAGCCAGGGCTTCGCGATCAACGGCGTGTCGAACTATCAGAATCTCGGAACCGCGCTGTCGGGCGTCGGCGACCTCAACAACGACGGCTTCGATGATTTCATCCTCGGCACAACCGGCAGGGACCCCGCCGCCTTTGTAATCTTCGGGAGCGCCTCACTCACATCCGTCGATCTGACGGCGTTGAACGGGGCCAACGGCTTTGCGATCACCGGAACGCCGCAATACAGCTACGCTGGCAGCGCAGTTTCCGGCGCGGGAGACTTCAACGGTGACGGATTTGCAGACCTTATCATCGGCGCACGCAACGATGGTTTTGACGGTTACAGCCCGCCGGCGGGCGGCGCCTACGTCATCTTCGGAAAGGCGGGCGGCTTCTCGGCCAATCTCGACCTGAGCGATTCCAGCATCCTGCACTTTACGGCCGACACGGGCGGCGGCGACAGTCTGGGTTACTCGGTCTCGGACGCAGGCGATGTCAACGGCGATGGATATGACGACCTGATTGTCGGGGCGTCCCAGACCCAGGGCAATACCGGCGGGGCCTATCTGGTGTTCGGTCGGGCCGGGGCACTCACCGGTCTGCAGACCATCAACACCCTGAGCGACACCGTCTTCCTGACTCCGCTTGGGACAAGTCGCGAGATGGGCAGGGCGGTCTCTAGCGCCGGCGACATCAACGGCGACGGGTTCGACGATGTCATGATCGCATCAAACTACGGCACCGGCGCGGCCAGCAACTCCGGCCTGACCTACATTGTCTTCGGCAAGGCCAGCGGCTGGTCTTCCAGCCTCGACCTCGTCACCATGAGCGCGAGCGAGGGATTCCGGATCCTCGGCGCGGCCAGTGAGGACAAGACCGGCGTTGCGGTTTCCAACATCGGCGATGTCAACGGCGACTCGATCGACGACCTGATCGTTGGCGGAAACCAGGTCGGCAATGTGGGCCAAGGCGCCGGCGCGGCCTACGTCATCTTTGGCCGGACGGGCGGCTTTACGGACATCAATGTCAGCACCCTGGATGGCTCGAACGGCTTCAGGATCGATGGCGCGGCCGCCTGGTCAACCGCAGGCCGCAGCGTCTCCGGCGGGGGCGATATCAACGGCGACGGGGTCAATGACATCATCGTCGGGGCGCCGGTCTTCTTTGGGAACAGCTCCCCCTTGGGGGCGGCCTATGTCATCTACGGCCGGTTCGAAACGGTGACTTTCGTCGGTGGAAACGGCGATGAGAGCCAGATCGGCGGCGCGGGCGGCGACAACCTGTCCGGCGGCGGCGGCAAAGACACCCTCGACGGCGGTGGCGGGGCCGACATCCTGGACGGCGGCGACGGCAACGACGTGCTCTACGGCGGCGCCGGCGGGGATAGCCTGCTCGGTGGCGCGGGCGGCGACATCATGAACGGCGACGCCGGCGACGATTCCATCTCGGGCGGCATCGGGGCGGACAAGCTGTTCGGCGGCGAGGGATCCGACACCCTTGAGGGTGGCGCCGGCAACGACCGCTTCGACGGTGGTGCCGGCAATGACATCCTGCTCGGCGGCGAAGGCAACGACTACTTCGACGGCGGCGTGGGCGCCGACAGCATGACCGGCGGCGTCGGCAACGACGTCTTCATCGTCGACAACGTCGGCGACACGGTCACCGAAGCAGCCGGCGAAGGCTATGACATCATCCGCAGCACGGTCTCGATCAGCCTGCTGGCGGCCAACATCGAGGCCGGTGAGCTGCAGGGCTCGGCCGACCTCAACGCCACCGGCAACGGCGACGCCAACACCCTGCAGGGCAACAGCGGCGCCAACCAGCTGAGCGGCGGCGGCGGGTCCGACAAGCTCAACGGCCACGACGGCGACGACGTCATCATCGGCGGCACGGGCAATGACCTGCTGCGCGGGGGCCTCGGCGCCGACAGCTTCCGGGTGCTCGGCGAGAGCATGAGCCGGCCGATCCTCGAGAGCGACCAGATCTTCGACTTCTCGACCGCCGAGGGCGACATCCTCGACCTGTCGGCCATCGACGCCAACAGCCTGCTGGCCGGAGAACAGGCCTTCAGCCTGGTCAGCGTCTTCAGCAAGCAGGCGGGCCAGATGACCATGTCCTTCTCCGGCGGCGTCACCCTGATCCGCCTCGACGTCAACGGCGACACCAAGGCCGACTACCAGCTGAAGATCAACGGCGACGTCACCGGCGACAGCGCCGGCTGGATGCTCTGAAGACAAGCCGTCGTCACGACATGGAGAAGGCCGGGCAGCTCTCGCCGCCCGGCCTTCTTGCTGTCTAGAAAGGAACAGGGCCCGCCCGCTGGACGGGCCCAGTCGGCCTCTAGCCCCGACCGCTGGTCGGGATGTCCTTGAACGCCACATCCTTGTCGACGCGGATGTCGCCGGGCAGGCCCAGCACCCGTTCGGCGATGATGTTGCGCAGGATCTCGTCGGTGCCGCCTTCGACGCGGGTGGCCGGCGAGCGCAGCAGCATGGCCTGGAAGCGGCTGGCCGCCTCGCTCTGGTCATCACCGCTGATCACCCCGGCCTGCCCCTGCAGGTCCAGCGCGAAGGTCGCCAGCTCCTGCATGGTCGCGCCGGCGACCAGCTTGCCGATGCTGTTTTCCGGTCCCGGCGTCTCACCCTTGCTGAGCGCGCTGATGGCCCGCATCCCGGTGTACTTCAGGCCGCTGGACTTGACCGCATACTGGGCCAGCCGCGTGCGCACGGCCGGATCCTCGATGGCCAGGCCGTCGGCGGTCTGCAGACTGTTGCAGTAGTCGAACAGCTCGGGGAAGCCGATCGACATGCCCGAGCCGATCGACAGCCGCTCGTTCATCAGCGTGGTCAGCGACACCGTCCAGCCCTGGCCGACAGCGCCGAGGCGCTGGTTGTCGGGGATGCGGACGTCGGTGAAATAGACCTCGTTGAAGCCCGACTGACCGTTGGCCTGCTTGATCGGGCGGACCTCGACGCCGGGCGACTTCATGTCCAGCCAGAACATGGTCAGACCCTTGTGCTTGGCCACGTTCGGGTCGGTGCGGGTGATCAGGATGCCGTAGTCGCTGTGCTGGGCGCCGCTGGTCCAGATCTTCTGGCCGTTGATGATCCAGTCGCCGCTGCCGTCCGTGGCCGGCTCGGCGCGGGTGCGCAGGCCGGCGAGGTCGGAGCCGCCGGCCGGTTCGCTGAACAGCTGGCACCAGATGTGCTCGCCGCTGGCCATGGTCGGCAGCAGTTGGCGCTTATGCTCCTCGCTGGCCCAGGCCATCAGGGTCGGACCGCACATGCCGTGGCCGATGATGAAGGTGCCGGACAGGGCGCCGAAGACGCCCTCTTCCTGGCCCCATATCACCCGTTCGATCGGGGTGGCGCCACGGCCGCCGTATTCGGGCGGCCAGTGCAGGCAGGCCCAGCCGGCCTCGGCCTTCTTCGCCTGCCATTCCCTGGACAGTTCCAGGGGGTCGCGACCGCCGACGTTCATGCTGGCGAAGCCGCTCTTTTTCAGATCGGCCTCCAGCTCATGCGGCACGTTGGCGTCGAGCCAGGCGCGCGCGGTGGCGCGGAAGGCGGCTTCTTCGGGGGTGTCGTCGAAGTTCATGTCATTCGCTCCAGATCAGGCCGCGGCCGGAGAGTCGTTGCGCATGCGAAGGCGCTCGATAAGCAGGTCTTCCCAGGTGGACTTGGAGCCGAGGCCGACAGCCAGGGCGTTCGACCGGCGGTAATAGAGGTGGCAGTCGAAGGCCCAGGTGAAGCCCATGCCGCCGTGCACCTGGATGTTGTTCTTGGCGCAGTGCTGGAAGGCGTCGGTGGCGCTGACCCGCGCCGTGGCCGCCGCGACGCCCAGTTCCGGCGAACCGGTCGAGAGCGCCCAGGCGCCGTAGTAGGCGTTCGAGCGGGCAAGGGTGGCGGCGACATACATGTCGGCCAGCATGTGTTTCACCGCCTGGAAGCTGCCGATCTGGCGACCGAAGGCCATGCGCTCCAGCGCATAGTCGCGGCCCATTTCCAGCGCCCGGTCGGCGCCGCCGACCTGTTCGAAGGCGACGAGCACGGCGGCCCGGTCCATGACGTCGGCGGCGATGCGCCAGCCTTCGCCGGCCGCGCCGAGCAGTTCGGCGGGCGCGCCGTCGAAGTTGATGCGGGCCTGGCTGCGGCTGGGGTCGATGGTGTCGACGGCCTCGCGGGTGACGCCCGGGCCGTTCAGGTCAACCAGGTAGAGGCTGACCTGGCCACCGCTGCGGGCGACGACGACCACCATGTCGGCGACATCGCCGTCCGGCACGGGAACCTTGGTTCCGCTGAGCTTGCCGCCCGAGACGGAGGCCTTGATGCCCGCTTCCGTCACCCGGCCGACGCCTTCGGACAGGGCGAAGGTGCCGATCGCCTCGCCGGACGCCAGCTTCGGAAGCCAGGCTTCTTTCTGCGCCTGCGAGCCGGCGGCCATCAGGAACTCGGCCGCAAGATAGATGGAGCTGGCCATCGGCACCGGGGCGACGGCGCGGCCCAGTTCCTCTGCGATGACGCAGAGCTCGAGGTGGCCCAGGCCCACGCCGCCGAATTCCTCGGGGATGGCGGCGCCCAGGAAGCCCATCTCGCCCAGGCCCTTCCACAGCGCCTTGTCGTAGGGCTCGGGCCCCTCCAGGACCACGCGTACGGCGGTGGTCGGACAGCGGTCGGCCAGGAAGCGCCGGGCCTCCTCGCGCAGCTGCTTCTGCTCGTCTGAGAAGTCGAAATTCACTGGTGCGGCTCCCGGATTTTCTGCTTTCCGCAAACGTGAACCGGATCACGCAAGGTCAGTCAAAGCCCCAGTTCCTCCCCGGTTGGGGAGGAATTTGTTGGGGCGCCATCCCACCTGAGCTAAACCCCCGCCATGAACTGCCGCCTCTACCTGATCACCCCGCCGGCCCTCGACGACCTCGCCGCCTTCGGCCACAGCCTCGCCGCCGCCCTCGACGCCGGCGACGTCGCCGCCCTGCAGCTGCGCCTCAAGGACCAGCCGAACGACATCATCGCCGCCGCCCACGACATGATCGCCCCGATGTGCCTGGGCCGCGACGTCGCCCTGATCCTCAATGACGACCCGAAACTGGCGGCGAAACTCGGCTGCGACGGCGTCCACATCGGCCAGTCGGACATGTCGATGAGCGATGCCCGCAAGGTCATGGGCAAGAACGCCATGATCGGCGTCACCTGCCACGACAGCCGCCACCTGGCCATGGACGCCGCCGAGGCCGGCGCCGACTACGTCGCCTTCGGGGCCTTCTACCCGACCGCGACCAAGGAGACGCTGTACCGTCCCGAGCCGGAAATCCTGACCATCTGGCAGGAGACCATGGAAATCCCCTGCGTCGCCATCGGCGGCATCACCGCCGACAACGCCGCCCCGCTGGCCCGGGCCGGAGCCGATTTCGTCGCCGTCAGCGCCGGCGTCTGGAGCCATCCGCAGGGTCCCGCCGCCGCCGTCAAGGCGATCAACGCGGCGATTGCCGGCTGACCTTGCTATAGAAGGCCCTCATCGCTAGGTTCCGCGACCTTTTTTCGAGACCCTGACATGCCCGCCACCTCCCCCCTGATCAACGTCATGACCGAAGCCGCCCGCAAGGCCGGCAAGGGCATGGCCCGTGACTTCGGCGAGGTCGGCGAACTGCAGGTGTCGCGCAAGGGCTCGGCCTCCGACTTCGTCACCGCCGCCGACCTCAAGGCCGAACAGTTCCTGTTCGAGGCCCTGACCAAGGCCCGCCCCGGCTACAGCTTCATCGGCGAGGAGCGCGGACTGGTCGAGGGCACCGACAAGACCCACACCTGGATCGTCGATCCGCTCGACGGCACCACCAACTTCATCCACGCCATCCCGCATTTCGCCATCAACATTGCTTTGCAGCGCGAGGGCGAGGTGGTCGCCTCGGTGACCTACAACCCGATCACCGCCGACCTGTTCTGGGCCGAAAAGGGCAAGGGCGCCTGGCTCGGCGCCGAGCGTCGCCTGCGCGTCGCCGCTCGCAACCGCCTGGACGACGCCCTGCTGGCCACCGGCATCCCCTTCCTGGGCAAGCCCGGCCACGCCCAGTTCCTGAAAGAGCTGCACCAGATCAGCCAGCGCGTCGCCGGCGTGCGCCGCTATGGCTCGGCGGCGCTGGATCTCGCCTGGGTCGCGGCCGGCCGCTACGACGGCTACTGGGAACGCGGCCTGCACAGCTGGGACGTGGCGGCCGGCATGCTGCTGGTCACCGAAGCCGGCGGCAAGGTCACCGACCTGAGCGGCGGCGAAGACCCGATTGAGGCCCGTACCATTCTGGCGGCCAACCTCGATATGCACCCGCTGATTCTCGAGAAGCTGCAGGCGGCGGCTTAAGCGCGCGCGCTCTTTCCCCACCCGCTACCGTCATCCTAGGGCTTGTCCCTAGGATCCAGGTGTCCGCTTGCTCTCACGGTGGTGTGGAGGCGCGGCCGCGCCTCCAAGGCAGACGCTCGCGGCGGCTGAACGCGGGATCCTAGGGACAAGCCCTAGGATGACGGTAGCGGAGGGGGTGGAGAATAATCACGTCGTCAGCACAACCTTCCCCACATGCGCCCCGGCCTCCAGGTAGGCATGCGCCGCCGCGGCTTCCGCCAGCGGGAACGTCCGGTCGACCACCGTCTTGACCTTGCCGGCCTCGACCCAGGGCCAGACCACCCGTTCGATCTCGGCTGCCAGCCGCGCCTTCTCGTCCGCCGAGCGCGGCCGCAGCGTCGAACCGGTGAGCGTCGCCCGCTTCATCATCAGACCGAACACCGGAACCTCCAGGGTCGGCCCGCCCAGCGCCGCGATGTAGACGATCCGTCCACCGGTCTTCAGCGCCGACAGGTTCTTCGCGAAATAGCTGGCCCCGACCATGTCGAGCACCACATCGACGCCGCCGGCTTCCTTGGCCACCGCCTCGAAATCCTCGGTCGTCACATCGACCGCTACATCGGCGCCCAGCGCCAGGGCCTGCGCCTTCTTGTCCGCCCCGCGCCCGGTGGCGATCACCTTGGCCCCGGCCGCCTTGGCCATCTGGATCGCCGTCACCCCGATGCCGCTGGTCGCGCCGTGGATCATCAGGGTCTCGCCGGCCTTCAGCGCCCCATGCTCGAAGACGTTGGCGTAGACGGTGAACACCGTCTCGGGCAGTCCCGCCGCCTCGGTCAGCGACAGTCCCTTTGGAATGGGCAAGGCGTGCCGGGCGTCGACCACCGCATACTCGGCGTATCCGCCCCCGCCGAGCAGGGCGCAGACCAGGTCACCGGCCTTCCAGCGACCGGCCCCTTCGACCACTTCACCGGCCACTTCCAGCCCCAGCACCGGCGAGGCGCCGGGCGGCGGCGGATAGGCGCCCAGACGCTGGACGATGTCGGGGCGGTTGACGCCGGCCGCCTTGACCCGGATCAGGACATCGCCCTCGCCTCGGGAGGGAATGGGCGCCGTTTCGGGCCGCAGGGCCTCGGCAGGCCCCTTGCCGCCCTCGATGCCGATGGCGGTCATGGTCTGGTCGGTCATGGGATCAGTCCTCAAAGCTTGCGCGCGGCGCGGTTGCGGGGTGAGATAGGCGGAAACACGGACTTTCGCGATAGGGAGCGACGGCAATGATCGACGAACCCCTCGGGCCCCGGCCAGGCCGCGGCGACAGCCTGCTGGCGCTGAGCCGTGAGGATCTGGAAATCTACGGCGTTTCGGAACTGGAGGAGCGCATCAAGGCGCTGCAGGCCGAAATCGCCCGCAGCCAGGCGCAGATCGAGAAGAAAAACGCCGGAAAATCGGCTGCCGACGCCTTCTTCAACTTCAAGAACGGTTGAGAAGGCAAACGCAGAGTTAAGGGGTTGGCACGCAGGTTGCAGTCAAACCGGTCCGAAGGGCCGTGTACGGCTCGGTTGCGTAGATTTTAGGGGCGGAGTGTCCATGAACGAAGTTGGCGCGCTGGAGACGGCGCCGTGGCGAGCCGGGGTGATCTCGGATTTCGCCCGGTCGGAGCTGTTTGATCGCACCTTCCAGGAGGGCATGGACCTCGTGGAGGAAACCGCCGCCTATCTCGACGGCGCGGGCCGTCAGGACAGCAAGCTGCTCAGCCGCAACGCCGCCCTGGCCTATGCGAGCGAAAGCATGCGCCTGACCACCCGCCTGATGCAGGTGGCCAGCTGGCTCCTGGTCCAGCGCGCCGTCCGCGAGGGCGACATGGCCCCGGACACCGCCTGCGACGAACGCTACCGCCTCGGCGCCGAGGCCGTCTGCACCGGCGAACAGAGCGAAGAACTGCTTCCGCTGGGGCTCCTGGCCCTGCTCGACCGCTCCGGCCGCCTCTACGACCGCGTCCGACACCTGGACAAGCGCATGTACGTCGAGGCCGTGGCCGAAGAGGCCCCCAACGCCGTCCTTAGCCAGTTCGACCGCCTGCGCACGGCCTTCAGCGGGATGGACGCCTGAGCCACACGGCTGCGCCTGTGGACCCCCGCCCGTCTGGTGGCGGGGCTGGTGATCGTCCAAAGGGGACCTGATCCGGCCCTGAGCCGGTCACGGTCAGCCGACGATGAATA
>JBILYE010000261.1:0-4871 GCA_044377925.1 Caulobacter sp. | reverse complement strand
CAAAGACCATGTGACCCAGGCCCGCGAGCGCGGCCTGTTCGGCTCGCCCAGCTTTCTCACCGCCGACGGCGAGCTCTTCTGGGGCAACGACCGTCTCGAATCCGCCCTCGACTGGGCTCTGCACCACGCCAAGATGGAGACCGCCTGATGGCCGTCCTGAACGAAGAACAGACCATGCTGCGCGACGGGGCCAAGGCCTGGACGCAGACGGAATCGCCGACCACGAAGCTGCGCGCCCTGCGCGACAGCGGCAGCCATGCGCCGTTCGACGCCGCCGCCTGGGCCGAGATGGGGGCCATGGGCTGGGCCGGGGTCATTGTCCCGGAAGAGCACGGCGGCTCGGCCTTCGGCTATCTGAGCCTCGGCCTCATCCTCGAGGAGACCGGCCGCACCCTGACCGCCTCTCCCCTCATCTCCACCGCCCTGATCGGCGCCGGCGCCCTGTCACTGTACGGCTCCGACGCCCAGAAGGCGGAATGGCTGCCGAAGATCGCCGAGGGCGCCGTCGTCACTGCCCTGGCCGTCGATGAAGGCCCGCACCACAACCCGGCCCGCACGGCGCTGTCCGCCTCGGGCGGCAAGCTGACCGGCCGCAAGACCTTCGTGGTCGACGGCGACGTCGCCGACCTGTTCATCGTCGCCGCCCGCACGTCGGGCAAGGCCGGCGAGACGGACGGCATCACCCTCTACCTCGTGCCGAAGGGCGCCCCCGGCCTGACCGTGAAGCATCTGGCCCTGGCCGACAGCCGCGGGGCGGCTGAAATCACCTTCGACGGCACGCCCGGCGACCTGCTCGGCGCCGAAGGCCAGGGCTGGGAGCCGCTGGAGGCCATCCTCGACCGCGCCCGCATCGGCCTCTCGGCCGAGATGCTGGGCAGCGCCCTGCAGGCCTTCGAGATCACCCTCGACTACCTGAAGGTCCGCACCCAGTTCGGCCAGGTGATCGGCACCTTCCAGTCGCTGCAGCACCGCGCCGCCAAGATGTTCACCGACCTCGAGATGGCCCGCTCGGCCATCGAGGCCGCCCTGGAAGCCCTGGACGCCGGCGCGGCGGACGTCCGCGCCGCCGCCAGCTTGGCCAAGTTCAAGGCCAGCGAACTGATCCATCTGGTCTCCAACGAGATGGTCCAGATGCACGGCGGCATCGGCATGACCGACGTCCACGACGCCGGCCTCTACATGAAGCGCGCCCGGGTCACCGAGCAGCTGTTCGGCGGCGCGGGGTTCCACAAGGACCGCTATGCCAAGGTCCTGGGCTTCTAGATGACCCTGCAAGCCGGCCAGGTCGCAGTCGTCACCGGCGGCGCATCCGGCATCGGCCGCGGCATCTGCGAGGCGCTGGCCGCGCGCGGGGTGCGGGTCGTGGTCGCCGATATTGAAGGCGATCGCGCCGACGCGGTGGCGCAGGCCATCCGCACCTCCGGCGGCGAGGCCCGTGGCCTGACCCTGGACGTCATCGATCCGGACGCCTGGTCCGCCCTGGCCGAGCTCGCCGACAGCCTGTGGGACCAGCCGGTCAGCCTGTTGTTCAACAACGCGGGAGTCGGGGCCGGCGGTCTGGTCCACACCACACCGCGCCGAACCTGGGACTGGATCTTCTCGGTCAATGTCATCGGGCCCTACAACGGGGTCACCACGTTCGCGCCGCGCATGCTGGCCCATGGCCTGCCGAGCGTCATCATCAACACCGGCTCCGAACACGCCCTGGGACTGCCGCCGACCGGGCGCGGCGGGATTCTGGCTCCCTACACGGCGGCCAAGCATGCGGTCATGGGCTACAGCCTGTGCATGCGCCGCGACTTCGCGGGCAGCAACATTGCCGGCGGCATCGTCTGCCCGGGCCTGGTGCAGAGCGACATCTGGAACGCCTTCCGCAACCGCCAGCCCGAGTTCGGCGGCCCTCGCCAGGCGCCGGAAGCCTTTGGCGAGAGCAACGCCAAAGGCCTGTCATGGCAGGTCGCCGGCCAGAGGATTGTCGAGCAGGTGGAGGCGGGCAGTTTCTTCATCTTCACCAACGGCCCCGACGAGGCGGAGGTGCTGGAGGACTTCACCAGCGAGGCGACCGCAGCCATGGCGGCCTTTCGCGCCCGCTACGACGGCTGATTTCCCGATTTCTTGTTCGCCAAAGATACTCTCGTCGATTGCTCCCGTCCGCGTCGAAGACTACCGTTCGCCGAACCAATCGGGGAACCTCCATGCGCAAGATCATCGCCACCCTCCTGGCCATCGGCATGACCGCCGCCCTGTCGGCGCCGGCCTATGCCCAATACGGCGCCAAGCCGGCTCCCAAGGCGGCGACGCCGGAGCTGCCGCGCTGCGCCGCGCCCATCGCCACCGTGGCCATCCAGGAGCCAGAGGTGCAGTGGTGGAGGTCCTACGGCCTCTCCAACCCCGAAAAGCTGATCAAGCTGTTCGCCTCGCGCTCCAACTGCCTGCGAGTGGTCGATCGCGGGGCCGGCATGGAGATGCGCAGGGGCGAGCGGGAGCTGGCCGAGAGCGGCGAGTTGCGCCGTGACAGCGGCATCGGCCGCGGCACGGTCAAGGCGGCCGACTACTTCATCATTCCGGACCTGGCCAACGCCGACGAGAACACCGGCGGCGGCGCGGTGGCGGGCATCGCCGGCGGCCTGATCGGCGGCACGGTCGGCGGTGTCGTCGGCGGCCTGCGCACCAAGAACCTTGAGGCCCAGGCGCTGATCACCCTGGTTGACGCCCGCACCACCGAACAGGTCTATGTCGCCGAGGGCACCGCCAAGAAGCGGGACATCAGTTTCGCGGCCGGCGGCGGCGGGGTCGGCCTGGGCGCCCTGATCGGCGCAGTCGGCGGCGGCTATTCCGACACCGACATCGGCAAGATCATCAGCGCCGCCTACTTCAACGCCTTCGTCGATCTGGTTGACCATATCCAGGCCGGCGGCGTGCAGTCGGGCGAGGACGCCAAGTACAACGCCGGCCCGGTCGCCCAGGTGACCACCGCCGAGGTCAAGCTGCGCAAGGCCCCTGCCCCGACCGCCCCGATCCTCTACACGCTGAAGCAGGGCACGCTGGTCTACCCGACCGGCGCCCGCAACGGCGTCTGGATGGAAGTCGACGACGAGAACGGCAACCGCGGCTGGATGAGCAGCGCCTTCGCGAGTCCGCGCTAGACAAAGGAACGGGAAGAGCCATGACCGGCGGAACGATGATCAGGACCGGCCTGGCGGTCCTCGCCGCCGGTTTTCTGCTGACCCATGGCGCCCTCGCCGCCGACCCGACGCCGGAGCAACGGGCCAATATCGACGGCGTCATCGCCGCCGAGGCCGCCTTTGCAAGGCGGGCGGTCGAGATCGGCAACATCCCCGCCTTCCGCGAGTACGCCGCCCCGGGCGTCATCATGTTCCTGCCCGAACCCATGGTGGCGACCGACTATCTGGCCCGCGCCGACTGGCCGGGCCTGATCGAATGGCGGCCGGACTTCGTGGCCGTCTCGGCGGCCGGCGACCTGGCCTTCGCGTCCGGGCCGTCGCAGTGGACGGTCAAGAACGAGGTCGATCCCGGCTACTACCTCACCGTCTGGGCCAGGCAGGCCGACGGGACCTGGAAGTTCGCGCTCGACCGCGGCACGCCCGGCACGCCCAACCTTTATGGCGGCCCGCCGACCGGCCCGCGCCTTTTCGTGCCCGCCGCCGACGAGGCCGGCAAGGCGACGCCCGCCGGGCTTGAAGCGGTGCTGGCCGACGGCCTGTCCCGGGACTCCGCCGCCACCCTCCGCGGCCGGATGAACCGGGCCGGGCGGGTGATCCGCGCCGGCCATGCGCCCGCCACGACGGCAGACGAAATCCGGACTTTGCTGAACGCAGATCCGGCCCGTCTCGAGACGACCTGGCTGGGCGGCGCCATGTCGAAGAGCGGCGACTTCGCCTACAGCTGGGGCGAAAACCGCTGGACCGAAGGCGGCAAGCCGCGACGCGGCCACTACCTGCGGGTCTGGGTGCTCAGCGGCAGGACATGGTCGATCCTGGTCGACCAGCAGGTCGCCCTGCCCGCCCCCAAGGATTGATAGTCTTCGGGAACATCTGACCGGCCACCGGCATTCTCCTGCGACACTTCGCAGGAAACTCCATGTCGACTGACACCAACGATCAAGCCGCCGTCGAAGAGCGCCTCTGGGACGAGGTCGACAGGGCCCGCACAGGGATGGTGGCCATCGTCGACAGCGACCCGCAGCATTTCCAGCCGATGACCGCCTTCACCGTGCCCGCCGACGGCGAGATCTGGTTTTTCACCCGGGCGGAAACCGACCTGGCCCGCGACGCCAGCCTTGGCGCTCGCCAGGTGATGTTCATCGTCCAGGCCAGCAACGGTGACTTCCAGGCCTGCGTCGACGGAGAGATGACCGTCGAGATGGACCGCGACAGGATCGCCAGGTGGTGGAGCCCGATGGTCGCCGCCTGGTACCCCGAGGGCAAGGACGATCAGGACCTGCGGCTGCTGCGCGTCAAATGCCACGAGGCCCGCGTCTGGATCAGCGACGCCGGCCCGGTGCGGTACCTCTGGGAAGTGGCCAGGGCCAACGCCACCGGCCGCACACCCGATCTCGGCGGGCGTACGGACGTGACGCTGAACTAGTCGTGGCTAAGTGTGCGGCTTGAACGGCTTGGGCGCGCGGTTGGGCCCCTGACGGGCAAGCATCCAGCCGGGGTACTCGGGAGGCAGGGCCGACACCTCGTCCAGGACCTTCAGTTCAGCAGCGGTCAACTCGATCTCGGCCGCGGCCAGATTGTCGTCCAGCTGTTCATTGGTCTTGGCGCCGATGATCACCGTGGTGACGAACGGCCGGCTGAGCACATAGGCCAGGGCGATCCGCGCCACCGAAACGCCCCGCGCCTCCG
>JBILYE010000260.1:0-4873 GCA_044377925.1 Caulobacter sp. | reverse complement strand
AACCTGAACGAGGCTCCGAACCTCACCGGGATTGAGGCTTACCGCGAACGGCACATCGGTCTGTGGGCCCAGTTTCCGGGCAACCGGGCAGAGCTTCTTTCCCGGACCGTGGTCGCGGGCAGGGTTCTGGACCATGAACGGGTCTTCCGGTCGCCGGACGCCGAACCCTTCGAGGTCGTGGCCATCTACAGTTTCGAGGACGGCCTGATCTCCCGGGTGGACTTCATCCGCTAGCTGCTGACGCCACCTTCAATGGTCCGAGGCCCGGGCCCGGCTTGTCGCGGCCCGGATGGCCATCGAAACCGCGGACAGGATCCAGCTGTGATCACCGTGACAATCCGCCTCTCCGGGTGGATGGACCGGGGTCGGGCCCTTATGTATCCTCCTGTTAACGGGTCAGGAGTTTCCGCGTCATGATCATCGGCCTCACCGTCGCCGCCCTTGCCGCCCTGGCGGCCGCCATCGCCGCCGCCCGCGCCCGTGAGCAGCAGGCCAGGCCGGTTCGCGTCCGGGCCCGCAAGAGCCGCTAGTGGAGCCGCTCGGCGCCGTTCTGGCCTTCTGTCTGCCGATGACCGACCCGCCTTCGGCCGAGGTCGTGGTCGATGCCTATATCGCCGCCTACAACGCCCATGACGCACGAGGCATGGCGCGGGTGATGAGCGCCAAGGCCGTGGTGTTGAGCGGCGACGGTGAGCCCCTCACCGGCAAGGCCGTTGTCACCGCCATCGACAAGAACATCTTCGGGAGGGGATCCGAGGTGCGTTTCGAAGTGGTCAGCCGCGTCGCCGCCGGCGACATGGTCGCCCAGGTGGAGCGCTATCCGGCCTCCGACCTGCAGGAAGACACGCTGAGCGCCTATCGGGTCTCCAAGGGCTGCATCGTCGAGATGCACTTCAGCAACTAGGCCGGCAACGGCCTGGAGTGCGTCAGTCCGGGGGGATGTGAGCGTGACGCCGCAACAGATTGATCTGCCGCAGTTTGAGGCCTTCCTCATCCATCCGCAGTTCGCGACCAGCGACCTCTGGGTCTGGCCGCTGTTCTTCGTGCTGGCCGCCAGCTGGTACAAGACCATCTACGGCGCGGCCGGCCTGGACGGTCGCAACATCAACATCCTCTGCCTGGTCCGGGCGACCAACAGCCTCACCCTGTGGTTCGGCCTGATCGCCACGAGCCGGGCCGTGCACCGTGTCACCGCCGACGTCCTCGTGTCGGGGATATGGACCGGCGCCTTCGTCCTGCTGACCGGAGCGGCCTATCACCTGGTCATGCGCCACACGCCGATGGGCGCCATCGAGCGGAACGCGCGCGAGGGCATGGCCCGGTTCGGCGAGCGCGAGCGGGAACGGGCAAGGGCGCGCAAGGAGGCCAAGGCGCGGGGCGGGGTGCTGAAGGACGAGCACGGCCGCACCGTGCGCGACTACATCCAGCCGGACGGTCCGGCGGCGGCGGCGCGGCATGTCTCGGTGCTGATGCGGCCTGACCTTTTCGCGGATCCCAGGCCGGAACCGACGCCCGGCGAACCGGCGCCCGGACCGGAAAAGCCGCCGGTCTTCTGACGGCCATTGTCGCGCCGAAGCGGTCAGGCTACATCGGCGCGAATTGCCTGGCCCGGCCGGAGAGTCTTCTCAGCCGTCGCCGTATCGCTGGAAGATACGTTCATGTCCGTCCGCCGCCTCGCCAAAGACCAGCCCGACAGCTTCGCCTTCTCGAAAGAGTCGATGAAGGACGTCGATTTCTGGCTCGGCAAGTACCCGGCCGCCCGCAAGCAGTCGGCCTCCATCCCGCTGCTGTGGCTGGCCCAGAAGCAGGAAGGCTGGGTCAGCAAGCCGGCCATCGAGCTGATCGCCCGGATGCTGGAGATGCCGGTCATCCGCGTGCTGGAGGTGGCCACCTTCTACACCATGTTCCAGCTGGAGCCGGTCGGTAAGGTTGCGTTCGTGCAGCTGTGCGGCACCACGCCCTGCATGATCCGCGGAGCCGGTTCTCTGATCGACGTGCTGAAGAAGAAGATCGGGCCGAAGAACCATGTCTCGGCCGATGGCAAGTTCAGCTGGGAAGAGGTCGAGTGCCTCGGCGCCTGCTGCAACGCCCCGATGGCGGCGATCAACGACTATTATTACGAGGACCTGACGCCCGAGAGCCTCGGACAAATCCTCGACGACTTCGCCGCCGGCAAGTCGCCCAAGCCCGGGTCCTACGACGGCCGCGGCGCGTCGGAGCCCAAGGGCGCGATCCACACCCTGACCGATCCCAAGCTGTACGACGGCAGCTACGCCAAGAAGATGAAGCTGCCCAACGCCCCGGAAAAGGCCAAGAAGGCCAAGGCCGACAAGGCGCCGGCGTAAGGCACCAGCGTGGCGCAGCAGGTCACCTTGCGCGAGATGATCGCTCACCGGCCCCTGGTCTACGCCTGGGTCTGGGAAATGCTGTGCGTTGGCGGCGCAATCTGGTTCGGCGCGCTGAACGACAATGTCTGGGCCATGTTCGGCCTGGTGCTGGCCGGGGCGCTGCCTTTCGCGGTGGTGCTGGTGACGTTCCTGCGCGCTCACCGGCGCGGCGAACCTGACGCCAGGGGCGGGAGCATCGTTGAATGAGCGACGAGCACGCCCAGGAAGCCGAGGTCCTCAAGCGGCGCATCGCCTACATCGACCATCTGCGCGGCCTTCACCGGTTCGAGCGGCTGGTCGGGTTGATCATCATCCTGATCGGGGTCGCCATCGTTGTGACCTCGACCTACACGCCGCTGCCCAAGATGGCGGTCCTGTTCGCCTATGCCATGCTGGCGGCGGGCTGGGTGGTGTTCTTCTATGTCATCCTGAAGCGGACGGCCTGGCGAAAGGCCAACCCCTTCGAAACCTGGAATCCGTGAGCGGGGGCGTTTCCCCGGGCGGTCAATTGCTGATAGGGCGGGGCGTTCCCGCGAGAAAGAGACGAGACTAGCGATGGTCGGCATCCTCGAAGACAAGGACCGCATCTTCACCAACCTGTACGGGCTCCATGACTGGGGCCTGGAAGGCGCGAAGAAGCGTGGCTGCTGGAACGCCACCAAAGACATGCTGGACGCCGGCGCGCCCTGGATCATCGACAACATCAAGAACAGCGGCCTGCGCGGCCGGGGCGGGGCCGGTTTCGGCACCGGCCTGAAGTGGTCGTTCATGCCCAAGGAAGTGAAGGACGGCCGTCCCCACTATCTGGTCGTCAACGCCGACGAGTCGGAGCCCGGCACCTGCAAGGACCGGGAGATCATGCGCCATGATCCCCACCTGCTGATCGAAGGCTGCCTGATCGCCTCCTTCGCGATGCAGGCCCACGCCTGCTACATCTATATCCGCGGCGAATACGTGCGTGAGCGCGAGATCATGGAAGCCGCCATCAAGCAGGCCTACGAGGCCAGGCTGATCGGCAAGGACAACGTCCACGGCTGGGACTTCGACCTCTACATGCACCACGGGGGCGGGGCCTATATCTGCGGCGAAGAGACCGCCCTGCTGGAATCGCTGGAAGGCAAGAAGGGCCAGCCGCGCCTGAAGCCCCCGTTCCCGGCCGGCGCCGGCCTCTATGGCTGCCCGACGACGGTGAACAACGTCGAATCGATCGCGGTGGTCGGCACCATCCTGCGCCGGGGCGCCGAGTGGTTCGCCGGCTTCGGGCGTCCGAACAACACCGGCACCAAGCTGTTCTGCATCTCCGGCCACGTGAACCTGCCGTGCAACGTCGAGGAATCGATGAGCATCAAGTTCCGGACGCTGATCGAGGATCACTGCGGCGGCATCCGGGGCGGCTGGGGCAACCTGAAGGCCGTCATCCCGGGCGGCGCCTCGGTGCCGATGATCCCGGCCGAGCAGTGCGAAGACCTGTTCATGGACTTCGACGCCCTGCGCGAACTGAAGTCGGGCCTCGGCACGGCGGCGGTCATGGTCATGGACAAGGACACCGACCTCGTCCGCGCCATCGCCCGGCTGAGCTACTTCTACAAGCATGAGAGCTGCGGCCAGTGCACGCCGTGCCGCGAAGGCACCGGCTGGATGTGGCGGGTGATGGAGCGCATGGCGACCGGCGAGGCCGACATGAAGGAAATCGACACCTTGCTGGATGTCACGACGCAGGTCGAAGGCCACACCATCTGCGCCCTCGGCGACGCCGCCGCCTGGCCGATCCAGGGCCTGTTCCGCCACTTCCGCCATGAGGTCGAGGACCGGATCACCAGCTATCGGGCAAACAAGCCGCATGTGCAGGGCGCGACGCTGGTCGCGGCTGAGTAGCAGCGGGTGGTGGGGTCGGACGGCAGCCTGATCTCGCTCACTATTCTCGCTATCATTGCGATCGCGCCGCTGATCGCCGCGACCTTTGTCGGCCGTCGCATGGGCTATCGGGGAATCGGGCTGATCGCGCCCTGGATCGTGGCGGTGGGCTTCGGCCTGCTGATCGGCCTCGGTCTCGGGCAGATCCAGCTCCAGTTCGAGCCTGCAGGGCAGTCGGGCGGTGCGCCGGCGAACGCTGCCTCCAGCTGGGCCGCGGGCCTGTTGCTGTCGGGCTACTTGACGACCCTTGTCTACCTTATCGTCCTTTCGGCCCGCCGCCTTCCGGCCAGGCCGGCCGACGCCGCCGACCTGTTCTGAAGCTGCCTCAAAGCAAGGGTTGACGCAGCGACCTCAGCCCCGATTATCCCCGCTGGGGCGACGCCGAGCCGGCGGTCGCGTGAGGGCGAGTTCGATGCGCGGCAAGGTACTTTCCTACACGGATCTGGAAGGCACGGGGCTGATCAGCGGCGATGACGGTCAGCGCTATGCGTTCACGCGCGGCGATCTGGGTGGCGGCGTGCGCAGTGTCGTCCCCGGCACCGAGGTCGACTTCGAGGTCGAGGACGGCGCGG
>JBILYE010000259.1:0-4886 GCA_044377925.1 Caulobacter sp. | reverse complement strand
ACGTCGAAGGCGATCGTCAGTCGCGGCTCGTCGCCGCCGAAGCTCTCCGTGCCGTGCCACATGTAACTGGGGAACAGCACCAGCAGGCCCGGCTGAGGCTTGACCCGGAACTCCGCTTCCAGCGCCGGCTTGGTGTCGGTCCCCGGATGGCCAAAGCGCAGCGAGCCTTCATCGCCCTCGGCCCGCACGCTGGCCGGCAGGGAGACGTAGAAGGCCGAGGAGATCCAGCCGCTGTGGTGCAGGTGGTCAACATGGTGGCCGCCGGGGGTCAGCCGCACCGACCAGCTGCCGCTGATCCGGTAGTTCTCGCCGTGAGGGCGGCCGCGCATGGCGTCGTCGCCGTCGCCCAGCCTGGCGATATAGGCCCGGATCGGCGCGTCGATGGCCTTGAAGAAGGCCTTGATGGCCGGATCGTCGCTCTGCGCGAGATTGACATTGGTCTGGGTGCCGCCGCGCAGGGTCTGGCCGATGGGATGGGCCTTCAGCCCGTGCAGCCGCTCAAGCGCCGCCTTCAGGTCGCCCAGCCAGGCGTCGAGGCTGTCCCAGCCCTCAGGCGTCTCGACCACACCGGCCGAAACGAAGGCGTCGTAGTCATGAAGCTGGCGGTAGCGCTCATCGCCCTTCAGCCGCCAGGCCGTGGCCAGCAGGGCCAGGCCGTGCTGGTCGCCCGGGTCGATCTTGCGGATCTTTGCAGCGGTCGCTTCCGCCCCGTCGATATCGCCGGCGGCCAACTGGGCCTGGGCCAGGGTGGCGAGGCCGAAGGTGTCGTTCGGCGCCGTGGCGATGGCCTGCGCGGCCAGGATGGCGGCCTTCAGCGGATCGACCGGCAGCACGACCTGGGAGGCGGCGCAGAGCAGGTAGTTGGGGGCGCCCGGCTTGTCGGCGGCGGGAACGAGGATCGCGCGGGCGGCGTCAAGATCGCCGGCGTATTCGAACAGCTTGGCCTTGACGACCAGCAGCGGCAGGCCTTCAGCCTCGCCAAGCCCCGCAAGCGCCTCGTCAAGCCGCGCGGTGGCGGCGCTCACGTCGCCGGTCCGCATCCAGACCAGCTGCGACAGGTCGCGGTGGATCGAGGGGTTGGCAGGGGCGAGTCGGACGGCGTCCTCGAAGGCGGCCTGGGCCTCCTCGAAGCGGTCGCGGACCAGGAAGGACTGGGCCAGCGCCTGGGTGAGGGCCGCGGAACCGGGCTGGCGCGACATGGCCTTGCGCAGCACGCCTTCGGCTTCGTCCAGGCGGCCGGCCGCGCCCAGCGACATGGCCAGGTTGTGCAGCGCCGCCGGGTCGGATCCGGAAGCGATGACGGCCGCTTCATAGTCCTTCAGCTCGGCGATGATATCGCCCAGCTTGCCGTGCGCCATGGCGCGAAGGGTCAGGAAGGTCGGGTCTGGCCGGCCTTTCAGACTCTGGTTCAGCACGGCGATGGCGCCGGCCGCGTCGCCGCTGGCCGTCAGCTGTTGCGCCAGGTTGCTGGTCGCCACGCCCCGGGGATCACGCTGGTGCGCCTCTCGCCAGGCGGCGGCGGCGTCTTCATCCCGGCCCTCTTCGAACAGGAAGTCACCGAGGGCTGTCGGACCAAGCGGCCCGTCAGCGTCCAGCTCGGCGACCTTGCGAAGGGCCCGCTCGACGGTCGCCTTGTCGCCCGCCATTTGCGCCAGGGTCGCCTGGGCCCACCAGAGGCGCGGCTCCTCGGGGATCTGGCTGGCGACGCGAACAAGGACGTCCTGCGCCTCGTGCGGACGACCGGCCTGCAGGTGGTGTTCTACGGTGGCCATCAGACGGGCCTGATCGGGGCTCAACGCTTGGATCTCCGGGAGGTGAAGGGATCTTCGTCCATTTCGGACTCATGGAAGCCGAAGCGCTCGAAGCCGGCCCACAGCTCGGGGCTGATCGGCGCGGTCACATCGATGAGGCCGCCGCTGGGGTGCGGGCAGACCAGGCGGCGGGCGTGCAGCTGCAGCTTGATGCCGCCGCTGAGCTCGGCGCTCTTCTCGTTGGAGTACTTGGGATCGCCGAGGATCGGGTGACCGATCGCCTGCATGTGGGCGCGCAGCTGGTGCGTGCGGCCGGTGTGCGGACGCAGGGCCATCCAGGCGGCCCGGTGGGCGGCGCGCGACAGGGTCACGTATTCGGTCTCGGCAGGATCGCCGCGCGGGTCCTTCGGGTCAGCGGCGACGACCAGTTCGCGGTCACCGACGCCGGTCTTCATCAACGGCAGCTCGATGACGCCTTCGGACGGCTTGGGGTTGCCTGACACGATCGCCCAGTAGGTCTTCTTCGCCTTGCGACGGGCGAAGGCGCCCGACAGCTTGGCCGCCGCGCCGGGGCTCTTGCCCAGCATCAGCACGCCTGAGGTGTCGCGGTCCAGCCGGTGAACCAGGCGCGGGCGCTCCAGCCCCTCGCCCCAGGCCGACAGCAGCCGGTCGATATGATGCGGCGTCTTGGTGCCGCCCTGCACAGCCAGACCGGCCGGCTTGTTGAGGGCGATGACCTCGTCATCCTCATAAAGCACCAGCGAGCGGACGTAGGCCGCGTCACGGTCGCTGATCTGCTTCTTCTCGCCGGCCGGCGGGGCGTCGGGCAACGGCGGCACGCGGACGATCTGGCCGGCGGCTAGCCGGGTGTCCGGCTTGGCGCGGCCGCCATCGACCCGAAGCTGGCCGGTGCGGGTCAGCTTCTGGATCTGGATCTGGCCCAGATGCGGCCAGCGCCGGCGCAGCCAGCGATCCAGGCGACTGCCGTCCTCGCCATCGGCGACGACCAGCGACTTGACCTCTCTGACGCTCACGCGAAAACCCTCCGGGCCAGCATGAGCCCCGCAAAGACGGCGGCGACCGAAAGGGTCACCGAAACGATGGAGTAGCCTGCCGCGCCGGCCATGTCGCGCCGCTCGATCATGTTCGCGACCTCCAGCGAGAAAGCGGACAAGGTGGTGAAGCCGCCGAGGAAGCCCACGCCCAGCAACAGCCGCATCCGTTCCTGGCCGTCTCCACCGCGCAGGGCCAGGGTTCCGATCAGCAGCCCCATGAGCAGCCCGCCCAGGATATTGACGCTCAACGTACCCCAGGGCCATCCGCCCCAGCGCGCCGTCAGCGTCCCGGTCAGATACCGGGCCACCGAGCCCGCCGCCCCACCGGCGGCCACCAGAAACAGCTTGTCCATCCGCGCCTTATAGCGAAACCGGCAGATTCCGCACCCCCTCTGGCCGGCGCATCAGGCGCGTTCGACGTCGAAGGCGATCGTCAGTCGCTCGGCGCCGTCCTCGAACGGCTCGGTGCCATGCCACATCGAACTGGGGAACAGGGCCAGCATGCCGGGCCGGGGCTGGATCCAGCGTTCGGCTTCCAGCGGCGGCGTCGTCAGCAGGCCGGGTTTGCCCAGCCGCAGCCAACCTGCCCGGCCGCCCGCCTCGACCTCGGCCGGCAGGGCCACATAGAAGGCCGAGGAGATCCAGGCCTTGTGCAGGTGATCGACATGGACGCCGCCGGGGGCGAGCCGCACCGACCAGGAGCGGACGACCTTGAACGGCGCCTCGCCGCCCGTCATCTGGGCGATGTGGGCGGCGATGGGGGCCTCGATGGCCTGGAAGAAGGCGCGGATGGCCGGGTCGTCGCTTTCAGCCAGGCTCTTGTCGGTCTGGGTGCCGCCACGCAGCGACTGGCCGACCGGATGGGCCTTGCCGCCGTGCAGGGCGCGAAGGGCGACGGCGAGATCGGCCAGATAGGCCTCCAGGCTGTCCCAGCCGGGCGGCGTGTCGATCGTCTGGGTCGAGACCATGGTCTCGTAGTCGCAAGCCAGCGAGTAGCGGGGATCGCCGTGCAGCCGCCAGACCAGTTGGCGGATCGACTGCCCGTGCTCATCATCGGGAACAAGCGTCAGAAGATGGTCGGCCGCCTGGCCGGCGCCGAAGGTATCGCCAAGGGCCAGCTTCGCCTCGGCGAGGGCGGCGAGGGCGAAGGGATCGTCGGGTTGTCGAGCCAGCGCCCGCTGGGCAAGACCGGCCGCCGCGTCCGGATCGACCGCGATGGTCAGACGGGCCGCGGCGCTGAGCACCAGCGGAGAAGCCCCGAAATCCAGAGCCGGTTCCGCCAGCACGGCGCGCGCGGCGTCCAGGTTACCGGCATACTCAAGCACCCGGGCTTTCAGGACCAGCAGACCGGGCTCGCCCGGACGCCAGGCAAGAGCCACGTCGATTTCCCTCGTCGCCTCCACCGCGTCGCCGGTCAGACTCCAGCGCAAGGCGGCAAGCTCGCGGTGCAGGCCTTCATCTTCAGGCCACTGCAGCAGACCCTGGCGGAACGTCGCCTCGGCGGCCTCGAGATCGCCGCTCAGCCGCTCGCCATGACCAATGACCTGCACAAGGTCGGGTGAACGGGCGCCCAGCGCTTCGGCCCGCCGACCGGCCGTCACCGTCTCCGCCCCGCGGTTCAGCCGGGCCAGAGCCACCGCCAGTTCGAACTGAAGTTGCGCTTCGTCCGGGGCCAGCACTGCCGCGGCCCGCAGATCGTCGGCGGCCTCCTCCGCCCGGCCAAGGGCGCGATAGACCCGGGCCCGCGCCGCCAGTGCCCCGGCCGGAGGGTCCTGCGCCATCGCCGGAGCCAGCAGCGCCAGGGCTTCTTCCCCCCTGCCCTCGCCGGCCAGCTTGTCAGCCAGGGCGGCCGCGACCGGGTGCCGGGGATCGGCCTTCAGGGCCGCTTGCCAGGCCTCCTCGGCGTCATCGGCCCTGCCGGCGGCGGCCATGATCTCGCCAAGCGCCACCCAGCTCTGGGCCCGGCCGCCGTCGATCCGCACCAGGTGGCGCAGGGACCGCTCGGCGCCGACCGTATCGCCGGCCATGCGGCAGGCGTTGGCCAGGGCCCACCAGACGTTCGGCGCGGTCGGCGTCTCCA
>JBILYE010000258.1:0-4935 GCA_044377925.1 Caulobacter sp. | reverse complement strand
CCCCGGATCAGGGTCACCCCCGGTGACGGCGCCGTCTGGCCGGCGATGGTCAGGAAGGGCTCGCGAATCGTCAGGGTCTTGCCGCCCATATCGATCACCCCGCCGACCTCGAACACCACGATGCGCGGCCCCCTGGCCTCGACCGCCGCCCTGAAAGAGCCAGGCCCCTCGGCATTGAGGTTCGTCACCCGGATGATCTCGCCGCCGCGCCCGCCCGGCGTCTTGGCCGCCCAGCCCTGCGCGCCCGGGAAGGCCAGGGGCGCGGCGACCGACTCAGGCGTTTGCGCCGTCACGCCGCCGAGCGGCGCAAAACAGGCCGTAAAGCCCAAAACCGCGACAGCAAGCCCTTGTTTAAACACCGCTTTCACTCCCCGTGAGATCGACGCGCCGGCCTTTTCGCCGACTGCGGATTGAAAATGACACCGGTTTCCTCTAGAGACAATCCCAACCCCGACAATGGGGCGCCGGCGACGGCGAAGAAAGCATCCGGGGAGGATCACGGGCTTGAAGGGATCAGCGGCCAGCAGCGCGACGGGTGACGTCAGCGCCGACATTGCTCGCGAATTCACGACCGCCCGGCGTGACGCCAGGGCGATGCCCGGCTTTCCCGGCGCCATTCCTCCGGCTCTCGCCGCCGCCTATGCGGTGCAGGAACAGGCCATCGAACAGTGGGGCGAGCCCCCCGTCGGCTGGAAGGTCGGCCGCATCGCCCCGGAGCTGCAGGCCAGGCTCGGCGAGGCCCGCGTGTCCGGCCCCGTCTTCGCCCGCAACCTGTGGATCGCAAAGCCCGGCCAGACGCTCGACTTCCCGGTCTTCGTCGGCGGGTTTGCCGCCGTCGAGGGCGAGTTCATCTACCGACTGGGCGCCGACGCCCCGGCGACCAGGACCCGTTGGACCGCCGAGGAAGCCCTTGATCTGGCCGACGCCCTGTTCGTCGGCGTCGAGACCGCCGGCAGTCCGCTCGCCACCATCAACCAGTTGGGCCCCCTGGTGGTGGCCAGCGACTTTGGCAACAACTGGGGCCTGATCCTCGGCCAGGCCGTCGACGGCTGGCGGGACCGGGCCTTCGACACCCTCACCTGCCGGACCTTCATCGACAACGCCCTCGTCGGGACCGGCTCGGCCGCCGACCTTCCGGACGGACCGGCCGAGGCGCTGGCCTGGCTGCTTGGCCACTGCGCCGCCCGTGGCCGGCCACTGAAGGCCGGTGACCTGGTCACGACTGGCGCCGTCACCGGCGTGCATGACATCGTCGCGGGCCAGACCGCGCGCATCGATTTTGGGACTTTCGGTGAAATCCTGTGCCGGGCGAAACCGGCGGGGCCGATCGGGGAAGAGGACACCACGCATGAGCAGCGCGACCGAGGCTGACGGCCCTTCGCCTTCCATTAAGGTCGGCAACTATCGATGGCTGATCTGTACGCTGCTGTTCGCGGCGATGGTCATCAACTATGTCGACCGCCAGATGCTGGGCGTGCTCAAGCCCACCCTGTCGGCCGAGTTCGGCTGGAGCGAAACCGACTACGCCGACATCATCTTCTGGTTCCAGGCGTCCTACGCCGTCTCCTACCTGCTCTTCGGTCGGATCATCGACCGCATCGGCGCCCGCTGGGGCTTCGGCATCGCCTTCCTGATCTGGCAGATCGGCCACATCGCCCACGCCGGGGTCAGCTCGCTGAACCAGATGATCGCCGCCCGCGTCCTGCTCGGCATCGGCGAAGGCGGCGGCTTCCCGGGCGGGATCAAGGCCGTGGCCGAGTGGTTCCCCAAGAAGGAACGCGCCTTCGCCACCGGCCTGTTCAACGCCGGCACCAACATCGGCGCCATCGTCACCCCGCTGGTCGTGCCGGCCCTGGTTCTGGCCTTTGACTGGAAGATCGCCTTCATCGTCACCGGCATCGCCGGCCTGCTGTGGCTGCCGATCTGGCTGATCGTCTACCGCCGCCCGCGCGAGCAGAAGGCCCTCGGCGCCGCCGAACTGGCCTGGATCGAACAGGATCCCGCCGACCCCGTCGAGAAGGTCGGCTGGCTCAAGCTGCTGACCATCAAGGAAACCTGGGCCTATGCGCTGGGCAAGTTCCTGATCGATCCGATCTGGTGGATGTTCCTCTTCTGGCTACCCGATTTCCTGTCCAAGAAGCACGGCCTCGACCTCAAGACCTTCGGCATCCCGCTCGTCTGCATCTACCTGCTCAGCGACGTCGGCAGCGTCGGCGGCGGCTGGATGAGCTCGGCGATGATGAAGCGCGGCATGAGCCTCAACGCCGCCCGCAAGACCGCCATGCTGATCTGCGCCCTGCTGGCCGTGCCGGTCTGCCTCGGCGCCGTGGTCGACAACCTCTGGATGGCCGTGCTGATCATCGGCGTCGCCACCGCCGCCCACCAGGGCTTCTCGGCCAACCTCTACACCCTGCCCTCCGACGTCTTCCCGCGTTCGGCGGTGGGCTCGGTGGTCGGCATCGGCGGCATGGTCGGCGCCTTCGGCGGCATGGCCATGGCCAAGTACGCCGGCTGGGTGCTCGACAAGATCGGCAGCTACACGCCCATCTTCATCGTCGCGGCGACCGCCTACCTGCTGGCGCTGCTGGTGGTCCATCTGCTGACCCCGAAGATGGAGCCGGTGAAGCTGTAAGCGAAGCGGCGCTCTCGCTCTCCCCCACCTGGTGGGGGAGTGGCTCTGGCGAGCGCTGCAAGCGAGCCAAACCGAGGGGGCCTCCAACGGCGGTTACAGGTTCTCGCCCTGAACCGTCGGTCCCGCCTCCTGGTGCTGGCCGTCGAGAGGGAAGAAGTCTCCACGTTTGGCCCGAGGGGCGGGACGGGGCTGAGACGTGCGCGGTGATCCCGCCTGCCGCACTCCGCCGCTATCTGACCGGGCGGCATTGGAATTGTATTCGTATAGATTGCGACAAAGCAGTCAAAGCCACGCCGCCAGCTTGCACCCATACTGATAATGCTCGGCAACACGAAGCCGCCTTTTGTCCGCGGCGTCATAACTCTGCTTTTTGATGTCATTGACAGGAATAAAGGCTGGATGCCCTGATCATCGGAAACGACTTGATTTATATTCCCCACTCTGATTATATAAGTGATTGCTTAAACTCCGGCGCCGCTGCTAATTCTGAAGGTGGTCTTTTATTAGCCGCCGATATCAAATCCAGCGCGACAGCGCGGATCGGCGCACCGGGGGGTCAGAATATGCCGTTTGACGCAGTGGTTGAGCTGTCATCGCTCGACGGAACCACCGGCTTCCAGATCAACGGCGAGGCCGCAAGCGACTTAAGCGGCTTTTCCGTCGCCTCGGCCGGCGACGTCAACGGCGATGGCATCGACGACCTGATCATCGGGGCCAGGAACGCCGACCCGAACGGCTCCAGCTCCGGAGCCAGCTACGTTGTGTTCGGACGCACAACCGGCTTTGCGGCCAACCTGGACCTGTCCACCCTCGACGGAACCACCGGCTTCAAGATCAGCGGCGAGGTGGAAAACGACTTCAGCGGCATTTCCGTCGCCTCGGCCGGCGACGTCAACGGCGATGGCATCGACGACCTTATCATCGGGGCGCACAGGGCCGCCCCGAACGGCCTCCCGTCCGGAGCCAGCTATGTTGTGTTCGGGCGCACAACCGGCTTTGCTGCCAACCTGAACCTGTCCACCCTCAACGGAACCACCGGCTTCCAGATCAATGGTGAGGCGACCCAAGACCAGAGCGGCCGCTCTGTGGCCTCGGCCGGCGACGTCAACGGCGATGGCATCGACGACCTGATCATCGGTGCCTACCGCGCCTCTCCGAACGGCTACGCCTCCGGAGCCAGCTACGTTGTGTTCGGACGCACAACCGGCTTCGCGGCCAACCTGAACCTGTCCACCCTCGACGGAACCACCGGCTTCCAGATCAATGGCGAGGCGTTTTACGACTTCAGCGGCGTTTCCGTCGCCTCGGCCGGCGACGTCAACGGCGATGGCGTCGACGACCTTATCATCGGGGCCTTCGAGGCCGACCCGAACGGCGACAGATCCGGAGCCAGCTACGTTGTGTTCGGACGTACAACCGGCTTTGCGGCCAACCTGAACCTGTCCACCCTTGACGGAACCACCGGCTTCCAGATCAACGGCGAGGCGGCTTACGACTACAGCGGCTATTCCGTTGCCTCGGCCGGCGACGTCAACGGCGATGGCATCGATGATCTGATCATCGGGGCCAAGGACGCCGACCCGAACGGCTCCCGCTCCGGCGCCAGCTACGTCCTGTTCGGACGCACAACCGGCTTTGCGGCCAACCTGAACCTGTCCACCCTCGACGGAACCACCGGCTTCCAGATCAGTGGTGAGGCGGGAGAAGACTTCAGCGGCATTTCCGTCGCCTCGGCTGGCGACGTCAACGGCGATGGCATCGATGATCTGATCATCGGTGCCCATTCTGCCGACCCGAACGGTTCCAGGTCCGGAGCCAGCTATGTCATCTTTGGCCGCGCCTCGGCGGTCAACTTCGTCGGCACGCCCGGAGATGACGTTCGGAGCGGCGCCGGGTTAGCCGACAGCCTTTCGGGCCTGGGCGGCAACGACACGCTGAACGGCCTGGACGGCGACGACCTGCTGGACGGCGGCGACCTCTCCGATGTGCTGAACGGCGGCAATGGCGCGGACGACCTGCTCGGCGGCGGCGGCGGCGATATCCTCAACGGCGACGCCGGCGCCGACGACCTCGATGGCGGCGATGGCGCCGACAAGCTGTTTGGCGGAACCGGAGCGGATGACCTGATCGGCGGCCTCGGCAACGACCGGCTCGATGGCGGCTCCGATATCGACACCCTGACCGGCGGGGCCGGCAACGACACGCTGGACGGCGGAACCGGCGCCGACGTCCTGTCCGGCGGGGCCAACAACGACATCTACATCGTCGATGACGCCGGCGACCAGACCATCGAACTGGCGGCC
>JBILYE010000257.1:0-4963 GCA_044377925.1 Caulobacter sp. | reverse complement strand
AACATTCTGGAGGGGCAAGTGAGTGAACCCGTGACAAGGTGGTCTTTCTGGATCGACCGCGGCGGCACTTTCACCGACGTCGTCGCCCGTGACCCCGATGGCGCGGAACACACCCTCAAGCTCCTGTCCCAGTCCCCCGCCTATGCCGATGCCGCCGTCGAGGCCATGCGTCGCCTCCTCGGCGCGCTGCCCGGCCAGCCCTTCCCTGCCGATCGCGTCGACGCCATCAAGATGGGCACCACCGTCGCCACCAACGCGCTGCTGGAGCGCAAGGGCGCCCGCACGCTGCTCGTCACCACCAGGGGATTCGCCGACGCCCTGGTCATCGGTGACCAGTCGCGGCCCGAACTCTTCGCCCTCGACCTCGTCCGGCCAGACCCGCTCTACAGCGCCGTCCTCGAAGCCGACGAACGCCTGGCCAGCGATGGCGCCGTCGTCAGCCCGCTGGACGAGCCCGCCCTCGCCGCCGCCCTCGCCCGCGCCAAGGCCGACGGCGCCACGTCCGTCGCCATCGCCTTCCTGCACAGCGACCTCAACCCCGCCCACGAGATCGCCGCCGGCCGCCTCGCCCAGGCCGCCGGCTTCGACTATGTCGCCCTGTCCAGCGAGGTCTCCCCCCTCCCCCGCTTCGTGCCCCGCGCGGAGACCGCCGTCGCCGACGCCTATCTGACCCCCATCCTGCGCGCCTACGTCGATCAGGTCGCAGACGCCGTGAACGGCGCCCCCCTGTGGTTCATGACCAGCGCCGGCGCCCTGGTCCGCGCCGACGCCTTCCGGGGCAAGGACGCTGTCGTCTCCGGCCCGGCCGGGGGCGTCGTCGGCGTCGCCGAAACCGCCCGCTCCTCCAACGCCCCCGCTGTCCTCGGCTTCGACATGGGCGGCACCTCGACCGACGTCTGCCGCTTCGCCGGCGTCCTGGAACGGCGCGACAAGGCCAATGTCGCCGGCGCCAAACTCCGCAGCCCCATGCTCGACGTCGAGACCGTCGCCGCCGGCGGCGGCTCCATCCTGGCCTTCGACGGCATGCGCGCCCGCGTCGGCCCGGGCAGCGCCGGCGCCAACCCCGGCCCCGCCGCCTACGGTCGCGGCGGCCCCGCCACCGTCACCGACGCCAACCTCGTGCTCGGCCGCCTCGATCCGGCGTATTTCCCCAGCATCTTCGGCCCCACCGCCGACGCCCCCCTCAACGTCGCCGCAGCTCGCGTAGCCCTGACCGACCTCGCCGCCGCCATGGGCCTGCCTTCAGCTGAATCCGCCGCCGAAGGCTTCATCGCCGTCGCCGTCGAACACACCGCCCAGGCCATCCGCAAGATTTCCACAGAACGCGGCTTCGACCCCCGCGACCACGCCCTCGTCGCCTTCGGCGGCGCGGCGGGCCAGATCGCCTGCGACGTCGCCGACGCCCTCGGCATGACCACGGTCCTCAGCCCGCTCCATGCCTCCCTGCTCAGCGCCTGGGGCATCGGCCAGGCCCGCGTCCGCGCCCTGCGCCAGGCCGGCCTCGAAGCCGCCCTCTCCCCGGAAGGCCTGGCCGCCGCCCAGGAACTCTCCGTCCGCCTGACCGCCGATGCGCAACAGGCCCTCGCCGCCCAGGGCTCCGAACCCGGCGACCGGACGATCCGCCTGATGCTCCGCTATGACGGAGCGGACGCCGTGCTGCCCGTCGAACCTGGCGAAGAGCTGACCGTGAAATCGGCTTTCGAAGCCGCCCACCAACGCCTGTTCGGCTTCATCGAACCGACCCGGACGATCCTCATCGCCTCCGTCGAGGTCGAGGCCGAGGAAGTCGCGCATCCGATTCCTTCTCCCCTTGTGGGAGAAGGTGGCCCGCAGGGCCGGATGAGGGGTCGCACCAGCCCGTCAGCTACGGACGATCCCACGACCCCCCCCGCCTCCGGTGCGACCCCTCATCCGTCGGCTTCGCCGCAACCTTCTCCCCCAAGGGGAGAAGGAACTTCAGCGACTCATCAGGCGTCCAGCCTGACGCATCCCCTCCCCGGCCCCGCCCTCATCGTCCGCGGCGACACCCAGATCGCCGTCGCCGCCGGCTGGACCGCCGCCCGCGAGGACGACGGCCTCATCCGCCTCACCCGCACCACCGCCCGCGCGGTCGCCGAATCCGACACCGACCGCCCCGACCCGGTCACCCTCGAACTCTTCAACCGCCGCTTCATGGGCGTCGCCGAGGCCATGGGCGCGGCCCTCGAACGCACCGCCCATTCGGTCAACATCAAGGAGCGGCTCGACTTCTCCTGCGCCCTGTTCGACACCGATGGCGGCCTGGTCGCCAACGCCCCCCACATGCCGGTCCACCTGGGCAGCATGGGCGCCTCCGTCCGCGCCGTTCAGGCCCGCCACGCGTCCTTCGCCCCCGGCGACGCCTTCGTCCTCAACAATCCCTACTTCGGCGGCACCCACCTGCCCGACATCACCGTGGTGATGCCCGTCTTCATGGATGCGGGTGACGAGCAGCCATCCTTCTATGTCGCCGCCCGGGGCCACCACGCCGACGTCGGCGGCGTCCAGCCCGGCTCCATGCCGCCCTTCTCGAAGACCATCGACGAGGAGGGCGTCATGCTCGACGCCCTGCCGATGATGCGAAAAGGCGTCTTCCTCGAGGCCGAGACCCGCGCCGCGCTCGCAACCGGCCGTTGGCCCGCCCGCGCCCCCGACCGCAACATCGCCGACCTGAAAGCCCAGCTCGCCGCCTGCCAGGCCGGCGCCGCCGCCGTCGCCCAGATGATCGAAAGCCACGGCCCCCGCACCGTCGCCCGCTACATGGCCTTCGTGCAGCAGAACGCCGAGGCATCCGTCCGCCGCGCCATCGAAAAGCTCACCGACGGCGAGGCCCGCGTCCCCCTCGACGGAGCCGGCGAGATCGTCGTCAAGGTCACGGTCGACCCGGTCGCCCGTGAGGCCACGCTCGATTTCAGGGACTCCGCCGACCAGCTGGCCACCAACTTCAACGCCCCCAGCGCCATCGTCAGCGCCGCCGCCCTCTACGTCTTCCGCACCCTGGTCGACGACGAGATCCCGCTCAACGCCGGCTGCCTGGCGCCGCTCAACATCCTGACCCGCGAAGGCTCGATGCTCGACCCGCATCCGCCGGCCGCCGTCGTCGCCGGCAATGTCGAGACCAGCCAGCACGTCGTCGACGCCCTCTACGCGGCGCTGGGCGTCATGGCCAACGGCCAGGGCACGATGAACAACTTCACCTTCGGCGACGAGGAGCGGCAGTACTACGAGACCCTCTGCGGCGGCTCCGGCGCCACCGCGCGCGGCCCCGGCACATCGGCCATCCACACCCACATGACCAACAGCCGCCTGACCGATCCGGAGATCCTCGAACGCCGCTTCCCGGTCCGGGTCGAGCATTTCGGCATCCGCCACGGCTCCGGCGGCGCGGGAAAACACCCCGGCGGCGACGGCGCCATCCGCCGCATGCGCTTCCTCGCCCCCATGGACGCGGCGTTGCTTTCAAGCCGCAGACTGAACATTCCGCGCGGAATCGCCGGTGGCGGCGCAGCTTTGCCGGGCGAGCAACGTTTGATTGCCACAAACGGCGCGGTAAGAGACCTCACCGGCTGCTTCTCTGTTTCAGTGGAGGCTGGTGACGTCATAGAGATCATGACCCCGGGGGGCGGTGGTTACGGTCTTGCGGCGTCCTGAAGTCTGTCCGTGTTTGCCCTTGACCAGGACCTCTTGAATGGCCCCGATCCTTCCCCTGCTCCTCTCCCTGCTGATCGTCCAGGAGGCTGCGCCGGCTGCTGAAGCGCCCGCGCCCGCCGCCGCCCCGGCTGAAGCGGAGTACCCGATTCCGCCCGGCGCGCCGGAAGACGACTACGGCCTGGTGGCCTGGTGCTACGGGGCCCTCGACGGCCACATGAAGCTCTATGACAAGGTGATCCCGGAGGTCACCCGCATCGAGACCGAGATCGCCAAGATCCCCGGCGCTCCGCCGGCCGACCTGCAGGGCTACAAGGACCAGCGCACGGCCGGCCGTGAAACCCTGAAACAGTTCCGCGGCGCCATGGAAGCGGCCGAAAGGGCCTCGGCCAAGGCCATCGCCCCCTACGGCGCCGAGCAGCTCAAGCGGGGCAACACCGTCTGGTTCACCATCCGCGACAGCAAGGACCAGAAGTATCTGGCCCGCGAATGGATGAGCTGGGGTCTGCCCGGCCGCTGCCTGCCCACCGCCCAGAAGCTGACGACCCGCTCCAAGCTGTTCGGCAGCGCCCTGACCTACAACGCCAAGCCGCCGGCCGCCGCGCCGGCCGAAGCGGCCCCCGCCGAAGCCGCCGCCGACCCCATCGGCGCCGCCGTCACCGACGCCCAGGCGGCGGAGCCCGCCGCCGCGCCCGCCGATCCCTTCGCGGTCACCTCGGCCCCGGCCGAACCGGCCGCGGAAGAGCCCAGGCCGGAAGAAACCCCGGAAGCGGACCTGCGCGGCCCGCAATAGGCCGCTTCTAGGCGGCGGCCTCCCGCGCCGCCGCCACCGGGTCATAAGCGAGGATCGGCGCCAGCCAGCGCTCCGCCGTCGCCAGGTCCCAGCCCTTGCGCTGCGCGTAGTCCGCCACCTGGTCGCGATCAATCTTGCCGACCCCGAAGTAGTGGGCCTGCGGGTGGGCAAAGTAGAGGCCCGAGACCGAGGCCGGCGGGCTCATGGCATAGCTCTCGGTCAGGGCCATGCCGGTGTGGTTTTCGGCATCGAGCAGCTTGAACAGCGTCGCCTTCTCGGTGTGGTCCGGCTGCGCCGGGTAACCCGGCGCCGGTCGGATGCCTTGGTACTTTTCGCCAATCAGCGCGTCGATATCGAAGGGCTCGTCCGGCGCGTAGCCCCAGAGCCCCGTCCGCACCTGCCTGTGAAGCGATTCAGCGAAAGCCTCGGCCAGACGGTCGGCAAGGGCCGCAGACAGGATGGCGTTGTAGTCGTCGCCGGCTGCCTTGTACTTGGCGGCGATCT
>JBILYE010000256.1:0-4974 GCA_044377925.1 Caulobacter sp. | reverse complement strand
CTTTGACGACAGGCTTCACGGCCGAAACAGGCGCCTCGACTTACGAGGACGCTGTGGCCCAGGTGGTGCGACGCATCCATGACGGCGAAATCTTCCAGACCAACATCGCGCGGGTCTGGAGCGGGGTGATGGCTGAAAGTACGGGGCCGTATGATCTGCTCGCCCGGCTGGTCGGGGAAAGCCCGGCGCCGTTCGCCGGCTGGCTGCACCTGGGCGACCTGGCGCTGGTTTCCAACTCCCCGGAGCGGTTCGTCACCGTGACCGGCGAAGACTTCCGTATCGAGACCCGGCCCATCAAGGGCACCCGGCCGCGCGGCGCCGACGCGGCGCAGGACCGGGCCCTGGCCGACGAACTGTTGGCCAGCGACAAGGACCGGGCCGAGAACCTGATGATCGTCGACTTGATGCGCAACGACCTGGCGCGGGTCAGTCCAGCCGGCTCTGTGGTGACGCCGGAGCTGTTCGCGGTCGAGAGTTTCGCCAATGTCCACCATCTGGTCTCGACGGTGACGGCGCGCCTGGCGCCAGGCCTCACCGCGATCGACCTGCTGCGCGCCGCCTTCCCGCCAGGCTCGGTGACCGGCGCGCCCAAGGTGCAGGCGATGAAGATCATCGCCGAGCTGGAGCCGCCGCGCGGGCCCTACTGTGGCTCGCTGTTCTGGGCCGGGGTGGATGGGGCTTTCGACAGCAGCGTCCTGATCCGCACCGCCGCCTTCGCCCGGGCGCGGGGTAGAGGGGGCGCCGATGGCTGGCGCGTCGAGGCGCGGGCCGGGGCCGGCATCGTCGCCGACAGCGATCCCCGGTCCGAGCGGCTGGAGACCGAAGCCAAGATCGGCGCCCTGGTGAGAGCCCTGACATGACCGTGCCACATGACGACCGGGGCCTGCTGCTCGGCGACGGTCTGTTCGAGACCCTGCTGGCGCGGGGCGGGGCGCTGGAGCACTGGGAGGCGCATCTCGCGCGGTTGACGGCCGGCTGCGCGACGCTGGGCCTTCCCGCGCCGGACGGTGCGGCCGCTCGGCGGTTGTGCGAACGGGCGGTGGAAGACGCCAGCCTCAGCCGCGCGGCCGTGCGCCTGACCCTGACAGCCGGCTCCGGCGGCCGGGGCCTCGACCGGCCGGCCCAGGTTCAACTTCGCCTGTTCGCCGTCGCCAGCGCCTCGCCGACGCCGGTGGGTCCGGCCCGGCTGGTCACCGTCAGTGTCCGGCGCAACGACCACTCGCCCGCCTCGCGCCTGAAGACCCTCAGCTATCTGGACAACGTTCTGGCCCGGCGCGAAGCTGGCGGGGCCGAGGCCCTTATGCTCAACACGGCCGGAGAGCTGGCCTGCGCGGCGGCCGCCAACCTGTTCTGGACAAAGGATGGCCGGCTACTGACCCCCGCGCTGGAGTGCGGCGTGCTGGACGGGATCATGCGCGGCTTCGTCATCGCCCGGGCGCGGGCGCAGGGAATCGCCGTTGACGAGGTGCGTGTGGGCAGGGAGGCTCTGGACGGGGCCGAGGGCCTGTTCCTGACCAACAGCCTGATCGGCGTGCGGCCGGTGTCGATGCTGGATGGCCGGCCGGTCGTCGAAAGCCCGCTGACCGCGCGGGTCAGTTGACCTTGGCGACGACGTCGGACTTGCGGGGCCGCAGGTAGAACTTCTTGTTGAAGACCACGGCGTTGGGCACGAAGTAGTCGACCGGCGAGTCGTAGCTGTACTGCACTTCCGACAGGACAACGCTGTCGCCGGCGGTAGTCAGCAGGCCGGTAGGTACGACTTGGGTGGTGTTGGCCCCTAGCGCGGTCAGGCCGTCGCCCTGGCTCCAGGCCACCTTGGGCACGATCGAGGAGTCGGCGACGATCGAGGTGACGCGCATCTTCAGCGTGGTCGTCGGGAACGGCGACATCACCGCCCGGGCGACGGTGAAGACGTCGGTGACGGTGCTGGTGCTGATCTGGGCCGACTGGGCGACCAGGTCGCCGATCGAGGAGGCCGCATGGCTGGCGCGGCGTTCGGCCATCATCGCCTGGGTCAGCTCGGCGAGGCCGAAATAGAAGGCGATCAGAGCAGGGGCGATGAGGGCGAACTCGACGGCGGAGACGCCGCGCTTGTCGCGCGCCAGGCGGCGGAACAGACCCATCAGGTTCCCCAAGGTTCGTTGCGGAAGGCGACGGTGGTGCTGATCAGTCGCTTGTTGGCGCCAATGTTGGCAAGCCCGGAGTTGAGCAGCGGCGTGAACAGGGTCCAGCTATAGTAGGCGCGGACCAGAACGATATCCTCGGCGTTGCCCGGCAGCCACTGGCCTTCCTGGACCACGCCGTTGGTGACGGTCGGTCCGGCCAGGACCCGGTTGCCCGAGCCGTCAGTGGTCATCATGGAATCGAAGTTGGCGAAGGTGCGGACGTCGACGGTCAGGTTGCTGGCGCAGTCGCTGCCCAGCCAAGACATGTCGGCGCAGATGGCGCTCTTGAAGCTGGCGCGGTTGCCGCCGCTGCTCTGCAACTCGCCGGTGCGGATCTTGCGTCCGGCCGCGTCGGCGGCGTTCTGCAGGGTAGTCGACACCAGGAACACCATGCCCAGTTCCAGCACCGCGAACAGCAGGGTCAGGAAGGGCAGGGCGACAAAGGCGAACTCGACGGCGGTCGCGCCGCGCCGGGCTGACCCGAAGCGGCGGAGGAAGCGTCTGGCGCGCTGGAGGGGGTTGGTCGCGTTCACGGCGCCGAGCTTAAGCCACACAGGCTTAAGGCAGGGTTTAGGGCGGCGCGCCTCACGTCCGTAGGTGAGTCTCTATATACTCTACGGGTTGGGCCTGGCGCCGGCGGCGGCGTCGCCCTTTTCGGTCATCTCGCAACGGGGCGCGCAGGCGTACTGCGAGGCGCTCGCCCCCTTGTAGACCGTGACCTTGCCGGCGTCGGCGGCCGAGACCACCACCACCCGGTCGAGGATCAGCCGGCCGCCGCGGTCGAGCGCAATGACGTTGGTCGTGCCGAAGCCCTTGCCGAGCACGAGGATGTTGCGCTCGTCCAGGACCATGACATCGGCGATGGCTGGATTGCCGACCGCCACATCCTTGGCCGGAGCGGGCAGGGCGATCCGCACCGCCTGGTCGGCGCGAACCGACAGGGTCTGGGCTAGGGCCGGCGTGGCGAGCAGGCCGGTGGCGGTGAGGGCGATCAGCAGGCGACGCATGGGCTTCGAGTCCGGAGACGTGAATCAGAGCTTAAGGCTCGCGCCAATTGGTCAAGAAAGCCTTTAGAGACGGCCATTTGGCTAACGGGGGATTCATTCCGATGAATCGGATTTTAAGTATATCCAAAAATAAACGCGCATTGGACGATGCTTTGCGTTGGCCTTTTACTCGACATTAAGCGCGACGCGACATTCTGATCCTGCATCTGGGGAAAGCGGGCGATGGGCCTGACAACGCCCCCGCCTCGACCCGCTAACAGGAGATACCCATGACCAACTTCGTTTCGCGCTTCGTCAAGAACGAGTCCGGCGCCACCGCCATCGAGTATGGCCTGATCGTCGCCCTGATCGCCGTGGTGATCATCACCGCCGTGACCACCCTCGGCACCAAGCTGGACACCGCCTTCGGCGGCATCAACTCCAAGCTTCCCTAATCCCAGCGGGCCGCAAGGCCCGGCAAGCCTGGAATGTGGAAGGGCCCCGGCGAAAGCCGGGGCCCTTTTCGCATTTGTGACCCTGCTTTCAGCCGCGCCGCCCCAGGGTCGGGCGGCTGGCCGTCGAGGAGCAAGAAGGGGAACGGGGCGCATTGAATGGCTCCTTGCCCTGGCTCCAGCTGGCCTCGCCGCCGGCGGGACATTCAAGGTGTCCGCTCTTGCCAGCGGATTCCGTTCCATTCTGAAACACCCTCCCCGAGACCGCCATTCGCGGCCCATGCCCACCGAGCGCCGCGCCAAAATAACCTCGGGGCCCCAAAGATTAGCGACCGATTCAGAAATTTCGTAAGGGGCGGAAAAATAAGGAGATTTTTCGCATGGTTAACCGATTCTAATGGTAACAATCAGTAAACTATAAGAAAAAACTGCTCTGTACTTCGATGTTTACTGGCAATTAAGCCAGGTCCCCCAAAGTGGCCTTGTTTTCGGGGGAGCAGGCCACAGCGGCTTGAAAAACCCGCCAGGCTTGCAACAGGAGATAAAGCCATGACCAAGTTCGTTTCGCGCTTCGCCAAGGATGAATCCGGCGCCACCGCCATCGAGTATGGCCTGATCGTCGCCCTCATCGCCGTTGTGATCATCACCGCCGTGACGACCCTCGGCACCAAGCTGAACACTGCCTTCGGCGGCATCAACTCGAAGCTGCCGTAAGACAAAAGCCAAGCTTACTAAGCTTCGCTTGAAAACGGGGGGCCCGCGGAGAAATCCGCGGGCCCTTCCGCTTTGTGGCGTCGGGGACTGGATCGCCCCGCATGACGCCAGACGTCTGCTCAACATGGTCTGCAGGGGCCTTCCTGTCCCCGACCAGCGCCGACCGGGGACAGGAAGGCCGCCGCTGACGGTTTCGACAATCGGCAGACAGATTGCGCGGCGATCCAGTCCCCAAACCGTCGCCGCCTCAACCTTCCATTCACCCTCCCGGGGCATTCTCTCGATCAATGTTCCAGACCCTGCAACTTCTGCTGCTGAGCGTCTTCCCGGCCATGGTCATCGTGGGCGGCCTGAAGGACATCACCAGCTTCACCATCCCCAACTGGATCTCGCTGGTCCTGATCGGCGGCTTCGGCCTTGCCGCGGCCGCGCTCGGCCTGCCCTGGCAGACGACGGTCCTTTGTCTTGGCATCGGCGTCGGGGCCCTGTTCCTGTCGATGGGCATGTTCGCGATGGGCTGGATCGGCGGTGGCGACGCCAAGTTGTTCGCGGCCGCCGCGCTTTGGCTGGGCTGGCCTGCCTCGCTCACCTTCATTCTGGTCACCGGCCTGGCCGGCGGGGCGCTGGCCCTGTCGCTGCTGGGTCTTCGGTCGGTTT
>JBILYE010000043.1:0-18655 GCA_044377925.1 Caulobacter sp. | reverse complement strand
CCGACGCCCTGGCCGTCGAGACGGCGAGCGCCCGGCTGGCGGAACTGGCCGGGGATGGACCGGTGACGCTGGTAGGGTCCGGGGCCCCGTTGCTGGCGGGACTGATCCCCGGGGCGAAGGTGGAGACGCCCGGCGGGCCTGATCCGGCCTGGGTGGCGCGGCTGGCGGCGGCGGTTCGCGAGCCGATCCCGGTCGCGCGGCCGCTGTATCTACGCACCCCGGATGCGAAATTGCCGGGGGGTATCGACCCCTATGCCTGACGGCTCCCCGCCTCGGCTCGCGGACCTGCACGCCCAGGCCTTCGATCATCCCTGGACCGCGGCCGAGATCGCCGGCCTGCTCGAGACCCCGGGGACCTTCGTGGTCGCCGAGGACGGCGGCTTCATCCTCGCCCGGGCCCTGGCCGGGGAGGCGGAAATCATCACCCTGGCGGTGGCGCCGGCCGCCCGACGGCAGGGCCTGGCGCGACGACTGGTCGAGGCGGCGATGGTGCGGGCCCTGGCGCTGGGGGCCGAGGTCCTGTTCCTCGAGGTGGCCGACGACAATGTCGCGGCGCTGGGACTGTACCGGGGGCTCGGATTCGAGATCGTCGGGCGCCGGCGGGGCTATTATGCCCACACCGACGGCGGGCCGCCGACAGACGCGCTCGTGATGCGGCTATCCCTTAACAGCTAGCCTCGCGGTGACTATCTTGCCCGCGACTCGCTGGAGGCCCCATGGACCGTCTTGAAAAGCTTTGCGTCGAAAAAGGCATGCGGATGACGGACCAGCGCCGGGTGATCGCCCGCGTGCTGTCGGGCGCGCAGGACCATCCGGACGTCGAGGAGCTGTACCGCCGCGCCCACGACGTCGACCCGCACATCTCGATCGCCACGGTCTACCGGACGGTTCGTCTGTTCGAAGAAGCCGGCATCATCGAGCGTCACGACTTCCGCGACGGCCGCAGCCGTTACGAGGAAGCGCCCGACCACCACCACGATCACCTGATCGACATGAAGACCGGCCAGGTCGTCGAGTTCGTCGATGAGGAGATCGAGCGGCTGCAGCAGGCCATCGCCCGCAAGCTGGGGTACCGGCTGGTCGATCACCGGCTCGAACTCTACGGCATGCCGCTCGAAGACTCCGAGAAGACCACCCAATAGGGGCAATGGCGCCCATCCCTCCCCTTTATGGGGAGGGTGTCACGCACCGCGTGACGGGTGGGGATGTCGGATGCGGCTCGCCAATCTCCGAATGTTGGTGATCCTTCCCTACAGTTCCCCACCCTGCGAGGCTTTGCCTCGCTGTCCCTCCCCATAAAGGGGAGGGAGGGTTCTAACCTTGCGAGTCCGGCGCTCGCCCCCCATAACCCCGGCATGACGACGACCGCGCCCCAGAAGCGTCTCTACATCAAGACCTACGGCTGTCAGATGAATGTCTATGACAGCGAGCGCATGGCCGATGTCCTGCGGCCGCTGGGCTATGGCATGACGGACGATCCGGAAGGCGCCGATCTGGTCGTCCTCAACACCTGCCACATCCGCGAGAAGGCCACCGAGAAGGTCTATTCGGAACTGGGCCAGATCAAGCGGATGAAGGCCCGCAAGGCCGAGGCCGGCGATGGCGTCATGACCATCGCGGTAGCAGGCTGCGTCGCCCAGGCCGAGGGCGCCGAAATCATGCGCCGCCAGCCGGCGGTCGACCTGGTGGTCGGGCCGCAGGCCTATCACCAGATGCCGGAACTGATCGCCCGCGCCCACCGGGCCAAGGGCGAAGGCCTGGCCGCCGAGTTTTCGCCGGAAGAGAAGTTCGACGCCCTGCCGGAGACCCGCCACGTCAGCGGCGTCACCGCCTTCCTCACCGTGCAGGAAGGCTGCGACAAGTTCTGCACCTTCTGTGTCGTGCCCTATACCCGCGGCGCCGAGTGGTCGCGGCCGGCCGAGGCGATCCTGACCGAGGCCCGGGGCCTCGCCGAAAAGGGCGTCCGCGAGGTCACCCTGCTGGGTCAGAACGTCAACGCCTATGACGGCGCCCCGGGCGGCCTTGCGGCGCTTGTCCGCCAGCTGGCCAAGGTCGATGGCCTCGACCGCATCCGCTACACCACCAGCCATCCGCGCGACATGGACGAGGCGCTGATCGCGGCCCATGGCGACCTGCCGGAACTGATGCCCTATCTGCACCTGCCGGTGCAGGCGGGGTCGGACCGGATCCTGAAGGCCATGAACCGCGACCACACGGCCGAGAGCTATCTTCGCCTGGTCGAGCGCATCCGCGCCGCGCGGCCGGACATCGCCATGTCCTGCGACTTCATCGTCGGCTTCCCCGGCGAGCGGGAAAAGGACTTCCAGGCGACGCTCGATTTGGTGGCCGAGGTCAAATACGCATCCGCCTTCTCCTTCAAGTACAGCCGCCGGCCGGGCACGCCGGCCTCGGCCATGCCTGGCCAGATCGCCGAAGAGGTGATGGATGAGCGGCTGCAGCGGCTGAACGCCCTGCTCGGCCAGCAACAGCAGGCCTTCAACGAGGCCCAGGCCGGCAAGGTGCTGCCCGTGCTGATCGAGAAGCGGGGCCGCCGGGAGGGACAGCTGGGCGGCCGCAGTCCCTATCTGCAACCGGTTCATCTCGACGGGCCGGACCATCTGGTCGGTCAGATCGTTCCGGTGAAGATTGTCACCGGCCATAAGGGAAGCCTCACCGGTGAACTGGCCGAAGTGTTGGAGCCCGCGTGAGTCGCATTCCTGAATTCCTGCCGCTGTCCGACGCCGCGTCCCGCGCGGTCGCCGGTCCCGGCAGCCGTCACGCCGCCCTGATCGAGGACGCCTTCAAGGTGCTGGTCGAGACGCCCGGCGGCGGCGTTTCCGTGGACGGTGATGGCCGGGCCCGCAGCCTTGCCAAGCGGGCCATCGCCGCACTCGCCGCCCAGGCCGATTCCGGGGCCGCGGTGACCGAGGCCGACGTGCGCGTGGCCGTCGGCCAGGCCCGCTCGGGCGAGACCGGCCCGGTCGCGCCCGGGGTCGCCCGGCGCGGCGCCGTGTCGCCCAAGACGGCGACCCAGGCGCAGTACATGGACATGCTGGGCCGTCACGACCTGGTCTTCGGCCTGGGTCCCGCCGGCACCGGCAAGACCTTCCTGGCGGTGGCCCACGGCGCCGGCATGCTGATGCGCGGCGAGATCGACCGGCTGATCGTCACCCGGCCGGCCGTCGAGGCGGGGGAGAAACTGGGCTTCCTGCCCGGCGACCTGACCGAGAAGGTCGATCCCTACATGGCGCCGGTCTGGGAAAGCCTGATCCAGATCATGGGGGCCGAGCAGCTGCGCAAGCGCCGCGAGAAGGGCGAGATCGAGGTTGCCCCGATCGCCTTCATGCGCGGCCGCACCCTGAGCCACGCCTTCATCATCGTCGACGAGGCCCAGAACACCTCGCGGCTGCAGATGAAGATGGTCCTGACCCGCATGGGCGAAGGCAGCCGCATGGCGGTGACCGGCGATCCCAGCCAGATCGATCTGGTCAATCCACGCGATTCCGGCCTGGCCCATGCCGTGGCCATCCTCGAGGGCGTCGAGGGCGTCGCCCTGACCCGCTTCACGGCCGCCGACGTGGTCCGCCACCCGATGGTCGCCCGCATCGTCAAGGCCTACGACGAAGACGCGGCCAAGCGCGGCTGATGAGCGATCCTGAACCAGACGTGCCGGACATAGAGGTTGAGGTCGAGGACCCGGCCTGGAACGCCGTTCCGGAGGTCGAGGCCCTTGTCCGGCGCGCGGCTCTGGCGGCAAGGCCTGACGGCGGCGTCGTCGTGCTCCTCGCCGATGACGATGCCGTGGCCGAGCTGAACCAGCAGTTCCGCCACAAGGCCGGCCCGACCAATGTGCTTTCGTTCCCGGCCCCCGAAAATCCCGAGAACCTGCTTGGCGATATCGCCCTGGCCTACGGCGTCTGCGCCCGCGAGGCGGTCGAGCAGGGCAAGACCCTGGCTGACCATCTGAGCCACCTGACGGTGCACGGCGTGCTGCACCTTGCGGGATACGACCACCAGACCGATGATGAGGCGGAAGCGATGGAGGAACTGGAGCGGCGCCTACTGGCGGCTCTGGGCGTCTCCGACCCCTACGCGACCGAACAGAGCTAGATGACCGACAGCGATCAAGACCCGCCCCCGTCCGAACCTCCCCAGCGAAGTCGCGGGGGCCCCAGGCATGGGGGATTGGGCGGCATGCTGCGCCAGGTGCTGCGCGCCTTCGGCGAAAGCGATGAGCCCGGCCCCCCGGATCTCCCGGCCGCCAACGAACTTGCCCAGCACGCCCGGGAGTTCGCCCAGCTCGACGTCGGCGATGTGATGACGCCGCGGGCAGACATCCAGGCCATCGAGATCGACACCCCCTTCGAGGACGTCGTGGCCCGTTTCCTCGAAACCGAACACAGCCGCCTGCCGGTGTTTCGCGAGACCCTCGACGATCCGGTCGGCGTCATCCACATCAAGGACATTTTCCGGCTGATGGCCGATGGCCGCAAAGCCAAGACCGGAGCCCTGCTGCGCAAGCTCAAGCGCGAGGTGCTCTATGTGCCCGAGGCCATGCCGGCCACGGCGCTGCTGGAAAAGATGCAGGCCAACCGGGTGCACCTGGCTCTGGTCATCGACGAGCATGGCGGGGTCAGCGGCCTGGCCACCCTTGAGGACCTGCTCGAAGCGGTGGTCGGCGAGATCGACGACGAACATGACGAAGCCCAGGTCAGCGGCATCGTCGCCCGGCCCGGCGGCATCTTCGAGGTCGACGCCCGCGCCGATCTGGAAGACCTGGAGGCGGCGCTGGAGGTCGGCCGACTGGCCCCCGAGGAGCTGGAAGAAGATATCGACACCGTCGCCGGCCTGGTCACCGCCCTGGCCGGCCGGGTGCCGGAAACCGGCGAGACGATCAACCATCCGGACGGTTGGTGTTTCGAGATCGTCGACGCCGATATCCGCCGGGTGAAGCGGGTGCGGGTGCACCGCGCCCTGCGGCACCAGGAAGCGGTGTGATCCTCACCCCGGCCTGGCAGGCGCGGCTGATCGCCCTGGCGGCCGGCGCGGCGGCGGCGCTGGCGCATCCGCCGTTCGGCATCCTGCCCGGCTTGCTCGGCTACGGCGTCATCATGCTGCTGGTCGATGGGGCCAGCGAGACACGGCCCCTGCGCTCGGCCTTCCTGCGCGGCTGGCTGGCGGGTGTGGCCTATTTCGCCATCGGCACCTGGTGGGTGGCCGAGGCCTTCCTCGTCGATATCGCCGCCCACGGCTGGATGGCCCCCTTCGCGGTGACCTTTATGGCCGGCGGCATCGCTCTGTTCTGGGGTCTGGCGGCGTTGCTCTACCGGGCGGCGCGGGTCACCGGCGCCTGGCGGGTGATCGTCTTCGCCGCGGCCTTTGGGGTGGCTGAATGGATACGCGGCCATGTCCTCACCGGCTTTCCCTGGAACCTGCCGGGCGAGAGCTGGAAGGCGGGATCGCTGGTGTCGCAAACGGCGTCTCTGGTTGGCGCCTATGGCCTGACCGTGCTGACGGTCGGGATGGCGGCCGCGCCGGCGCTGCTGATCAAGGCGCGCGGTCGAGAAAGCCTGATCGCCGTCGGGGCCGCGGCGGCGGTTCTGCTGGCGATGACAGGCTACGGCTATCTGCGGCCCGGATACACGCTTTGGGCGCCGCGCGCCGCGCCGAGGCCGCCGCTGCCGCCGGTGGTCCGCATCGTTCAGCCTGACGTGCCGCAGGAGGCCAAGTACGACCCGCAATCCTTCAGCCGCATTCTCGGCAAATACCTTAGCCTGACCCGGCAGCCGTCCAGCGACGGCCAGGCGCCCGACATCGTCATCTGGCCGGAAGGCGCCGTTCCCGCCCTGGCCGAGGACTATCTGGCAGAGGGAACCTGGACCCGGGCGGCGATCATCGATGCCTTGTCGCCTGATCAGGTCCTGATCGTCGGCGCTGCCCGCTATGAAGGCTCGCCCGAGACGCCGAGCTACTTCAACAGCCTGCTGGTTCTGCGCCGCGACGGCGATGACCTCGTCCAGCTGGGCCGCTATGACAAGCACCGGCTGGTGCCGTTCGGTGAATTCCTGCCGCTGGACAGCCTTCTGTCGCCGTTGGGGATCAAGAACCTGGTGCAGATCGGCGATGGCTTCACCCCGGGCGCGCGCCCGGCTCCCCTGGCCATACCAGGCCTGCCGGTCATCCAGCCGCTGATCTGCTACGAGAGCCTGTATCCAGGCTTCACCCGCGAGGGCGCCAGCCGCTCCGGCAAGTCGCCGGACCTGATCGTCAATGTCTCCAACGATGCCTGGTTCGGCGCGACCAGCGGCCCCCTGCAGCACCTCAACCTGGCCAGCTACCGGGCCATCGAGGAGGGGGTCCCCATGGCGCGAGCCACCCCGACGGGGGTATCGGCGATGGTAGACGCCTACGGTCGGGTGATTCCCTCCAGCCGGATAAACCAAAGAGTGGAGGCTGTAGTCGACGTGGCCCTGCCACCTAAAGTCGTTGAAACCCCCTACCGCAGGTTGGGTGACCTAGCGTTTTCAATATTCGTAATTGCAGGCCTGGCGGTAACAGCGGTCTTTCACTGGCGACGTCTGAAAATCCCCCTAAGAATGCCGCGCGCCGCCTAGGCGGTAGTGTGTGTTTCTTGACGGGGCTACTTCTGGATGACTGACGACGCGAGCCGTTCGCCCAATCCGATCGACATTCATGTCGGCAGGCGGGTGCGTCAGCGGCGCAAGGCCATGGGCGTGACGCAGGAGCGTCTGGCTGACGATCTGGGCCTGACCTTCCAGCAGGTGCAGAAGTACGAGCGGGGCGCCAACCGGGTGTCGGCCTCCAAACTCTACGAAATCGCCGTCGCCCTGCAGACCGGCACCGAATACTTCTTCGAGGGCCTGGCGGACCCCTCGTCGCTGAAGACCGGCGGCGGCGGGGCCGAGCCGGAGTCGGAGAAGTTCGTCAACGCCTTCCTGATGAGCACCGAGGGGCTGGAGCTGGCCGAACTGTTCTCGCGCCTGAAGAGCCCGCGCCTGCGCAAGCGGATCGTCGAGCTGGTCCGCAGCATGGTCGAGGACACCGAGGCGGACGAGTAGCGTTCCCTCGCACAAGTGCGCTTGCGGATATAAAGATACCTTTATATGGTCGCCCCGCTTTTAGCCGGGAGTCTTCCGTGAGCCGTCAGAACTACATCTTCACCAGTGAAAGCGTGTCCGAGGGACACCCCGACAAGGTCGCCGACCGGATCAGCGACACCGTCGTCGACGCCTTCCTGGCCGAGGAGCCCGAAGCCCGGGTGGCCTGTGAGACCCTGGTGACCACCAACCGCATCGTGCTGGCCGGCGAGATCCGCGCCGCCAAGCCGGGCGCCTCCAAGGCCGAGAACAAGGAGCGCAACAAGGCGATCATCGCCAGCCTTGAGCCCAAGGTTCGCGCCGCGGTGAAGGACATCGGCTACGCCCAGAAGGGCTTCCACTGGGAAAAGGCCAAGTACCAGTGCTTCCTGCACGCCCAATCCGACCATATCGCGCAAGGCGTCGACGCCGGCGAGAACAAGGACGAAGGCGCCGGCGACCAGGGCATCATGTTCGGCTACGCCACCGACGACACGCCGGAGTTCATGCCGGCCACCCTGCAGTACAGCCATAACATCCTGAAGCGCCTGGCCGAACTGCGCCACTCGGGCGAGCTCGACTTCCTCGAGCCCGATGCCAAGAGCCAGGTCACCCTGCGCTACGAGAACGACCGGCCGGTGCATGTCGAGGAGATCGTCGTCTCCCACCAGCACGGCAAGAAGATGGAGGGCGGCGCCCCGACCTCCAAGCGCATGCTGGCGGCGCTTCGCCCCTACATCCTGCCGCTGTTCGCCGATGGCCTGATCAGCAAGAAGACCAAGTGGCACATCAACCCGACCGGCAAGTTCCTGATCGGCGGGCCGGACGGCGACTGCGGTCTGACCGGCCGCAAGATCATCGTCGACACCTACGGCGGCGCCTCGCCGCACGGCGGCGGCGCCTTCAGCGGCAAGGATCCGACCAAGGTCGACCGCTCCGCCGCCTACGCCTGCCGGTACCTGGCCAAGAACGTGGTCGCCGCCGGTCTGGCCAAGAAGTGCACCATCCAGATCAGCTACGCGATCGGCGTCGCCCGGCCGCTGAGCTTCTATGTCGACACCCACGGCACCGGCGAGGTCGATCCGGCCCAGCTGGAAAAACTGCTGCCCGACTTCATCGGCGGCGGCACTCCGGCCGGCATCCGCAAGACGCTGCAGCTCAACAAGCCGATCTACGCCCGCACCGCCGCCTACGGTCACTTCGGCCGCCAGCCGGACGACGAGGGCGGCTTCAGCTGGGAAAAGACCGACCTGGTCGAAGCGCTGAAGAAGGCGTTTTGAATTTCGCTTCCTTCTCCCGGAGGGAGAAGGTGGCCCGGTAGGACCGGATGAGGGGTTAAGGCGCCCGACGTCCCGGCGCCTTAACCCCTCACCTTCCCACGCGCTGCGCACGTGGGCCCCTTCCTCTCCCTATGGGAGAGGACTACGAGCGCCTCCCATGCCCAACCCCCAGCAACCCCACGGTCCCCTTCGCTCTTTCGGGCGCATCAAGTCGCGCCCGATCAAGGCGCGGCAGGCGGCGCTGTTCGACAGCCTGCTGCCGTCCATCGCGGTTCCGGAAACGCCCTTCGATCCGCTCAGCCTGAAACCCGACGCCACGGCGGTGTGGGTCGAGATCGGCTTTGGCGGCGGCGAGCATCTGGCAGGCCAGGCGGCGAAGAACCCGGACGTGCTGATCATCGGGGCCGAACCCTTCCAGAACGGGGTGGCCAGCGCGCTGCGACATCTGGAGGAAGCGGGGGCGAGCAACGCCCGTATCCATCCGGGCGACGGGCGCGAGGTTCTGGGTAACCTGCCGGACGGCAGCGTCAATCGCCTGTTCGTCCTGTTTCCGGACCCCTGGCAGAAGGCGCGGCACAACAAGCGCCGGCTGGTGAACCCCGAGTTTCTGGCCGAGGCCCACCGGCTGCTGAAGCCCGGCGGCAAATTTCGCTTCGCCACCGACTGGGCCGACTATGCCGACTGGACGCTGGAAAGGGTGCTGGCCAGTGGCCTGTTCGCCTGGCCGGCGGACAAGGCCGACGACTGGCGCGTGCCGCCGGAAGATCACCTGACGACGCGGTACGAGGAAAAGAAGCTCGGCGACATCCCGCCGGTCTGGCTGGACTTCGTGCGGGCGTGAGCGGCCTCTTGCGACAGGCCTCGGCCGGAGCCGTCGGCGGCGCCCTGAGTGCGGTCGCTGTCCTGACAAGCACCCTTCTCCTCGGCTGGATAACGGGTCCGCCGACCGACAACGCGGACGGGATCGGGTTGGGCGCCCTGTTGTTCGTCGGCTCCGGTATGCTGAGCGTTGTCGCCGGCGGATTCGGCGCGATCGTCGGTGTTGCGTTCGAGCTGGTTCGACGTCGGCAGGCAGGGGCGCAATGGAACCTGCAGGCCGGCTTCATGGTCGCCCTGCTGGTGTTCTACGCGGCGCTCAGCTTGCTGGCCGGAACGATCGATTTCGACCGCAGCGAGGTTCCGTTGCTGCTGGCCGCGCCGCTGTTTCCCGTCGCCTGGAATCCCTGGCTGGCGGCGCCGCTGTGGGCCTGGGTCGGCTCCCTGCCGATGCGCGAGCGCGCCAGACCTCAAGACAGTTAGGGCGTCAGCACCATCTTCAGCGCCCCGTCCTCGCGGGCGTCGAACATGCGATAGGCCTCCACCCCGTCACTGAGCGGCAAACGGTGACTGATAACCCGCTCGGGCTTCAGGCGGCCGGCCTGGACCAGGGGGATCAGCTCGGGCCAGGTTTCCTGCACGTTGCAGGTGCCGATCCGGAAGGTCAGGCCCATGGCGAAGGCGCGGCCCATCGGGAAGTCGAACTTGCGGTCCTGGTTGACCCCGATCACCGACACCGTCCCGCGCCGGGCCGCCAGGCGAAGGGCGAGATCGATGGTGCGGGCGTGGCCGACGGCCTCGACGACGCTGTCGGCCATCCGGCCCCTGGTCAGCTCGGCCATCTGCTGCGGCGCCTCGTCGGGATGCAGGGCGACGGCGCCCAGGCCTTCGGCGATAGCGCGGCGCTCCGGCACCGGGTCGATGGCGAACACCCGGGCGGCGCCGAGCACGAAGGCCTGTTCGACGGCCATCAGGCCGATGGGACCCAGACCCACGACGGCGGCGGTCTTGCCTGAACTGATCTCGGCGTTGCGGGCGCCGTACCAGGCGGTGGCCATGCCGTCGGTCATCAGCAGGGCCTGGTCGTTGGTGACGCCATCGGGAATCTTTGCGGCATTGAAGTCGCCGGCCGGCACGCGGACGGCTTCGGCCTGCGAGCCCTGCAGTTTCGACGACAGGCCGTAGCAGGACCCCTGCCCGGTCTCGCAGCGGACGACGTCGCCGCGCAGGCAGGACGGGCAGGCGCCGCAGCCGACGGCGCCGGAGATCATCACCCGGTCACCGCTTTTCAGGCGCCGCACGCCGCGGCCGATCTCGACCACTTCCCCGACCGCCTCATGGCCGACGCAGAAGCCCAGATCCTCGCTGAACCCCTCGCCATGGTAGATGTGCAGGTCGCTGCCGCAGATCGAACAGCCGGTGACGCGGACCAGGACATCGCGGTCGTCGTGCAGGACCGGATCGTCCATGCTCTCGTAGCGGACGTCACGGGGACCGAAGTAGCGCAGGGCCTTCATGGGGCGGCTCCGTCGATCCAGCGCAGGGCGCGCTGGAAGAGGTTGATCGTCGAGGCGTGGAGGCGGTCGCCGATGGCTTTCGGCGCGAGACCCGCGCCGGCCCGGGCGTGGCTGCCCTCCAGGATGATGCCGAGCTTGTAGCAGGCCAGGACGCCGTACCAGCGGATATGGGTCAGGTCGCGGTCACTGTTTCGGCCATAGTGGTCGATGACCTCGGCGATGGTCGGAAAGCCCTGCCAAGGGGTGACCGGCGTCAGGGCGGCCTGCCCGGGCTCGGGCCACATGGCCATCAGCCAGCCGAGGTCGAGCAGGGGATCACCTGTGCTGGCCAGTTCCCAGTCGACGATGGCGGCCAGTTCGCCGCTGTCATGCCGATACATGACGTTGGCCAGGTGGTAGTCGCCGTGGATCAGGCCGGGGCGGAAGCCAGGCGGTCGGTGGGCATCCAGCCAGGCGCCAACGGTGTCGACGCCGGGAATCTCGTCGGTCCAGGTTGGGAACTCGCGATAGCTCTCGAACTGGGCCCGCCAGCGCGGGACCTGCCGCTCCAGCCAGCCGTCGGTCTTGCCCAGCGTCTCCAGCCCGACTTTCGCGATGTCGATGCGGCCGAGGGCGATGATGCCGTCGGCCAGGGCGAAGCCCATGCGGTTGCGCACGGCCGGATCGGTGGCGTGCAGGGGCGGCAGGCCCATCGTGGGATTGAAGCCGTCGATCGGCTCCATCAGGTAGAAGGCGGCGCCGTCCATGGTCTCTTCGGGACTGGCGGCGATCAGGCCAGGATGGGGCACGTCCGATCCGGCCAGGGCGGCCAGCACCCGGGCCTCGCGGCGCATGGTCTCGTTGGAGTTGGCGCGAAGCTTCGGCGGCGGGCGGCGCAGGACGTAGTCGCGGCCCGAGCGGTTGAACTTCAGCAGGACGTTCTGGGTGCCGCCGGTCAGGACGGTGAGGCCTTCGAGCGGTCCCGCGCCGAGGCCGTTGAGGTCCATGAAGGCCGACAGAACGGCGAGATCGACGCCTTCCGGGACCGTGTTGTCGCTGGCCATTGTTCCTCCCGGCCGTCGTGCTGCAGCCTTCGAAGGGAGCCTAGGCCGTTGTCGTGGCGGCAGGCAAACCCCCCAGGCTTCCCTTCTCCCTCCTGGGGGAGAAGGATTGTTTTCGATGGAGGGTCTGGCGCGACGTCGCGTCAGCCGCCCACAATCAGGCCGAACAGCGGGAGAGACGTCATGGCCAAAGTCATTCGGATCGGCGGCGCCGGCGGGTTCCTCGGCGACTCGTCCGTGGCCGCGCCGCAGCTGCTCAAGGGCGGCGATCTCGACTACATGATCCTCGACTATCTGGCCGAGGCGACCATGTCGATCCTGGGCCAGATCAAGCGCGATCGGCCGGGAGAGGGCTTCGCGCGAGATTTCACCGAGTGGGTCTGGAAGGACAACCTGGCTGAGTTCAAGGCCCAGGGCGTCAAGGTGATCACCAACGCCGGGGGCCTCAATCCCCATGCCTGCCGGGCGCGGATGGAAGAGCTGGCGGCGGCGGCCGGGCTGTCGTTCAGGATCGCCGTCATCGAGGGCGACGACCTGATGGAGAGCATCGACACCCTCTCCGGCATGACCGAGCTCTACACCGGCGCCTCGTTCCCGCCGAAGGACCGGCTGTTCACGGCCAACGCCTATTTCGGCGGCCGGCCGATCGCGGCGGCCCTGGCGGCGGGGGCCGACATGGTCATCACCGGCCGGGTCGTCGACAGCGCCCTGACGCTGGGCCCGCTGATGCATGAGTTCGGCTGGAGCGACGACGACCACGACCTGCTGTCGGCCGGATCGCTGGCCGGGCACGTGATCGAGTGCGGGGCGCAGGCGACCGGCGGGCTTTTCACCGACTGGCGCGACGTGCCGGACTGGGGCCACATCGGCTATCCGATCATCGAATGCCATGCCGACGGATCGTTCGTGGTCACCAAGCCGGCGGGGACCGGCGGACTGGTCTCGCCGGCCGCCGTGGCCGAGCAGATCCTCTACGAGGTCGGTGATCCGCAGGGCTATGCGCTGCCGGACGTCGTCTGCGATTTCACCCAGGTGAAGGTCGAGCAGGTCGGCGAGCATCGGGTGAAGGTGACCGGCGCGAAGGGCTATCCGCCGTCGGGGTCGTACAAGGCCTGCATCACCTGGGGCGACGGCTGGCGGTTCATCGGAGCCATGCCCATCGTCGGCCGCGAAGCGGCGGCCAAGGCGAAGCGCCAGGCCGAGGCGGTGCTGGAGCGGGTCGGCGACATGCTGCGCGAGAAGAACCTCGCGCCCTTCCGTGAGACGCGGATCGAGATCCTGGGCGCGGAAGCCAGCTACGGCGCCAACGCCAGCGAAGCCGCGCAAGCCGTTCGCGAGGTCGTCAGCCGGGTCGGGGCCGAGCATGAGGACGAGCGGGCGCTGCGCCTGCTGACCCGCGAATGGCAGTCGCCGACCACCTCGATGAGCGTCGGCACGACGGGCTGGTTCGGCGGCGCGCCGAGCATTTCGCCGGTGGCGCGGGTGTTCTCGGTGCTCATTCCCCGCGAGCAGGTTCCGGCAAAAGTCGATCTCGGCGGCGTGGTGACCGTGGTCGATGCCCCCTCGCCGGCGACGCCCTTCTCGGCCGCCATGGTCGAACGGCCGACGCCGCCGGCCGGGCCGGACGCCTCTGGCCAGCTGATCGAAGTCCCGCTCATCGACCTGGCCTGGGCCCGATCCGGTGACAAGGGCGACGCCTTCAACGTCGGGGTCATCGCCCGCAAGCCGCAGTACCTGCCGTGGATCCGCGCCGGGCTGTCGGAGGCGGCCGTGAAGACCTGGTTTGCCCATGAGTTCGAAGGCGCCGTCGCCCCGCAGGTCATCCGCTACGACCTGCCCGGCATGGACGCCATCAACCTGCACTGCATCCAGGCCCTGGGCGGCGGCCAGTTCGCCAGCCTGCGGCTTGATGCGCTGGCCAAGGGCAAGGCGCAGCAACTGCTGGACATGCCGATCAAGGTGCCGGCGGCGCTGATCGCCTGACGACCGGGCAACGGGGAGACATTGAATTTCCCTGCGCCGCATCCCCGATCGCCGCAGGATGCGGAAATTCAATGTGTTCCCTCTTCCTGTCCGCCCAACATCCCGGGCGCGAACGAGGCTCGCCCCCCGCGTGTCTGTGCATTGACCGTGCCGAAAACCGGGCCATGGTGAATGAAACGCCCCAGAAAGTGGGCGAGGGAGAACAGGCTATGGTTCGGGGTGTGCGGATGGCGCTGGGGTGGATCCTCGGCGGCCTTGTTTGGGCTTTGCTGGTTTCACTGGTTCTGGTGTTCTGGGAAGGCCGCGCCGATCTCAGCGGCGGCAATCTGATGGCCATGGGCCAGGCGGCCTTGACCGGCGTGCCGGCGGCGGCGCCGGGGGCGCTGGTCTTCCTTGGCTTGGGACTGCTGCTGTTCGGCCTGATGGGCCGCAGCACGGCGCCGGTTGGGGCCGGTGGTTTCGGCGGCCTCCTCTTCCTGCTGGCCAGCGGTCTGGCCTGGAAGTTCGGCGGCGGAGCGTCGCTGGTCGGCGCCCTCTTTGGCCTGTTTCCGATCGAGGCCTACTGGGCGCAGGTCATGGATATCGCCAAGGCTGACGGGGCGGCCTATGCCTGGCTGGCGGTTCACAGCCTGGCGCCGCTGGTCGCCGGCGCCATCGCCGGCGGCGTGTATGACGCCGTGGCCGAGGCAGCCAAGGCGGCGCGGCGCAAGAGCCGGCGGCCGACGGTGAATTTCGGCTAGCCCAGCGGCCCCGCTTTCTAGGGGGCTGACAACCAGCGAGTGAGGGTCTATAAGGGCCTTCACATCGTTTGAACGCGCTGGATAGCGCATTCGAGCGGCGTCCTCCGGGGCGCCGCTTTTGTTTTGGGTTTTTGTTGTCTTTCGGAGAGGCGCTCGTTGCGCGCACGTACTAGCGAAGATCGCGGCCTGCTTGAGCTGCTCGATCCCGTGGCTGAGGCCGCCGGGTACGAGATCGTGCGCCTGCGCCTGATGGGCGGGGCCACCCGCCGCCTGCAGATCATGGCCGAAACGCCGGATGGCGAAATGGTCGTCGAGGACTGCGCCAAGCTGAGCCGCGCCATCTCCGAGATCATGGACGCCGCCGACCCGATCACCGGCGAATACACCCTGGAAGTCTCCAGCCCCGGCATCGATCGGCCGCTGACCCGCCTGAAGGACTTCGAGACCTGGGAAGGCTACGAAGCCCGCATCGAACTCGACCGCATCGCTGAGGGCCGCAAGCGCTTCAAGGGCGAGCTGGCCGGGATCGAGGCCAGTCCTGAAGGTGTTTGGCAGGTCGGGATCAACGTCGAGGGCGACAGCGAAACCACCCTCTACATCCCGTTCGACTGGATTCTGGAAGCCAAGCTGGTCCTCAACGACCAGCTGATGAAGGTCGGCGCCGAACAGCGCGCCGCCCGCATCGCCCAGGACGACATCAACTCCGTCGGCAACGACAACGACTGACACCTTAGAGATTTAAGGACACGACCATGGCCACCGGCATTTCCGCCAACCGCCTCGAACTGCTGCAGATCGCTGACGCGGTCGCCCGTGAAAAGGGGATCGACAAGGAGATCGTCATCGCCTCCATCGAGGAAGCGATCCAGAAGGCCGCGCGCAGCCGTTACGGCGCCGAGCACGACATCCGCGTCGCCATCGATCCGAAGACCGGCGAGACCTCGATCAAGCGCTACGTGACCGTGGTGCCGGACGACGTGGAAGAGTTCGAAGAGGGCGACGTCGGCAAGATGCGCCTGGCCGACGCCAAGGCCTTCTACGGCAAGGACACCGAAGTCGGTCAGGTCTTCGACGAGGAGCTGCCGCCGTTCGAATTCGGCCGGGTGCAGACCCAGATGGCCCGCCAGGTGGTGTTCGGCAAGGTCCGTGAGGCCGAGCGCGAGCGTCAGTTCGAAGAGTACAAGGATCGCGTCGGCGAGATCGTCAACGGCGTCGTCAAGCGCGTCGAATACGGCAACGTCATCGTCGATCTCGGCCGTGGCGAAGGCGTCATGCGCCGCGACCAGTCGATCCCGCGCGAGAACTTCAACCTCGGCGACCGTATCCGCTGCTACATCTACGACGTCCGCAGCGAGACCAAGGGGCCGCAGATCATGCTGTCCCGCGCCCACGGCGGCTTCATGGCCAAGCTGTTCGCGCAGGAAGTGCCGGAAGTCTATGACGGCGTCATCGAGATCCGCGCCGTCGCCCGCGATCCGGGCAGCCGCGCCAAGATGGGCGTCGTCTCCAACGATTCCAGCATCGACCCGGTCGGCGCCTGCGTCGGTATGCGCGGTTCGCGCGTCCAGGCGGTCGTCGCGGAGCTGCAGGGCGAAAAGATCGACATCATCCAGTGGAGCCCGGACGAGGCGACCTTCATCGTCAACGCCCTCGCCCCCGCTGAAGTCTCCAAGGTGGTCATGGACGAGGACGACGAGCGCGTCGAAGTCGTGGTCCCCGACGAACAGCTGTCGCTGGCCATCGGCCGCCGCGGCCAGAACGTGCGCCTGGCCAGCCAGCTGACCGGCTGGCAGATCGACATCCTGACCGAGTCCCAGGAGTCGGAGCGCCGTCAGAAGCAGTTCGCCGAGACCACCCAGCTGTTCCAGGACGCCCTGGACGTCGACGAGGTCATCGCCCAGCTGCTGGCCACCGAAGGCTTCGTGTCCGTCGAGGACGTCGCCTTCGTCGAGCCGCATGAAATCGCCGAGATCGAAGGCTTCGACGAGGACACCGCCGAGGAACTGCAGGCCCGGGCCCGCGAATTCCTCGACAAGGCCGCCGCCGAGCTGGACGCCAAGCGCGTCGAACTGGGCGTCGAGGACGGCATCCTGGAAATCGAAGGCATCACCCTGCCCATGGCCGTCGCGCTTGGCGAAAGCGATGTGAAGACGGTTGAAGACCTGGCTGGCCTGGTCCCCGACGACCTGCGCGGCTGGTACGAGACCAAGGACGGCGAGCGGGTCCGCGAAGCCGGATCGCTGGAAGCCTTCAACCTGACCCCGGAAGACGCCGAGACCCTGATCATGCGCGCGCGCATCGTGATGGGCTGGGTCGAGGCTCCCCCGGAACCGGAATACGAAGAAGAGTACTACGAAGAGGGCGGCGAAGGCGCCGAGTACGCCGAGGCTGAAGTCGAAGGCGAACAGCCGGAAGCTTCGGAAGAGGTCGCCCTGGCCGAGGCCGAAGGCGAGGCTCGGGACGCGTGAGCGTCTCCGGCCAAACCCTCGGAACGACGTCTTCAATGAGCTGATCGGCCCAGCCCGGGCCGGTCGTGGACAAGGAACGCGACCAGCCCATGCAGGCTGAGACCGACATTTCGGCACGCAAGACCCTGGCGGAAACCGCCAGGGAACGGCGCGACATCGTCTCGGGAGAGGTGATGGCGGAGCATAAGCTTGTCCGCTTTGTCGCCAGCCCCGATGGCGTGGTGACGCCGGACATCGCCCGCAAGCTGCCCGGCCGGGGCATCTGGGTCGCCGCCGACCGCGCCAGCATTGACACCGCCGCGAAGAAAAACGCCTTCGCCCGCTCGGCCAAGGCCAAGCTGACGGTTCCGGAAGGCCTGGCCGATCTGGTCGAAAAACTGCTGACCAAGCGGGTTCTCGACAGCCTTGGCCTTGCACGGCGGTCCGGAGAGCTTACTTCCGGCTTTGAAAAGGTCATGTCGACTGTTCGTAGCGGCAAGGCCGCCTGGCTGATCGAGGCCAGTGACGGCGCGGCCGACGGTCGTTCGAAGATTCTCAACCTGGCCCGGCATATGACCCCACAGCCTCGGGTCATCGGCGTTTTCACTTCCGCCGAATTGGGTTTGGCCTTGGGAGCCGAGAATGTGATACACACCGCCTTCCTCGGCGGACGGTCTGCCAAAAGTTGGACGCAGGACGTCGAACGTCTGGCCGGTTTTCGCCCGCTTCTCCCCGAGAGCTGGCACGAGGAGCGGTAGGAGAAGGGCCCGCGGGAAACCGCGACCGGGCCCTTTGTGAGTTTGGAAATTCAGGTAGTGCGGTCGGATATTCCGACCGCGAGTTAAGCGAGACGCATGAGCGACGAGAACGACAACCGCCCGGGCCGCCCGCCCATGACGCTGAAGCCCCGCACGGGGTCTGTCAGCGCCGGCGTGGTGAAGCAAAGCTTCAGCCACGGGCGGACGAAGACGGTGGTGGTGGAAACCAAACGGCAGCGGACCCATACGCCGCCGGCGGCGAATCTCGCCGGTCCGTCCAACGCCGAACGGCGTCCCGCACCGGGCGCGCCGCAGCAGCGTCCCGCCCAGGGCGGCCAGGGTGGCCTGTCCGCCGACGAGATGCGCGCCCGCCAGGCCGCCATCGAAAGCGCCCAGCGTCAGGCCCAGATCCAGGCCGCCGCCCGCGCCGAGGAGGCCCGCAAGGCCGCCGCGGCCGCTGAAGCCGCCAAGGCCGCCGCTGCTGCACCGCCTCCGGCGCCCGCCGCCGAAGCCCCCGCCGCGCCGGCTCCGGCCGCGCCCGTGGCGGCTGCGCCTGCCGCCCCGGCCCCGGTTGCTGAAGCGCCTGCTGCCCCGGCTGCCGCCCCGACCCCGGCTCCGGCCGCCCCCGTGGCTCCGGCCGCCCCTGTGCCCCCTGTCGCTGCGGCTCCGGCCGCGCCGCGTCCGGCTACGCCTGCGCCCCAGGCTCCCCGCCCGGCGGCGCCCGCCGCGCCGCCTTCGGCCGGCCAGACCCGCACCTACGAGCCGTCCCGCGACCGTCGTGACGACCGCTCCAGCACCACCACCTACCGTCCGCCGGCGTCGACCAGCAATTTCAACCAGCGGACGCCGCGCCCGGACGCCACCACCTTCAACCAGCGGGCTCCGCGCCCGGACGCCGAACGTCCGCGCAACGACGCCCCGCGCGTCGACAATCGCGACCCGCGCAGTGGCGACAACCGTGGCGGCGACCGTCCGCA
>JBILYE010000255.1:0-5019 GCA_044377925.1 Caulobacter sp. | reverse complement strand
GTCGGCTGGCCCGCCGTTGCCGTCGAGGACGTCGTCGCCGGCAAGACCGACCCCTGGGTGTCGTTGCTGGGCAAGGACTGATGCTGGAGTTTGGCCTCCGCGATCCGGAGAGGGCCTACCGCCTGCGCCCCGCCGCCTTCGGCATCTGCGAGCGGGACGGCAGAATCGCCTGCGTCCACGTCACCCGTCCCGACGACCGCAGCTATCACGACCTTCCCGGCGGCGCCGTCGACGGGATGGAAAACGAGGTCGAAGCCCTGATCCGCGAGTTCGGCGAGGAAACCGGCCTCATCGTCGAGCCGGGGGCCATGATCATCCGCGCCACCCAGATGTTCCTCAAGAGCGACGGCGAGCCTGTGGAGAACGAGGGCGGCGTCTACCAGGCCCGCCTGACCGGCGAGGACGCGTCCCTCAAGGTCGAGGACGACCACACCCTGGTCTGGCTTGATCCGCAGGAGGCGGTGCTGAAGCTGAGGCATGAAAGTCATGCCTGGGCAGTGGCGCGGTGGTTGCGCCAGCGCGGCTGACGGTCCAGCCTGCCGGTCAGGAGGGCCACATGACCAGTTTCTACGATCGCCACATCATGCCCAGGCTGATCGGCTGCGCCTGCGGGGCAAAGCCGATCACCTATCAGCGCAGGAAGGTTGTCCCCAAGGCGGCCGGCAAGGTGCTGGAGCTGGGCATCGGCGGCGGCATGAACCTGGTCCACTACGACTCGGCCCATGTCACCAGTGTCTCCGGCGTCGACCCCTCCGCAGAACTTCGCGCCATCGCCGAAAAGGCCCCGCGCGCCGAGGGGCTCAAGGTCGATATCCAGGACGGGACCGCCGAGGCGCTCCCGTTTGCGGACGCCAGCTTCGACTGCGTGGTCTGCACCTTCACCCTCTGCAGCGTCGCTTCGCCCCCCGCCGCCCTGGCCGAGGCCAGGCGCGTGCTCAAGCCCGGCGGCCGCTTCCTGTTCTGCGAGCATGGCCTTGCTCCCGACCCCAAGGTCGCCAAGTGGCAGGCCTTCATCGAACCGCTCTGGAAACGCATGGCCGGCGGCTGCCACCTGACCCGCCCGGTCGGCGCGACCATCGCCGCCGCCGGCTTCACCCTGACCGATCTGCACAGCATGTACCTGCCCAACACGCCCAAGTCCGTCGGCTGGAACGAATGGGGCGAGGCGCTGGCGTAGGGCTTCCTTCGACACCACCGCCGCCGCGGGCTGCTCAGGATGACTTGCAGGGTAGGGTCTCAAAAGGTCAGTCAGGCTGAGCAGCGGCCGCAGGCCGCGTGTCGAAGCACGCAACGTCGTTGACGCTCTCCAAGCCGACGTTCAAAACTCACCCCGCCTGCTTCGGGGGCGAGACGGGGCTTGAGCCAGCGGATGGACGATGCGGCCTTCTTCAATGGGCTTGAGCAGACCCGCGGGCTCGTCGACCGGCGCCTGGCTCAATTGCTGCCGGCCGAGGGCCAGAGTCCGATCGGCCTGACCGGAGCGGCCCGCTATGCCCTTCTCGCGTCCGGCAAGCGCTTTCGCCCCATGCTGGCCATCCTGACAGCTCGCGACTTCGGCGCGCCCGACGGCGCCGCCCTCGATGCCGCCTGCGCGTTCGAGATGGTCCATACCGCCTCCCTCATCCTCGACGACCTGCCGTCGATGGACGACGCCAGCCTGCGCCGGGGCGTCGCCACGACCCACAAGGCCTTTGATGAGGCCAGCGCCATCCTCGCCGCCGTCGCCCTGCTCAATCGCGCCTACGGGGTGATCGCCGACGACGCCGGCCTTACCGACGGGGTCAAGGTCGAGTTGGTGGCCCGCCTCTCCGAATGCGTCGGCTTCCGCGGCCTTGTCGCCGGCCAGGCCCGTGACCTCGATCGTCGCGGCAAGGCCCTGAGCAACGACGAGATCGACCTGCTCAATCATCAGAAGACCGGCGTGCTGCTGGTCGCCCCGGCCCAGGCCGGCGCGCTGATCGCGGGCGCCGACGGGACCCGGCTGGCCGCAATCGGCGAGTTCGCCCGCCGCCTCGGCCTCGCCTTCCAGATCCGCGACGACATTCTCGACGCCGAGGGCACGGCCTCCGAGGGCAAGGACCTCGGCAAGGACGCCGGCATGCCGACCCTGGTCACCAGTCTCGGCATCGCGGGGGCCCGTGAGGCGATGCAGGGCTACCTCGACGCCGCCCGCGACGCCCTCTCCGAGGCCCGTTGCGGTGACCACGCCTGGCGCTACGCCGCGGCGCTGTTCGGCCCCCGCAAGGTTGCCGCGTGACCGACAGCCGGCCCATCCTCAATGTCTGGGGCGCCGAGCTCAGCTATGGGCGTCGAAAGATCCTGCGCGGCGTCGATCTGACCCTCAGGCCCGGCGAAATCTACGCCCTGCTCGGTCCCAACGGGGCCGGCAAGACGACGCTGCTCCACGCCATCTGTGGTCGCATGAGGCTCACCAAGGGCGACATTGCGCTTGAGGGCCAGAATCCCTGGTCCACGCCGGTCTGCCGGGCGGCGCTCGGCCTCGTGCCGCAGGACATCGCCCTCTACAACCACATGACTGTGCGCGAGAACCTCCAGACCTTCGGTCGCCTGGCCGGGGTCAAGGGCGGCGCCCTGCGCGACGCCGTGGCCCGCGCCATCCATCTCTGTCGCATTGATGAGCATGAGAACGAGCCGATCGGCCGTCTCTCCGGCGGCTACCGCCGGCGGGTGAACATCGCCTGCGCCATCCTCCACAGCCCTCGCCTGCTGGTCCTCGACGAGCCGATGGTCGGTGTTGACCCCGAGGCGCGCGAGGCCCTCGACGGCGTCATCCGCGATCTGCGCGACACCGGCGCCGCCATTCTGATGATCACCCACGACCTCGACCAGGCCGGTGACCTCGCCGACCGGGTCGGCTTCCTCCGCGAAGGCCGGAAGGTCATGGAGGGCTCGCCCCGTCACCTGATCACCCAGGCGTTCGGCGAGGAGCTGGAAATCCTGGTCCAGCTCGACGAGGACCCCGACAGCAACGACGAGATCATCCTGACCGCGGCCGGCCTCGAGCGGCGCGGCAAGACCAACCTCTGGACCATGCTGGACGCCGGCGGCTACGCCACGGCCGGCCGGCTGGACGGCAACCTGCGCATGGCCGGCGTCAGGCCGCGGGAAATCCGGGTGCGCCAGCCGTCCTTGCACAACCTCTTCACCCTCGTCGCAGACTGGCAAGACGCCGCATGATGTTCGCGATGTTCCGGGTGATGCTGCTTCGGCTGCTGCGCGATCGCGGCGCCCTGGCCATGACGTTTCTCTTGCCGCCGCTGGTCTTCGTGATCTTCGCCACGGTGTTCGCCGGTTCGACCGGCGAGAACATCAAGCTCAAGCTGGTGATCGCCGACCAGGCCAAGACCCCCGCCTCGGGCCGGCTGGTCGAGGCTCTGCTGCAGGACGGCCACCTGCGCGCCCTGACCGCCGATCCCAACACCGCCAAGACCGTCCGCCGCCAGGTCCGGGCAGGCAAGGCCGACGCCGGGCTGATCATTCTGTCCGACCCGGCCGGTGAGGGCACCCCCTTCCTGATCGTCACCGACACCACCCGGGCCATGGCCGCGCCGATGACTCAAGGGCGGATCCAGGCGGCCCTGAGCGAGCGCCTGCCGGATATCATGCTCAAGAAGACCCTCGGCATGGTCGAGCCGGTCTACGCCCCGCTGTCCGCCGGCCAGCGGTCCCAGGCCAACGCCATCGTCGACATGGTCCGGGCAGATGCCACGGCCGGCCGCGCCGTCCCCGCCGCCCAGGATCTGTTTGCGACCGAAGCCATCTCGGGGGCCGGCAAGAGCCGCGGCGCCATCACCTACTACGCGGGCGCCGTGACCATCCTCTTCGCCCTGTTCTCGGCCGTGACCGCCGCCATGACCCTGATCGAGGAGCGCCGCGCCGGCGTCGCCGACCGCATCCTGGCCGGGGCCGCCGGCATGGTTCCCGCCCTGAACGGCAAGTTCCTGTTCATCGTCCTGCAGACGGTGCTGCAGGCCTGCGCCATCTTCCTGGTCGCCCAGATCCTTTATGATACCCAGGTCCGCACCCACCTCGGCCCCTGGCTGGCGACCAGCGTCTGTGTCGGGGTCTGCGCCGCCGGCCTTGCGCTCGGCATTGTCTCCCTGACCCGCAGTCGCGACCAGGCCCAGCTGGTCTCGACCTTCCTGATCCTGATCCTGGCCGCGGTCGGCGGCTCCATGGTTCCCCGATTCCTGATGCCGCCGTGGCTGCAGACCCTGGGCTTCTTCACGCCCCACGCCTGGGCCATCGACGCCTATCAGGCGCTGCTTTGGCGAGACGCCGAGTGGACTTCCCTGTATCCTGCCTGGGGGGTGCTGGTTGGCACAGGTCTGGCGGGCCTGCTGCTGGCCCATGTTATGGCCCGCCGGGTGCGACGATGATCCTGCAAGTTCTGAGTTTTGTGGCCCTCTACCTGGGCGCCGTGGTCTTCATGGAAGGCTTCGCCTGGGTCATGCATCGTTATGTCATGCACGGCTGGGGCTGGGTCTGGCACAAATCCCACCATGAGCCGCGTCTCGGCAATTTCGAGCTCAACGACCTCTATGCCGTGGTCTTCGCCGCCCCGGCCATCGTCGCCATCTACCTGGGTGTTCACGGCATTCCCTGGCTCCTGCCGGTGGGCTGCGGCATCACCACCTATGGCGCCATCTATTTCCTGTTTCACGACGGGCTCGTCCACCGCCGCTTCCCGATGCCCAAGGCCAGGAGCGCCTATTGGAAGCGCCTCATCCAGGCTCACCGCTTCCACCATGCCGTCCACACCAAGGACGGTGCGGTGTCGTTCGGTTTCCTGATGGCCCCGGACGTCCGTAAACTGAAGGCCCAGCTCCAGGCGCGCGGCGTCTCCGCCGACGAGGCTTGACCCAAAGGCCAACCACGCCCATTCCTCCGCCCGGATCAGATGGCCGGGCGATCGCGGCGCGCAAGCGTCGAGGAAAGTCCGGGCTCCACGGTGACAAGGCGGCGGGTAACGCCCGCCGGGGGCGACCCCAGGGATAG
>JBILYE010000042.1:0-18781 GCA_044377925.1 Caulobacter sp. | reverse complement strand
ACATGTATTCCCCGCGCAGCTGCAGGCAGCGGACGTCGCCGCCGGCCCCCTGGCGGACGTTGGCGAACTCCTCGAGCGAGCCGTCCTTCGACTTGCGGGTCCAGTTGGAGAGCAGGCGGCCGCGGCCCAGGTGGGCGGCGTGGAAGTCGGGATAGGCGTACTTCTGCAGGTAGGAGCCGAGCACGGCCTGCGGCTCGTCCCATTCGGTCACCCGGATGGCCTCGAAGCCGCCCTGCGCCCCCACCCAGGCATGCATGCCGACGAAGTTGACCGTGCCGGTGCCCAGCGTCAGCAGCTGGGCCATGATGGCGTTGTTGTCCTCGGCCGCCGAGACGTGACAGTCGGTGCAGGTCTTGGTCTCGGTGGTCCGCACCGTGTGCGGGAAGTGGGGCGCGAAGGCCTGGCTGGAGAAGCCGGCGGCGGAGACCGGCGGCTGCTGCACATAGATGCGCTCGCGGTTGATGTTGGTCGACGACAGCACCAGGGCCGAGGATGAGCGCACCGGGGCGATGACGCCGCCGCGGGTCAGCTGGTGCTTGCCCAGCTGGAACATGTCATCGCGGGCCACCTGCGGATTGTAGGTGGCGAAGTTGCGGCTCTCGCCGCCCTTGTCCTTGTGGCTCCCGGCCTTCCAGTTGGCCTCGATCGGCAGGTGGCAGCCGCCGCAGCTGGGCGTCCAGCTGGTGTGGCAGGTGAAGCAGGCGATCTCGGCCTCGGGGTGGGCGAGGTCCTTCTCGGCGACGCCGGAGCCGAAGGCCATCGGCTTCAGTCCCGGCGCGGCCTTGCTCATCAGCTTGGCGCGGGCCGACTTCGCATTGAATGTCGGATGGCTGGGATCGACGGCGTCCTTCACCAGCGAGACTTCCCACTCCAGCTTCGGATCGATGATCGAGCGCTGCATCAGCACCCGCCGCCCGTCCCGCTGCAGCCATTCGAAGCGGCGCTGGCCGTCTGGATTGCGCAGCAGCGTCAGATCGGTGCCGCCTGGCGGGGCGGCCGGGCCGCTGGTGCGCAGGTTCGGGTACTTCTTCGCGTTGCCGTGGCAGTCCTTGCAGCTGATCTCCACGGCTGAGGCGACCTCGCCCATGATCAGGCCGTTGCCGTGGCTGTCCTGGGCGAAGTGGCAGTCGGCGCACTGCATGCCTTTTTCGGCGTGGATATCCATCATGTGGACGGTCTTGCCGGGATTGACCCCGGCCGGAACGAACTCGCCCTCGCCCTTCCTGCGCCACTTCTCCGGGTCGTCCGGGCTGACGACCTTTCCATCCTTGTCGAGCAGGTTGCCGGCCCGGTCGCGCTTGAAGACGCCCCGGAAGTTCCAGCCGTGGCCGTGGTAGTCGGCGAACTGGGTGTCCTTGAGGTCCTTGTTGAGACCGTAGACGTTGCGCATGAAGTCGAGGTCGGCCCACAGGCCCTTGGGCGCCGCGCCCTCCGGGTTGCGGTCGTTGGTCTCGCGGATTTCGTGGTCGGTGGGGTACTTCTGCTTCTTGGGCCACATCGACGGGGCGTCGGCCTCGTAGTCCCACATGGTGTAGCCGAGGTAGCTGTTCAGGAACATGTTGGGCTGGTGCATGTGGCAGTTCATGCACTGGGACGTAGGGATGGCGCGGCTGAAGACGTGCTTCAGAGGATGGCCGGAGGCGGCCTTGTCGATGGTCGGGTCGCTGGTCTGGCTCTGCCCGTCACGGCCGAACTTGGCGTAGGTCAGGCTGTGACGCGGCTCGCGGTCGTTGGCGTAGATGACGTGGCAGCTGGCGCAGCCCGAGGAGCGGTAGTCGCCCGGCTGGTCATTGGTGCCGAGGAACCAGGTGTAGGGATCGTTCAGCCGGGTCTTGTGGATGTTGAGCACCGGCACGGCGATGCGCAGGCCGGTGCCGGGACCGCGATTGGACTGTTTGATATCGGGCCGGCCGGCCTCTTCCAGCCGCTGGGTCTGGCCGGTCGAGTTGGGCAGGCCGATCTCGGGGAACTGGGTGTTGATGTTGCGGCCGCCGCGCTCGAACACCCGGAACACGTCGCCCGGCGGCACGACCTGCCAGGTCGGCAGCGGATAGAGCACCGGCAGGGCGCCGCGCGCCGCCTGCGCCTCGGTCACCGTGCCGGCCGGCTTGCCGGGGGAGACGATCTTCGCCGGCTCGCCATCGGGGGTGTAGGATTCGCCGACCATGTAGCGTTTGAACGGCAGGATGCCGTTGTTGTAGCTGGCCCCGCCGAAGAACATCGCCCCGGTGGCCATCAGGGAGCGCTCGTTGGCCTCGATCAGCCCCATGTGACAGGCGCCGCAGGCCTGGCGGGCGACGCGGTAGTCACCCGGATTGACGAAACGGATGAACTCCGGCGACTCGCGATTGAGCAGGGAATAGCTGCGCTTGGGGTTCGCCGCCTTGGGCCAGCCCCAGGATTTGGGATAGCGCGGCAGCACATGGGCCTGGTCGCGGACGGCGACATAGGCGGCGCTGTCCTTCGCCGTCCCGGCCGGCAGGGCCGCCTTGGCGTCGCCGCCGTGGCAGTCGGTGCAGCCGATGACCACGGCGTCGGAGGCATGCATCGACACCGAGTCGACCGGCGAGTGGCAACTCATGCAGCCGGCGCTCTTGGCCCTGGCCTCCGCCGGCGTCTGACCCGGCTTGGCCGGCGGCGCGACGGCATAGGTGCGCGGGACGGCGACTTCCTTTTCGCCGGCGGCCAGGGCGGCGTTGGTGAGGCCCCCGACAACCAGGGCTGAGGCCGCGACGGCCAGGGCTCCAAGCAGCCAACCCCTGACGCCCCCCATCCACATCTCAGAAGGCCAGGGTCGCGTTGAGCAGGATGGAATAGTAGCGGTCGTCGCGCTCCGAGTTGGTGAACAGGTCGCCGAAACCGTCGCCCGGCTCGAACAGGGCGCCGGAGGCCCTGAAGACGACGTTCTGGGTCATCCAAGGCCGCCAGATGGCGCCGACCGACATGTCGAGGCCCAGCTCCTTCGGGATCGAGCCCTCGTTGCGCAGGACCTGGACGGTGATGGTGTCGTCGAACCACAGGTGGTTGAGGTTGCCGCTCAGGCGGATCTGCGGGGTGACATCGAAGTCGGCGCCGAGGCCGACCAGCATGGTGCCCGGGTTGTTGAAGTTCGACTGCCCCTCTTCCTTCGAGGAGCGCAGGGAGTTGAGGATGCCGTTGCGACCGTTGATGCCGACCGCCCGGCCGCCGCCGGCGAAGGGGATGGACTGGCGGATCCAGTAGCTGGTGTCGGCGCCGGCGAACTGCGGGTTTTCGAAGATGGCGTCGAAGCCCTTCTCGACGTTGTCGTAGGGGTTGTCGTCGCCGGAGGCATAGAGGAGGGAGCCCCTCACCCGAACCCAGTCGAAGTCGATCGACGGCTCCACGGCCGCGAACCAGGCGCGGATGTCGGCCGGCTTGCTGGTGAAGATGGAATTTCGGTCCTCGCCGAACGCCCCGTAGAGGCTGCCAGACAGGTTGAGCCGGCCGATCCGACCGTCGGCGGAGTATCCCAGATAGACGACGTCATAGTCGCGGGGTCGCAGGTCGCCGATCAGGGCCGGGCGGACCGGGAAGCCGTTGTCGTCGACCTGGATATCGTCGGCCTCGTCATTGCGGTTGTAGACGGCGGTGACCTGCGAGGTCATGCCGGGAACCGGGAAATCCTGGCGGTAGAGATTGGCGACGAACAGCTGGTCATCGCGCAGGTTCTGGGTGACGTCGTTGAGGCCGCTGTTGGTGTCCTTCTCGACCCGCCAGAAGAAGGCCAGATTGTACTGCCAGCGGTTGTTGTCGCGGTTGCCGAACAGCCGGACGCCCAGCTGGTTGTCCTGGAACAGGAAGCCGCGGAAGTCGGCGTTGAACGGCTGGATGCCGACCCGTATGGAATCGAAGTCGTAGCGGTCCGAGACGTTGCGCAGGTGATAGTCGACGAAGACTTCCTGCACCCCGACGAACCAGTCCTCGCGCTCGGTGTCGCGGCTGGGTTTGACCGACAGGATGCGGCGCTCGGCAATGTCGGCGTAATTGTAGTTGAAGGCCAGGGTCACCCGGCCCTCGAAGTCCGGCGGCTTGAAGGCTGTCGAGCCCTCGATGAAGGCGATGCCGGCGATGAAGGTCTGGGAGGCGACAAGGCTGTCGGCGCGACCGAAGACGTCGTTGCTGCCGGCGCCGGAGGTGGTCTGCACCCCCACCGGCACCGGGAAACTGCGCGGCTCGATCACCGTGTCCATGACGCCGGTGAAGACCAGGAAGCGGTCTTCGGTGCCGGGGATCGGTCGGTCGCCCTTGAGGGTGTTCTGGTTGTAGGGGTCGAACCAGTTGTCCCTGACCCCGAACTGGTCGGCGAGACGCCAGCGGTCGGGGATGGGGAAGTGATCGACGGGGAAGGCTTCCGGCGGCGGGGCGTTCACCGCGCCGGGATTGTCCTGCGAGTCGCGGTCCGGATAGGTCTCGACCCGGCCCGGGCGGCGGCGCCAGGGGAGCCATTCGAACATCGATTCCGGGTTTTGCCCGCTCTCCGTGGCAGGCTCTGGGGCGGCAGCCCCGGGGCCGGCCGGCGCGGTAGACTGGGCGGGCGGGTCAGCCGCCTGCTCCATCGCCTGGTCCACCGCCTGGCCCATCACCGTGCCGTCCGCGGCCTGCACAGCCCCGGCCAGCAGCGCGGCGATGGCCACGCTCCCGAGCAACAGGGTGGGGCGGCGGGCGATCATGTCAGATCCCCGAGCAGACGTTGGAGGCGCCGCTGTCGAGGAAGGGCGCGAAGGGGCAGTTGACGTAGCGCAGGCGCGTCGAGGTCGCGCCCTGGATGACGACGACCGTATCGGAGCGGATGCTCGCGGCCGGATGGTTCAGGGCCCCGCCGGCATTGGTCAGGCCCAACGCGCTGATCATGTCGTCCTGGTCGATGCCGTCGCCGGAGACGCCGATGGCGCCGACCAGCTGACCGCCGCGATAGATGGGCACGCCGCCCGGGAAGATCTGCAGGCCGTTCTGCAGCCGGTTCACCCCCGGCCGGGCGTCCGGCAGGGCCGTGCAGCGGGCCGGGGTGTCGGCCCCGCCGCCACTGACGAAAGCCAGGTGCTGGCCGAGGTTGCCCAAGACCAGGGCCGACTGCAGGCCGGTGGAGAAGGGGCTCCATTCGGTGATCGAACGCGACAGGGGGCCGGGCGGGCGGCCGACCTCGCCGTCCGGGAAGTAGGGCCGGTGCAGGTTGCCGATGGCGCGGACCGAGAAGCCGATGGTTCCGGTCAGGGCGTCGGGCCGGGACAGGAAGGTGCGGGTGGCAGGGACGAAGGCGCGGACATCGGCGTTGGGATCGGCGAGCAGATCGGCGCCGGCGACGGGGTTGCTGATGAAGGCCGCCGAGCGGGCCTTCTGCAGGGAGACATCGATGCCGAACACCGGGGCGTCGGGCGAGCGGACGATGCCGAGGATATCGCCGTGGGTGTCGACCACCGAGATGGTCACCTGGGCGCGGCTGTCGAGCGGCCGGCGAATCTGGGCCCGGGCGCGGCGCATGACGCCGAAGGCCTGCTCCAGCACGGCGCGCGCCTCGGCGGCGGTCAGCGGGGTGGTGACACTGCCGCCGTCGGCCCCGGCGCTCGGCGGATAGCGATTGGCGCCGGCCCCGTTGGTGAGGACGAAGGCGTCGGGATCGGCGAACTCGGCGTCGGCGGCGTCACGCACCCCCGAGCCCTCGGTTCCGAAGGTCTGGCCGGCGATGGCGCCGCCGCCCGGGTAGTAGCCGGTCACCGCCACGAAGGCGCCCGTTCCGCCCGGCAGGCTGCCCAAGGTGGGGGCGGAGGCGGGCGTGCTCATCAGGTCGGAGGTCGTGGCGTCGCTGAAGCGCAGGGAGGTCCCGTCGACGGTGATGCGGTCGGCCTTGATGTCGGCCGAGGCGTCCAGGCCGCTCATGGCGGCCAGGGCGATGATCTCTTCCAGGTCGTTGTCGACGTCGATGATGTTGGTGTCGAAGCCGTAGTCGCCCTCGGCGATGACGCCGACGCCGCCGACCAGCACCCCGCCCTTGTAGAGCGGAAAGCCGCCAGGATCGGCCGCGAGACCGAGCGGCGAACGCTTGGGCCCCAGGAAGGCGGTCGCCCCGCCGCCGGCCGCGTAGCGGCGCGACAGGTCAGAGCAGGGCAGCTGGCTGAACTGCACCCCGAACAGCGGACCGCTCTCCAGCCCGACCGCGCCGGGAGCCGGCGGGAAGTGCTGCTGGACGATCATGCTGGCGGTGCGGCTGGAAAAGGCGTTGCCGGACGAGGAGAGGTAGGCGCCGGTCACCGCCTTGGCGATCGCCCCGGCCTCGCTGGGGGCGACGACGCCCTGGATGTCGCGGTTGGTCCCCGGACCCGGGCGGATGGTGAGGGTCGCCGGCGCCCCGGTCATCCGGTAGACGGCCAGCACGTTGCCGACCCGGTCGGTCACGGCGATCACCGCCGGCCGGCTGCGGGCCCGCGCCTCGGCCACGGCCCGGGCGATGACGCCCTCCACGTCGGCCACGCTGAGCGCGGCAAGGCCGAGCGCCGGATAGACGGGCGACGACCCGCCGCCACCACCGCCGCCGCCGCCGCCACCACCACCGCCGCCGGCGCCGCCACCACCGCCCCCACCGCCGCAGCCGGCGAGGGTCACGGCGGCCGCCACCAGGACGCTGACGAAGGCACGGGGGACGAAAGCCCGGGGCAGAGCGGAGGGCCGGATCATGTGGCGCGCTCCAGGGCGGTTCGCACCCGGCCGAGGGCCGCGCGGAAGTCGCCCGGTCGGAAGGCGTTGGGGTCACGGACCGCGGCGTAGGCCGCTTCGATATCGCGGCGCATGCCACCCGCGGCGCCGCTCGACACCGCGCCCTGGCTGACGGCCGCGGTCAGCAGGGTGTCGACGGCCATCACCGCCTGGGCGCCGCCGCTGTAGTCGGTGTAGCGGACGGTCAGGGCGTCGCCGAGCACCAGCCTGAGGACGGCGACGGTGTCGCGGTCGCTGAAGCCCTTGGCGGCGAAGCGAGACCCCAGTTGCCGCGTGGTGGCGTTCAGCCGATTCGCGGCGGCCAGCATGCCGGCCCGGTCGCCGCCCATCGCCTGGTGGAAGGCCCTCGAGTCGGCGGCGAATCGCTCGGCCAGTTCCGGCGCGGCGATCTTCGCCGCCGCCGTCAGCAGGATCATGTTCTCGTCATTGTAGGGGGGCGCGCCCCAGACGATGGGTCGGCCGGGGTTGGGCCCGAACCGCACCGGCGGGTTGGCCTCGTCGCTGATCGCCCGGTGGCAGCTGTGGCAGTCGAAGAAGTAGAACTCGGGGAACACCCCCTCACTGCCCTTCGATGAGGTGAACAGGGTCAGGGAGCGTTCAAGGGCCATGGCCTGGCCGACGGCCCAGGTGGTCACCCCGCCGGCCACGCGCTTGCGGGCCAGGTAGTCGGCGTCGATCGTATGGTGGCGCTGGAAGCTGTTGAACAGGTCGAGCTCGAAGCTCATGCGCGGATGGCCGGCGGCCATCATCCGATGGCTGACGAACTGGCCGGGCTTGTCGCTGCCGAAGTGGCAGTCGAGGCAGGTGGCGGCCAGAACCTTGGGATCGTCCAGCGGCCGCATGCCCCGCGACAGATTGTCCGCCCGGCTGGCGGTGGCGGTGTAGTGGCTGGCCAGCCAGTCGCCGGAGCCGCCGTGGCAGGACTCGCAGCCGACGCCGTCGGAGATCTGGAAGGTCGGCCCGCGTCGGGCGGCGTTGTCGGTGTGGCAGCCGAGACAGGCCGGCGCCCGGGCGGCGTCGCCCAGGCCCAGCCGGTCGGCGATCTTCTGGGCCCAGGGAGTCTGCAGGCTGCGCCAGGCCCGGGAGTGGGCCCCGGCGGCGCTGCTGTAGTCCTGCCAGACGACCAGTTCATTCTGCCGCACCACCGCGCCGTCGCCGGCGCTGCGCCCGTGGCAGGTGGAGCCGGCGCAGCTGCCCACGCCGTTATGAACCGCCTGCGCAGCGGCCGGCGCGGCGAACAACAATGCGAAGGCGAGCATCATCCCAGGCCAGAACAGGCCTGAGACCGCACCGATCTTGCCTGCGAGCTGACGCTCCACAAGGCCCCCTTTGAACGCCTGCCCACAGGCCTCCCCGGCCCGGGCCTACCCCGAAATCGTGAAGATAGCACCAAACCCCGGTCGGCCAAATGGTATGCAAGTGTTTGGAGAGCCGGTTCGGGCAATTCCGCGTTTTGCTTGTTCGCTTCGAATTTGACGGCAAATCCAAACGCGCGGAAGGTACGTAGCTGGCGAACGTCGTTCGCGGCGCGCTGTTCAGCCGGCTCAGCCGGCCGGGGTTTGAGGGGGTGATATCGTGGCGATCAAGAGAAGTTCCAGCGACACTCCGCTTGCGGCCCTGACGCCGAATGGCGACGACCCCCTGGCAGCCCCCCGTGTGGTCTCGGGAACCAACGACAGCGGGACCATCGCCGAAGATGGCGGTGCGGTCGTCCTTCCGGTCCTGGCCAATGACACCGGCGTCTTCGGAATCGTGCAGATCAACGGCGCCAGCGTGTCGCCGGGCTCGGTGATCACCCTCGTTTCCGGGACCCAGATCCTGGTGGGCGCCAACGGCACGCTGAGCTTCCTGGTCAACGGCGCCTACCAGCAGCTGGCCGCCGGCCAGACCGCCACCGAGACCTTCACCTATGTCGCCACCGACGGCGGCGGCTCGGCCGTCGCGCCCGACGGCTTCATCAGCGCCGGCGCCCTGACATCGGCCAAGGGCTTCACCATCAGCGGCGCCGCGGCCGGCGACCTGTCCGGTTACGCCGTGGCCGGCATCGGCGACGTCAATTCCGACGGCATCGACGATGTGCTGATCGGCGCCCTGCAGGCGGATCCGGGCGGGCGCGGCAATGCCGGCACGGCCTACGTCCTCTATGGCAGGACCGGCGGCTACACCGGTGTCGACCTGGCCAGCCTGACGCCCGCGCAAGGCTTCTCGATCCGGGGCTTCGCGGCGCTCGACTTTCTGGGGACCAGCGTCTCGGCGGCCGGCGACGTCAACGGCGATGGCCGGGCGGACTTCATCATCGGCGCCCCCAAGGCCAACGGCCCCGCCGGCCTCGACGTCGGCGCCGCCTATGTGATCTTCGGCCAGGCAACGGGCGGGTTCGCCGGCGGCCTCGACGTCAGCAGCCTGAACGGGACCAACGGCTTCGTCATCCGCGGCGGAGCGGCCACCGACAGCCTGGGCTTCTCGGTCTCGGCGGCCGGAGACGTCAACGGCGATGGCCGGGCCGACCTCATCGTCGGGGCCCGCGACGCCGATCCGGCCGGACAGTCAGGGGCCGGCGCGTCCTATGTCCTGTTCGGCCAGACCGGGCCGTTCAGCGCCGCTCTCGACGTCACCACGCTCAATGGAACCAACGGCTTTTCGATCTCGGGCATCGACGCCGCCGACCAGAGCGGCCTGTCGGTCGCCTCGGCCGGCGACCTCAACAACGACGGCTTCGCCGACCTCATCGTCGGGGCGGCCGGCGGCGATCCGGGCGGGCGGTCAGGCGCCGGCGAGGCCTACGTCCTGTTCGGCCACAGCGGCGGCTTCGCGGCCAACGTCAATCTCGGCGCGCTCAACGGGAGCAACGGCTTCGTCCTCAATGGCATCGATGCGGGCGACTTCGCCGGCTGGTCAGTGGCCAGGGCCGGCGACCTCAACAACGACGGCATCGATGACATCGCCGTCGGCGCCCTCTACGGCGACCCGTCCGGCCGCACCAACGCCGGCGAGGTCTACATCCTCTATGGGCGCAACGGCGGCGGCTTCGGCGCCTCGGTCAACCTGTCCAGCATCTCCGGGACCACGGGCTTCGTGATCAGCGGCGGCGCAGGCGGCGACCTGGCCGGCCACACGGTCAGCTCTGCCGGCGACGTCAACGCCGATGGCATCGACGACCTCCTGATCGGCGCCCTCTACGCCGATCCCGAGGGCAGCACCGACGCCGGCCAGAGCTATGTCCTGTTCGGCCGCACCGGCGGCTACAGCAGCGTTGACCTGTCGCTGCTGACCGGCCCGACCGGCTTCGCCATCGGCGGCGGCGCGGTCGGCGGCTTCAGCGGCCAGGCGGTTTCGGCGGCGGGCGACCTCAACAACGACGGCGTCGACGACCTGATCATCGGCTCGCCGAACGCCGACCCCGGCGGCCGCACCGACGCGGGGGCCTCCTACGTCCTCTACGGCGCCGCCAACATCGCCCGGCTGACAAGCCCGGTGACGGTGACCGTGACCATCACCGGGACCAACGACGCCCCGACCATCGTCAGCAACGGCGGCGGCGCGACCGCCGGCGTCACCCGCGTCGAGAACGGGACCAGCGTCGCCACCATCAGCGCCGTCGACGTCGATAACGGCGCGGTCATCACCTACAGCATCGCCGGCGGCGCCGACGCCAGCCGCTTCACCATCAACGCCACAAGCGGCGCGCTCAGCTTCGTCGCCGCCCCAGACTTCGAGACCCCCACCGACGCCAATGCCGACAACGCCTATGAGGTGATCGTCCGGGCCAACGATGGCACAGCCAGCGACACCCAGGCCTTCACCGTCACGGTGACCAACCAGAACGAAGCCCCGGCCATCACCAGCAACGGCGGCGGCGTCGCCGCCGGCATCAGCCAGGCCGAGAACGCCACCGGCGTGACCACGGTGGTCGCCGGCGATGTCGACGCCGGCACGGTGCTGACCTACAGCATCAGCGGCGGCGCCGACGCCGCCCGCTTCACCATCAACAGCCTCACCGGCGTGCTGTCCTTCGTCAGCGCCCCCAACTTCGAGGCCCCGACCGACAGCAACGGCGACAACATCTATCAGGTCGTCGTCCAGGTCTCCGACGGCATCCTGACCGATACCCAGACCCTGTCGGTGACCATCACCAACGCCGCCGAAGCGCCGGTGATCACCTCCGGCGGCGGCGGCACAGGCGCCACCGCGTCGACGGCCGAGGGCGGGACCGTGGTCGCCACGGTCACCGCCACCGATCCGGACGGAACAACTCCGACCTTCGCCATTGTCGGCGGCGCCGACGCGGCCAGGTTCAAGATCAACGCCACCACCGGCCTGCTCGAGTTCAAGGTCGCCCCCAACTTCGAAGCCCCAACCGACGTCGGCGCCGACAACATCTATGACGTCATCGTCCGGGCCAGCGATGGCGCGCTGTTCGACACCCAGGCCATCGCCGTGACCGTGACCAACGTCGCCGAGGCCCCGGTCATCACCAGCAACGGCGGCGGCGCGACCGGCGCCCGCTCGATCGCCGAGAACCTGACCACCGTCACCACCAACCTGGCCAACGATCCTGACGGTACGACCCCGACCTGGTCCATCGTCGGCGGCGCCGACGCGGCCTTCTTCCTGATCGACGCGACGACCGGCCTGCTGCGCTTCGCGACGGCGCCGGACTTCGAGACCCCCGGCGACGCCAACGGCGACAACGCCTACCAGGTCACGGTCCAGGCCAGCGACGGAACCCTGACGGACACCCAGGCCCTGACCGTCACCATCACCAACGCCAACGAAAGCCCGGTGATCACCTCCGGTGGCGGTGGCGTCTCGGCTTCCTATGACGTCAGCGAGGGCACGACCGGCGCGATCCTCAACACCGCCGTCGATCCGGACGCCGGCTCCACCCTGACCTGGAGCATCATCGGCGGCGCCGACCAGGGCTTCTTCGTCATCAACGCCTCGACCGGGGTGCTCGACTTCGCCACCCCGCCCGACTTCGCGACCCCGCTCGATACCGGCTCCAACAACATCTACCAGGTGCAGATCCGGGTCACCGACGGCTCGCGGACCGACGTCCAGATGATCAACGTCCGGGTCACCGACACCAATGGCGCGCCGGTCATCAACTCGCTCGGCGGCGGCCCGACCGGCGCCTATTCGATCTTCGAAGGCACGACCGGCCCGACGACGGTCAGCGCCACCGATCCGGACGGCGCGACCCCGACCTACAGCATCATCGGCGGCGCCGACGCCGGCTTCTTCACCATCAACACCACCACCGGCCTGCTGCAGTTGGCCGCCGCCCGCGACTTCGAGACCCCCGCCGACGCCAACGGCGACAACGTCTACGAGGTCATCGTCCGCGCCTTCGACGGGACCCTGAGCGACACCCAGACCATCCAGCTGACCATCCTCAACACCAACGAGGCTCCGGTCATCTCCACGGACGGCGGCGGGCCATCCGCGACCGTCAACGCGACCGAGAACTCCACCACCGTCACCACGGTCGGGGCCGGTGACCCGGACGCCGGAGCCAGCCTGACGTTCAGCATCGTCGGCGGCGCGGACCAGACGCTGTTCACCATCAACGCGACGACGGGCCAATTGGGCTTCGTCAGCGGCCGGGACTTCGAGACCCCCACCGACACGGGCGGCAACAACGTCTACGACGTCACCGTACAGGTCTCGGACGGAACCCTGATCGACACCCAGGCCATCGCGGTCACGGTGACCAACGGCAACGAGGCGCCGCAGATCACCTCGGGCGGCGGCGGGGCCAACGCCACCGCCAGCACGCCGGAGAACCTGCTCGACATCACCACGGTCACCGCCAGCGACCCCGACGCCGGATCCGCCCTGACCTTCTCCATCGTCGGCGGGGCCGACCAGGCGCTGTTCACCATCGACCCGACCACGGGCCTGCTGGCCTTCATCAGCACCCGCGACTTCGAGGCGCCCGCCGACGCCGGCGTCGACAACGTCTATGACGTCGTCGTCCAGGTCTCCGACGGCACGCTGAGCGACACCCAGGCCATCGCCGTGACGGTGACCAACACCAACGAGCCGGTCGCGATAACCTCCGGCGGCGGCGGGACCAACGCCACCGCCAACATCGCCGAGAACACCACCGCCGTCACCACGGTCACCGCCAGTGATCCCGACGCCGGCACGACCCTGACCTTCAGCCTGGCGGGCGGGGCCGACCAGAGCCTGTTCACGATCAACGCCACGACCGGGGCGTTGAGCTTCATCGCCGCCCCTGACTTCGAGTCGCCGACCGATTCCGGCGGCGACAACATCTATGACGTTGTCGTCCAGGTCTCCGACGGCGCGAACACCGACAACCAGGCCATCGCGGTCACCGTCACCGACGTCGCCGAGGCGCCGTCCATCACCTCCGACGGCGGCGGCGCTACCGCCAGCCTCAGCCGGGTGGAGAATGGCACGGCGGTCACCACCGTCACCGCCAACGACCCCGGCGGCGCCCCCCTGACCTACAGCATCACCGGCGGCTTCGATCAGGCGCGCTTCACGATCGACAGCACCACCGGGGTGCTCAGCTTCATCGCTCCGCCCAACTTCGAGGCGCCGACCGACAGCAACAACGACAACAGCTACCAGGTCGTGGTCCAGGCCTCGAACGGCGCGTTCAGCGACAGCCAGGTGATCACCGTCGCGGTGACCAACCAGGACGAAGCCCCGGTCATCACCAGCAACGGCGGCGGCGCGGTCGGTGGCTATACGATTTCGGAGAACACCCTCGGGCCGAACGGGATCGTCGCGGTCGACCCGGAAGGGGCGGCCATCACCTACAGCATCATCGGCGGCCCGGACGCCGCCCGCTTCGTGATCAACGGCGCCGGCGTCATCCAGCTGGCCGCCAACCCCGACTTCGAGGCCCCGGCCGACAGCGACGGCGACAATGTCTACAGCGTGGTCGTCCAGGCCAGCGACGGCAGCCTGACCGACACCCAGACCATCAATGTCACGGTCACCAACCAGAATGAGCCGCCGGTCATTACCTCCGACGGCGGCGGCCCGACCGCCAGCCTCAGCCGGGTGGAGAACGGCACGGCGGTCACCACCGTCACCGCCACCGACCCCGACGGCGTCGCCACGCCCCTGACCTTCAGCATCGTCGGGGGAAGCGACCAGTCCCTGTTCACGATCAACCCCACGACCGGCGCGCTTGCCTTTGTCAGCGGCCGCGACTTCGAGACCCCGACCGACAGCAACGGCGACAACGTCTACAACGTCACCGTCCAGGCCAGCGACGGGACCAACGTCGATACCCAGGACATCAAGGTCACGGTCACCAACCGCAACGACGCCCCGGTCATCACCTCGAACGGCGGCGGCGCGAGCGCCACCATTACCCGGGCCGAGAACGGCCCGCTGCTGGTTACCACCGTCGCCGCCACGGACCAGGATGCCGGCGCCACGCTCAGCTACATGATCTCGGGCGGGGTCGACGCGGCGCGCTTCTCGATCAACGCCGCCACCGGCCAGTTGAGCTTCGTCAGCAACCCCGATTTCGAAGCCCCGGCCGACAGCAACGGCGACAACCGCTACATCGTCATCGTCCGCGCCAGCGATGGCGCTCTGACCGATGTGCAGACGATCACCGTCATCGTCACCAACCTGGCCGAAGGCAGCGCCGCGCCGGTCATCACCTCCAACGGCGGCGGCCCGACCGCCAACATCACGGTCGCCGAGAATGCCACGGCGGTCACCACCGTCACCTCTGCCGACGCCGATACCCCGCCCGCGGGCCTGACCTACAGCCTCGCCGGCGGCGTCGACGCCGGCCTGTTCAACATCAACGCCACGACCGGCCAGCTCAGCTTCGTCAGCGGGCGAGACTTCGAGGTCCCCACGGATTCCGGCGGCGACAACATCTACAACGTCGTCGTCCAGGTCTCGGACGGGGCCAATGTCGACACCCAGGCCCTCGCCGTGACCGTGACCAACGTCAACGAGGCGCCGGCCATCACCTCTGGCGGCGGTGGGCCGACGGCCAGCTACAACATCGTCGAGAACTTCAATCCGGCCCTGGTCGCCAGCCTGACCCGCGCCGATCCGGACGCCGCCTCTTCCGCCACCTGGACCATCATCGGCGGGGCCGACGCGGCGCTCTTCGTCCTGAGCGCTTCGACCGGGGAACTGGCTTTCGTCAGCTCGCCGAACTTTGAGAACCCGACCGACGCCGACCTCGACGGCGTCTATCAGGTCGTCGTCCAGGTCAGCGACGGCGCCCTGACCGATACCCAGTCGATCTCCGTCACGGTCACCAACCAGAACGAAGCGCCAAACATACTCTCTGACGGAGGTGGGGCGACTGCTGCCATCGATGTGGTGGAGAATGAGGCCTACGTCACCTCTGCCGAAGCCGACGAACCCGAGGGCCAGACGGTTATCTACAGCATTGTCGGCGGCGCGGACGGGGCGCTGTTCACCGTAGACACCGCCACGGGCTTGCTGACTTTCGTCACGCCACCGGACTTCGAAATCCCGACCGACGCCGATCTCGACGGTGTCTACGAGGTGCTGGTCCAGGTGTCAGACGGCACACTGATCGACACCCAGGCTGTGGCGGTCACCGTCACCAACGTCGACGAGGCGCCGGATATCCTGTCCGACGGCGGCGGACCGACGGCCACCATCGATGTGCTTGAGAACCAGATCTACGTCACCGACGTCGTCGCCGACGAGCCTGATGGCCAGAGCGTCACCTACAGCATCGTCGGCGGCGTCGATGGGGCGCTCTTCACCATCGACCCGGCGACCGGCCTGCTCACCTTCGCCACGCCGCCGGACTTCGAGAGCCCGCAGGACAGCGATGGCGACAACCGCTACGAGGTTCTCGTCCGGGCTTCCGACGGGATCAATTTCAGTGAGCAGCAGATTGTCGCCCGGGTGCAGAACGATCCCGCCGAACCGGCCGGCCCGACCCTCACCGAACTGATCGGCATCGTCACCACCAATGAGGGAGACCCGCGCGTCCGCATCGACCCCGACGTCACCTTCACCACCAGCGAAACCGACTTCAACGGCGCGACGCTGCGGGTCAACGGACTGAACGGCACGGACCAGGTGTCGGTGATCAACTTCGGGACGGGGGTCGGACAGGTCGGGGCGACCGTCGGCTCCAGCATCATCGTGTCCTACGAGGGCGTGGTCATCGGGACGGGACTCGGCGGCTTCGGCAGCGATCTGAACATCATCTTCAACAGCAACGCCACGCGCCAGGCCATCGAGGCAGTGGTCGAGGCGCTGGGCTATCAGTCCTTCGCCGACGACACGGTCCCCAACCACAGCCTGACCATCACCCTCACCGACCTGCAGGCCCAGGAAGCCCGGGCCAGCGTCCGCCTGGTGTTCAACGCCAATGTTCTGAACGGCACGCCCGGCCCCGACGCCCTGGCAGGCTTCAGCGGCAACGACACCATCAACGGCTTCGCCGGCAAGGACGAACTGGACGGCGGTGTCGGGAACGACATCGTTTACGGCGGGCTTGGTGGCGACATCATCTTCGGTGGCCAGGACATCGACACGCTTTTTGGCGAGGACGACGACGACACCCTCCACGGCGACCAGGGCCAGGACTTCCTCTACGGCGGAGACGGACTGGATATCCTCAACGGGAACCAGGGTGACGACGAGATTTTCGGGGGCCTCGGCGCCGACGGCATCGATGGCGGCGAGGGCGATGACCTGCTGTTCGGCGAAGACGGCGACGACCAATTGCACGGTTTCGACGGCGATGATGAGATTTACGGCGGCACAGGGTCCGACACCCTCTTCGGCGAGGCCGGCGATGACAAGGTGTTCGGCCAGGGCGGCGACGACGTCATCCATGGCGGCGACGGCGACACCGACATCATCGACGGCGGCGGCGACCGGCTCGAGGACAGCGATACAGTCTTCTACGCCAACCCCCTGTCGGCCTACACGCTGGCCTTCGGGACCAACAACGACATTTTCGTCACCGGTCCCGGCGGCTTTGTCGATCACCTGTTCAACATCGAGTTCCTGCAGTTCAGCAACCTCATCATCCAGGTCGGCAACGACGTGCCGGAGATCACCTTCAACGGCGGCGGCGCAGAGGCCTCCATCAGCGTCGACGAAAACGAGACCTTTGTCGCCTTCATCACGGCGTCCGACACCGACGTGAACGCGGTCCTGAGCTTCGCCATCATCGACGGTACAGATGCCGGCAGTTTCCAGATCGACTCCTCGACCGGCGAGCTGACCTTCTCCATCCCGCCGGACTTCGAGGCCCCGACCGACTCGGACGGCGACAACGTCTATGCGGTGGAGGTTCTGGTCAGCGATGGCATCAGCGAGGATCGCCAGACGATCTTCGTCACGGTCAACGACGTCGCCGGCGGCATAATCCCCGCCCCCAAGGGCGACGACGCGCCGATGGCCGCGCCGAGCGTCATGCCCCCGCCGGTGGTGGAGATTCCCACCGGGGTCGAGGGCGGTTGGCTGTTCTAGAGCAGTGCTCGATTTGATGGAATCAAATCGCCCTGCTCTAGATTCTTTGTGGTCGCGCGTTTGATCCGATTACCGGTTCCCACTAATCGGAACGCGCTCCAGCCTCTACGGGGTCGGGTCGGTCGGCGGGAACAGCGGGAAGTCGCCGTCGGCGCCCTCGTCGCGCACATCCGGCGTCGGCTCATAGCCATCCCCGGCGTCCGGCGGCGGCAGGCCATCGGGCGCATCGGCGGCGTCGCCCGAAGCCACAAAGGCCGGTTCGGTCTCGCCACCCCGACCGCTGTCGTCCGGAGAACTGGGCGGAGGAAGCAGCAGGGCGACCAGCTGGGCCGAGATTTCGTCGGTCAGTTCGAACGGGCCGAACGTCCCGGCGTCGGTGACGATCAGGGCCAGGCCCGGACGGTCGAGGCTGATGGTCTGACCGTCACGCTCGACGTCGATGGCTCCCGGCGTGTCGAAGGTGTCAGCCGAGCCGGCCGGACCGCGCAGCACGACCAGCAGCATGGTCTCAGGATCGCCGGTGAACGGCGGCACACCCGGCTGCTGCTGCAGCAGGGCCAGGGCGTCTGGACCGACCAGACCCTCGACGATGGTGCCGCGCACGCCGATCGAGGCGACCGGGGTGGTGATGGCCTGGCGCGACGGCCCTCGCGAGGTCTTGCCGGAAGCGAAGCGGAAGGCGCCCTTGGCGACGCTGGCGCCGACCCCGCCCGGATTGTTCGGTGCGGGGGCGACGAAGCGGTCGACGGTCATCCGGGCGTTGGCCCCGACCGTGAAGGTCGAGCGGTCGCGCAGCAGGACCTGCACCTGGCTGGCCGGACCGGTGACGTAGCTGTCGCCGAGCTTGACCGGCGCCCGCACGACGGCCGGCCGCAGCGGCGCGGCGCCGCTCCTCTGTTGCACCTGGTTGCGGATGGCGGCGTTGACGCCGACCTGCTCCTGGGCGGCGACACCCGTCGACAGCGCCAGCCAGCCGGCGGCGGCGAGAGACAGTACCTTGAGCGTCTTCATCGGATAGGTCCTCGAAGCCTCTAGTTGCGGGCGCCGAAGCGCCAGATCAGGCGCAGTTCCGCGCCCCAGCCTTCATAGTCAGCCAGCGGGGATCCGCTCTCGCGGCTGGCCCAGGTCAGCGCCCCTTCCAGCGTGATGTCCTCGCGCACATCGCCGGTCGCCCCCTTGCCGGAGAAGGCGCTGAGCGGCGCACCGACGGTGAGCCGGCCATTCAGCCGGGTGTCCTCGCGCTGGTTGCCGAGCAGGAAGAAGGGGTCGGGTTCGTCATACTCCAGCCAGCGCGCCGAGCCGTTCGCCAGCAGATAGACACCGCGCTTGAAGCGTTGGTCGAGGCCAAGGGAGACACGGGGTCCCGAATAGCCGAACGGATCGTAGGCGGCGGTCTTGACCTCATAGCCGAGACCGCCGGTCAGCGTGGTGCGGGCCGCGACCTTTTGGGCCACGGTCAGGTCGACGCCGTAGCGCTCGCCATCCCGGTCGCCGCCGATCAGGACCGACAGCGCGTCAATGACCGGCTCGTCATAGTTCTGGTCCACCGCTTCGGCCCGCAGGCCGAGCG
>JBILYE010000254.1:0-5054 GCA_044377925.1 Caulobacter sp. | reverse complement strand
ACCCCGGCTACTTCATGACCGTCTGGGTCAAACAGCCGGACGGCAGCTGGAAGTTCGCGCTGGATCGCGGCACGCCCGACACGCCCGATCTCTACACGCCCCCCGGCCCGGGGTCGACCTTCCGCTTCGGCGTCGCCGTCGGCGAGTCGAAGGCCACCCCAGCCGGCCTGGAAGCGGTGCTGGCCGACGAAATGTCGCGCGACGCGCCAGCCGCCATCCGCAAGCGCCTGACGGTCGGCAGCCGGATCGTCCGGGCCGGCCACGCGCCGGCGACGACGCCCGAGGACATCCGCGCGCTGCTGGCCAAGGATCCCGCCCAGGTCACCGCCACCACCCTCGGCGGCGGCATGTCGAAAAGCAGCGATCTGGCCTACGTCTGGGGCGAGAACCGCTGGACCGAAGGCGGCAAGCCGCGCCGGGGCCATTACCTGCGGGTCTGGCTGCGCGGCGGCCAGACCTGGTCGATCCTCGTCGACCAGCAGGTCGCCTTGCCAGCCAAGGACTGAGCTTCCTCGAAACGGCCGGGACAATGTGGCCCGCCATCTTTGTCCCAGTGAATCAGGCTCCGGTGACTGTCCTCCGGCGCGGCCGGATGACAGTCACCGCATCAGCTAAGCCGTCTTCGGCTTGAAGGGCCGTGGCACGCGGTTGGGTCCCTGGCGGGACAGCATCCAGCCCGGGTATTCCGGCGGCAGGGCCGAGACCTCGTCGAGGACCTTCAGCTCATCGACCGTCAGCTCAATCTCGGCCGCGGCGAGGTTGTCGTCCAGCTGTTCATTGGTCTTGGCGCCGATGATCACCGTGGTGACGAACGGCCGGCTGAGCACATAGGCCAGGGCGATCCGCGCCACCGAAACGCCCCGCGCCTCCGCGATCTCGCGCATGGCCGATACGCAGGGCCAGGCGCGGTCGCGGTTGACCGGCGGGAAGTCGAAGGAGGCCCGGCGCGACCCTTGCGGGCTGTCATCCGGCCCGAACTTGCCCGACAGCAGACCACCGGCCAGCGGCGACCAGACCATCAGCCCCATCTGCTGGTCCTCCAGCATGGGCACGATATCGCGCTCCAGGTCGCGGCCGGCGATGGAATAGTAGGCCTGCACGCTCTCGAACCGGGCGTAACCCATGCGATCGCTGATTCCGTGGGCCTTCATCATCTTCCAGGCCTGCCAGTTGGAGCAGCCGATGTAACGGACCAGCCCCTGGCTCACGAGATCGTCCAGGGCGCGCAGCGTCTCCTCCACCGGGGTGATCGGGTCGTCCGCGTGGATCTGGAAGAGGTCGATATGGTCCAGCCCCATGCGGTCGAGGCTCGCTTTGACCCCGTCCATGATGTGGCCGCGCGAGGCGCCGCGGTCGTTGGGACCCCGGCCCATCTCGCCATAGACCTTGGTGGCGATGACCACATCGCTGCGCTTGACCCCGAGGTTGCGCAAAGCCTGGCCGACCAGCTTTTCGGACTGTCCGGCCGAATAGACGTCGGCGGTGTCGATGAAGTTGACCCCGGCGGCCAGGGCGCGCTCGATCATGGCGTCGACGCCGGGCTGGGCCACCGCGCCGATGGCGCCCCACATGCCGGCCGCCTCTTCGGCGAAGGTCATGGCGCCGAGGCAGATCTCGGAAACATAGAGGCCGGTGCGGCCCAGTCGGCGGTACTTCATCACTATTCTCCGATTTTGACCCGAAACGAGTGCAAAAGATTGCAGGCTATGTCGGATCCCCGACAGGCCCATGAACTGTCCAAAGGCCAAAGCTGACGGCCCGGATTCTGTATCTCCAAATCAAACGCCGATACCCCGAAGACCTATGTCGGCCAACTGACGGTGCTTGGGGCTGCACCCCGTTAGCTTGCAACCTCGCCGCAGTAACGGCGTTTCGATTCGTCATGATGAGTTCAACGCGCTTGAAAAACCGCCTTATTGCCAGTCTGCCGGCTGAGGATTTTGCCCTTCTCTCGGCTCAGATGTTTCCAGTAGATTTGGAAAAGGGCCGCCTGCTCTTCGACCCCGGCGACCCGATCGAGACGGTATACTTCCCGCAGGACTGCGTCATCTCCCTGATGACCCTCATGCACAGCGGCGCCGCGATCGAGTCGGTGACCATCGGCCGCGAGGGCGCCTTTGGCCTGATGACCGCACTCGGCCCGCGCGCCTCCCTGTCCCGCGCCATCATCCAGGTTCCGGGCTCCGCCTCCCGCATTTCCGCCAGCGCCTTCCAGCAGTGCTGCAAACGCAGCCCGGCCCTGCTCAGCCTGGTTGACCGGCACAACGATGCCCTGTTCGGTCACGCCGTGCATTCGGTGGCCTGCAACGCGCTGCATTCGGTCGAGGCGCGCTTCTGTCGCTGGCTGCTGACCTGCCACGACCGGATCGACAGCAATACGGTCGGCCTGACGCAGGAATTCCTGGCCGACATGCTGGGCGTGCAGCGCACCACCGTCACCGCCGTGGCCGGCAGTTTGCAGAACAAGGGCCTGATCCGCTACCGGCGCGGGGTGGTCGACATCCTTGATCGCGAAAGTCTCGAGCTCGCGGCCTGCGAATGCTACGGCGCGGTGCGCGGCATCTATGAGCGGCTGCTGCCCGCCAGCTTCGACTAACGGGCGGCCCAGGCCCGGAGCAGGCGTTCCAGAACCGCCAGGCTGTCATCAACCTCCACGCCCTGCTCTCCCCGCGCCAGGGCGAGCATCAGTTCGTTCAGCGCGCCCATGATCATCACCGCCATCGGCCGCACCGCTGCATCGCCGGCTTGCGGCGCCAGATTGCGCAGGCCCTGGCGGATGGTCGGCAGGCCGAGGCAATGATCGATCCGTTCCCACTCGGCCTGGCCCAGCACCCCGGGCCCCTCGATCAGGACGATCCGGGCGTAGTCGCGCCGTCTGCCGAATTCCAGCGCCGCCCTGCAACCGGCCAGGAACAGATCCGTCGGCGCGCCCAGCGGTCCCGATGAAGCGGCGCGGCAATGGGCGTCAAAGGCCTGCTCCAGCGAGATCAGAACAGCGGTGAACAGCGCCTTCTTGTCGGGGTAGCGCTCGGCAAGCGCCGCCGTCGTGGCGCCCGCGCCCTCGGCGATGGCGCCCATGTCGGCGGCCTCGAAGCCGACCTCGGCGAAGGCGGAGCGTGCGGCCTCGAGCACCCTCTGGTCGTCGTCGGCGGCGGTCTGCTGGTCCAGGGGCATCGTTTGTTCATACCCGGCCCGGGCAGGTGCGCAAGCGACTGTTGGACCGAGCGGCAATCGGGTCTATAGCCACCGCACCTCGCGCGGTGCGGACGGGCCTGTGTCCCCCCGACATCAGCGCGCTCAACCCCTTTGGGAGACCCCCAACACCATGGCCAAGATCAAGGTCGCCAATCCCGTCGTCGACATGGACGGCGATGAAATGACCCGCATCATCTGGAAGCTCATCAAGGACAAGCTGATCTTCCCCTACCTCGACCTCGAGCTGGACTACTACGACCTCTCGATCGAGCACCGCGACGCCACCAACGACCAGGTGACCATCGACGCCGCCAATGCCACCAAACGCCACGGCGTTGCGGTGAAGTGCGCGACCATCACCCCGGACGAGCAGCGGGTCGAGGAATTCGGCCTCAAGAAGATGTGGAAGAGCCCCAACGGCACCATCCGCAACATCCTCGGCGGCGTCATCTTCCGCGAGCCGATCATCTGCCAGAACGTGCCGCGCCTGGTGCCCGGCTGGACCCAGCCGATCATCGTCGGCCGCCACGCCTTCGGCGACCAGTACCGCGCCACCGACTTCCTGTTCCCCGGCAAGGGCAAGCTGAGCATCAAGTTCGTCGGCGACGACGGTCAGGTGATCGAGCATGAGGTGTTCGACGCCCCCGGCGCCGGCGTGGCCATGGCCATGTACAACCTCGACGACTCGATCCGCGACTTCGCCCACGCCAGCTTCGCCTACGGCCTGTCGCGCAAGTATCCGGTCTATCTGTCGACCAAGAACACCATCCTCAAGTACTACGACGGCCGCTTCAAGGACATCTTCCAGGAGATCTTCGACGCCGAGTACAAGAGCCAGTTCGACGCGCTTGGCCTGACCTACGAGCACCGCCTGATCGACGACATGGTGGCCTCGGCCCTCAAGTGGTCGGGCGGCTACGTCTGGGCCTGCAAGAACTATGATGGCGACGTGCAGTCGGACATCGTCGCCCAGGGCTTCGGCTCGCTGGGCCTGATGACCTCGGTGCTGCTGACCCCCGATGGCCAGACCGTCGAGGCCGAGGCCGCCCACGGCACCGTCACCCGCCACTACCGTCAACACCAGAAGGGCCAGTCGACCTCGACCAACTCGATCGCCTCGATCTTCGCCTGGACCCGTGGCCTCGCCCACCGCGCCAAGCTGGACGGCAACGGCGACCTGGCCACCTTCGCCGACACCCTGGAAAAGGTCTGCATCGACACCGTCGAGGCCGGCTTCATGACCAAGGATCTGGCGCTGCTGGTCGGCGACAAGCAGAGCTGGCTGACCACCGAAGGCTTCCTCGACAAGGTCGACGAGAACCTCAAGGCGGCGATGGCCAAGGCCTGATCGGCCCCGCCATTTCCGAAGATCGAGGGCGGAGGGAAACCTCCGCCCTTTTTCTTTGTCATTCGGTCGCGGTAGGTTGGGCAGCCGATTGTTGGGGGCTTGCCGACCATTAAGACGATCTCCGCGATGCTGGCCGCGCTGGCCGTTCTGCTGCCCGCTGTCGCTTCTGCCGCCGAGCGGCTGGTGGTCAAGCCATACCCGGCCGATCCGGCCTGGGTGCTGGCAAACGACGGGATGAGTCAGGTCGGGCCAATTCAGGAGTACATTCCCGTCGGTCAGACGCTCGGGGACCACAAGGACATCCTGAGCGTCCAGACCTTCCCGGGCATGCAGCAGGTCCCGCCAGCCGATTTTCTCAGGGGCCTGCTTGGCGGGGTCAACCAAGCCTGCTCGGCGGTGCTGGTCAACGGGCCGGTCGAGCGGAAGGAAGACGGTTTCAAGGTCGCTTACGGCCAGGCCTATTGCGGCCAGCAGAACGGCAAGTCCTATGGCCTGCACATCTTCTTCAAGA
>JBILYE010000251.1:0-5100 GCA_044377925.1 Caulobacter sp. | reverse complement strand
CCCCAACGGGCGCTTTACCGAAAGAGTCCGTTTTTGGCCGATCCTTCAACTTCCGCAGCTGACGCATGGCTGCCACTTGTCCCGTTCCAAGGGCAAGTCCGCTATCCACCCTCAACGGTCGCTCGCTACGTCCGTTATGCGGCCGGGCAAGCAGGGGCCGAACGATCTGCAGGGGACGCGAGGGTGCTGTCAGGAAAACGCTGATTCTTGGCCACTCAGGCCGCCGTCTACAACGTGTTCAATCTCGAATCCCATTTGATCCGCTGGCCGACCACCGCTACCTCCGCGCCGAAGCTCACCGGACCTGGACGGCTGCGACCCTTGCTGCCTGATCGGCGCGCGGGGAGGGGCCTTTTCGGCCGGTTGCCGTCAACCTTACCTAACGGACATGACCGCCCCCCGGCCGATGATGTTGGCCCACAAGGGCTTAGCACCAGCCCAGCCGATGCACCCGACACCGCCTGGCGAGCCAGAGGCGGCGCCCGCTGGCATCCGGTCACCCCGTTGCCATAGGGGCCCGCATGCCCGATGGTATCCTCCTCCTGAAGCCAACTCCGCACGCGCAAAGGGCCTGCAAGATGATCCGACGCGGTCGCCCCTATCTTGAGTTTCGCACCGAGCCTGCGAGCGCGGAAACCGCCCAGCTCGAGCGCGAGGGCTACACGATCATCCGGGGCTTGCTGGGCGCGGACGAGGTCGCCGAACTGAGCCGCGAGATCGGTGAGATCTTCGAGCGCGAACCTCCGGACTACGGGCGCCGGAGCGCGGAAGATGACGCTGTCATGTTCCGTTACGCCATGCTGAACCGCTGCGCCGCGGCGCAGCGCGCTTGCGCCCATCCGCGCCTGTTGTCGGTGATCGAGCCCCTGCTGGGCGAAGACTGCCACGTGATCGCGAACACCGCCTGGCGCAATCCCGCTGGCGATCCCGGCGCGCATGCTGGGCAGAACTGGCACATTGACGCGGGCCCGCATTTGCCCTTGCCTGACGGCGTCCGCTGGCCTGACGACATCCCCCACCCGGTGTTCGCCATCGGCGTGCATCTCTACCTGCAGGACTGCGCCCTCGAGGATGGCCCCACCGGTGTCCTGCCGCGAAGCCACCTGTCGGGCCGGCCGCCGCCGCCGGGCCGCCATCTTGACGATCACCTCGACTACGAAGGCGCGCGCGTCACGCCCCTGATCACCCGGGCCGGTGACGCCGGACTATTCGTGTCGGATGTCTGGCATCGTCGCATGCCGACCGGGGACGGCGATCACGGCCGCTTCTTCTTGCAGGTTCACTACGGGCGGCGCGACATCGCCCAGCGTCTGCTGCCGACCTCGGAAAGCAACCAACTCTCGGCCGAAGCCATCGCCAGGGCGACCACGGACCGGGAACGCCGGGTGATCGGCCTGCACCCGAAGCTCTTCTACGACGGCTGAACCGTCCTGCGGCAATCGACGGCCGCCCCATTCGCCTGAGAAGGGCCCTTACGGCCGGCCGCCACGGCGGTGGAAGCTCAAGGGGGGGCTTCCAGCCAGCCCCTCACGCGCTAGTTAAACGCACTGTTTGGACTGGAGACTTTTCAAAGTTCCTCGACTGTCGCGTCACTGGGGCTCCCTTCAAAGCCGACGCCGCATTCGTCACCGTATTCGACGCGAAGCGTGCCCGACGGATCGCCACCAGCCTGGTGGAATGCGGGAGAACAATCGGGCCGAAAACTCACACCTGCCGATCCGGCGAGAGCGAAAGCAGCAGAAGTTCACGTGCAAGGCTTCCGCCCAGAGGTTCTTCGTTGCCTGCCAGGCGGGCCGAAAGCCGGGGGTCACCGATTTGACCCCAAGCACGCGGGCTCCTAGCGTTGGTCTCGATGACCACGGCGAACACCATCAGCCCGGGCGAGGGCCGCACGATCCTGCTGGTGGTAGCCCATGCGGACGATCCTGCATTGTTTTTGGGCGGCACGACCTTGCGCTGGTCCGACGCAGGATGGCGGGTCGTCTGTGTGCGGGTGACCGATGACCGTTGGGACTCTCACGACCTGTCCGAGGCGGAGACCATCGCGGCCAATGCCGCCGAGTTTCGCCAGGCCGCCGCCGCCCTCGGTATCGCCGAAATCGTCGAGCTGGGCTATGCTACGGACGTTCTGGGCGACGCCAGCGAGGTCGAGCTACGCGAGCATGTGATCCGCCAGATCCGTACCCACCGGCCCTACGCCCTGGTCACCTTCGATCCCTACGCAATGTATGGCGAAGACAATCAGGATCACATCAAGGTCGCCGCCGCGGTCGACGAAGCCTTCTGGTGCAGCCAGTTCCCGCTGCATCATCCCGAGCATCTCACCGCCGGCCTGGCCCCACACGGCTGTTTTGAGCGGTGGTACTTCGGGCGTTCGGTGGTGCAGGTGACTGATGTGATCGACATCGCCCCGGTGCTGGAGCGCAAGCTGGAAGCCGCTCTCTGCCACCAGACAATGCTGCGGAACTACGTGAACCAGGTGCGGATGCAGGCGAGGACCGGCGGCTGGGCGCTGCCCATCCTGGACGAGGTCGCCGCTGGCGGCGACCTAAGACCCTTTGTCGAAATGCTGATCCGGGGCGGCGCGCGTGAGGTCGGACAGCGGCACGGTCTGGACGCCGCGGAAGAATTTCGCGTTGTGCGGTTCGGCAGCCTTGAGGGATTTCTCGGGCGACACGGTCGCAAGCTCTAAACCGGGCGGCGAAGGCAGTCGGCGAAGCGTCGGCGTAACTTCCGCCGATGGGACTTGCGCGCGATTTCAGCCCTCACAAGCTTGGATCTCGGCGCGCCGGCCAATGTCTGCTCTCCACCCCTAGCGGACTCTAGGAGTGTCTGCTTTCGGGCGTTCATCCGGGGGCAGGTGTCAGGCTCTATCCACCGGAAGCCCGAAAGCGGCGGCAACCTGCTCTGCCCACGGCAGGTCGGCAATGGCCGTCAGGTCCTTGACCGACACCGCCAGTGGGCACCGCTGCAGCAGCAGTTTCTCGAGAACAGCCGGGGCCAGATAGGCCAGCTTGATCATCCGTCCGATGTAGCGGTCGGAGACATCTTCATCATGGGCCAGGTCGAGATTGGTGCTCGCCTGCCCGGATTCCAGCTTGCGCCGCCAGCTCCATGCCTTGGCGACGGCGCGCAGCACATGGGCCTCCACTGCGGCATCGTTCGATGCGGCATGATCTGTCGGTGGCAGTATCTTTGGCCGGCCGTTACGCTTGCGGATGGCCAGCGGGATGATGACCCGGATGGTGGTGGGCGCGACGCTCATGCCGCCATCTCCCGGCGTGGCGTCACCATCTCCCTGACCACCGACCCAAGCCCCTCGGGATGACCTATGAGACGATCAAGGGGAGCGACGCGTCAGCGCACAGCTACGGCCGTTTGCTCAACTGAGCACGAGGAGTAGGCAGCGTCCTTCTGCCGCCAGGTTCTCGAAATAATGCGCCGCGCAGGGTTTCGACGAGAGAGTTCGCCATCAGGCTCCCTTCCACCGCCATCGCCCCTTGCCACAAATCTCTCTGTGGGCCGGGCGGTGTCAGAAAATCCCGTTGTATTACAGGGTTTCCCCGAACTGGCTCCGCACTGCGCTTGCCAGGAAACGGCCGGTTTTCTCTCCGAATGCCCGAATAGTCTCCAGACCTCCGCACCGTGGCGATTTGGTGCGGAGCCAAAAACTACAAGCTTTTTCAGTTAGATATCGACTCAGGGATCTGAGTGGTTTTGGGAGCGCCTCGGCAACCGGAACCAACCCATAACGAACCGGCGCCCTCCCCATCCGCTCTTGTGCAAGACCTAAACAGACCTGAGCAAAGGGCTCCAAGAACACTCTGTGGCGCTTCAGGCGGGCTCGATTGACGTTGGCTTACCGGCCTACCCTTGAGCGAAAGGTTCGGCGTCAAAAGACAGCAACCCGGGAGGCGATTACGCAAAATCAGCGCGTTAACGCCGTTGCTTTTCCAAGTGTTAGCTACGTCAGCCTAATCTGCATTCAAGTCAGGTTCTTTGTCGAGAATTGCAGGTTGCACTACTCATACGAACAGCAGGGTCGGCGCGTGATTGTCGGGGTCGCGGTCGTGCTTGGCTTTGGCATGGCCGCGCTGGGCCTCGCCTATAGCGCGCCTTGGTACTTCACCGCGATACCGACGCTTTCCGCGCTCATGGCTTTGGTGATCTTCATACAGAACAGCCATAGCGGTCTTCGTTTTGAAGGCGACGCGCTGACGCTCTTCAAGGATCGGTGGCGCCGCGTCATAGATCTCGGGACCATACGCGGCGTTCGCGTCACCCAATGGTCGGACGGCCAGCCCAGCATATGGCTCGATCTCGATCACGCACCTGCCTACCGGCTGCCAGGCTACTGCTTCGGTTCTACGGCACCGCTCCTGGACGCCTTCCGGAAGCGCGGGATTGCCGTCGCTTAGGTGAGTGTGGACATCATGGACTTCATCATCTTGCTGCTGACCTTCCTGATTTCGAAGCTGCTCGTCCTGGCACCACCCTTTGCTGTCTGGCGCTCACTCTTGATGCCCGCCTCGGGACGGGCGGCATGGCTCTATCGCGCGCTGGCGTTGATCGGCCCCTCCGTCGCCGCCTTTATCTTCGTCGTACTGATGTGGCTTCCAACCTATTCAGGGCAATGCGGAGGCTGGCTCGGAGAGACCTCCCCATGCAGCGGTTTAGGCCAGTATGCGACAGAAACCATGTTCTGGGCCGCCATGAGCTTGGTCATGCCTAGCCTCCTGGGAATGCTGCTTGGCATCTCTGTGCTAATCGTTTTGCAGATCAGGCACCGCGTGTCCCGCCCGGCTGCGTGAGTAAAGGGCACCATGACCCATTTCAGATGCCTCATTCGTGGCGAGGGCTTTCTGGGTATCCTCGAGGAGCGCGACGGCTTGATCGGTGGCCTGCGCCCATTGAAGTGGTCCATCCATCCAAAATGGCCCTCGGACCAACATAAGGGATGGATCACTTCAAGCGGGTCAGACCACCTCGAGCAACGCCCGCTGCTCTGCCCAGACGATCGGCGACGGAAATCGCCGGCGGCCCGGTTTGAAGGTAGTCTGATAAGATATTCTGAGGTCCGGCCTGATGAACCGACGAAGC
>JBILYE010000252.1:0-5100 GCA_044377925.1 Caulobacter sp. | reverse complement strand
CGCCGGTCAGGCCCGAACCGATCTGGCTGGCCAGCCGGATGCGCTGGCTCTCGCCGCCCGACAGGGTGCCGGAGGCGCGCGACATGTTCAGGTAGTCGAGGCCGACATCGACCAGGAACCGCAGGCGATCATTGATCTCCTTCAGGATCCGCCGGGCGATCTCCATATGCTTGTCGGAGAGCTGGCCCTCGAGGCCGGCGAACCAGTCCTTGGCCGGGCGAATGGCGAGGCCGGACACTTCCGAGATGTTCTTGCCGGCGATCTTCACGGCCAGGGCTTCCGGACGAAGCCGGGCGCCGCCACAGGCCTCGCACGGGGTGTCGGACTGATAGCGGGCCAGTTCCTCGCGCACCCAGCTCGAGTCGGTCTCGCGCCAGCGGCGTTCGAGGTTGGGCAGCACGCCCTCGAACGGCTTCACCACCTCGTATTTGCGGGCGTTGTCGTCGTAGACGAACTTGATCTTCTCCGTGCCCGTTCCGTACAGCACCACCGACTGGGCCTGCTCCGGCAGGTCATGCCAGGGCTTGTCCATCGAGAAGCCGTAGTGGCGGCTGAGGGCCTGCAGGGTCTGGGTGTAGAGCGGCGAGGGCCCCTTGGCCCAGGGCGACACCGCCCCCTTGTGCAGGCTCTTGTCCTTGTCCGGAATGATCATGTCGGCGTCGAAGGCCAGCTTGGCGCCGAGACCGTCACAGACCGGGCAGGCGCCGGCCGGATTGTTGAACGAGAATAGCCTGGGCTCGATCTCGGCGATCGTGAAGCCGCTGACCGGACAGGCGAACTTCTCCGAGAACAGCAGCCGCCGCGGCTCCTTCTCGCCTTCCTTCACATCGGCCCATTCGGCCACCGCCAGCCCCTCGGCCAGACGCAGGGCCTGCTCCAGACTGTCGGCGTAGCGCTGTTCCAGGCCTTCCTTGGTGACCAGCCGGTCGACGACCACGTCGATGTCGTGCTTGAACTTCTTGTCGAGGTCCGGCGCGTCCTCGATCGGATACAGCGTCCCGTCGATCTTCAGCCGCTGATAGCCCTGCTTGCGCCACTCGGCGATCTCCTTGCGGAACTCGCCCTTGCGGTCGCGCACCACGGGGGCCAGCAGGTAGATACGCTCGCCCTCGGGCAGGGCGGTCAGCTTGTCGACCATCTGGCTGACGGTCTGGCTTTCGATGGGCAGGCCGGTGGCTGGTGAATAGGGAATGCCGACCCGCGCCCACAGCAGGCGCATGTAGTCGTGGATCTCGGTCACCGTGCCGACGGTCGAGCGCGGGTTGCGGCTGGTGGTCTTCTGCTCGATGGAGATGGCCGGCGAAAGGCCCTCGATCAGGTCGACGTCCGGCTTGCTCATCAGCTCCAGGAACTGGCGCGCATAGGCCGACAGACTCTCGACATACCGCCGCTGGCCCTCGGCATAGATGGTATCGAACGCCAGCGAGCTCTTGCCCGACCCCGACAGCCCGGTGATGACCACCAGCTCGCCACGCGGGATGTCGACGTTGACGTTCTTCAGATTGTGTTCCCGCGCGCCGCGGACGCGGATGAAGTTCAGCTGTTCGACCATGATGTCCCGAGAACGCGTAAGGCCGGACCCTTGGTCCCGGCGCAACAGCAATATGTAGTGCTCAGGCCCGGCATTAACACAAGAACAGGATGCGAACAAACGTCACGGAGCCGACCTGTTGCCAACCTGTGGCAGCAGGGGGCGTCCGTGGGTTGGCGGAAGCACTCCTTCTCACCCAAGGGGAGAAGGACGCCCGGGGGCGGCAGCGCGAGTCTTCGAACCCAAGGACCAGTACTGATGGCCCCGCATCGCGGTCAGTGGCTATCGGTCAAGCCGCCCGCACCACCGAGAACGTCGCATTGGCCCGGGCGCAGGGCTTGCCGTCGGCGGTGACGAAGCACTGGGCGAAACAGATCGACTTGCCGATCTTCACGAAGCTGGTGGTGAACTCCAGCCACTGGCCCAGCCTGGCGACGCCCACATAGTCGGTGGTCATGCTGGCGGTCAGCAGGCCCGAGACCGTCTCCCGCCCGGCCTGTTCGATACAGGACAGACCCATGGCGTTGTCGGCCAGGGCGGCGAGCAGGCCGCCGTGGGCCAGGCCCCGGCTGTTCACATGCGCCGGGCCGATGCGCAGGCCGAGGATCACCGCCTCGCCGGGAACCACCTTGCTGAAGATCGGCTCCCAGGGATCGGTCAGGCCGCTTTTGCGGAAATGGGGTTCGAAGCCTTCTGGCGTTTCCATCGGTTCAGCTTTCATTTAGACCGGTCTATATAATTTATCAGAACGCCCGGGACCGCAAGGCATGTCCGCCAAACCGAAACATCGCCAGGCCATCGTCGCCGCCGCCGTGCGCCTGTTCCGGCGCCAGGGCTATGCCGCCACGGGCCTAGCCCAGATCGTCGAGGCCAGCGGCGCGCCGAAGGGCTCGCTCTACCACTACTTCCCGGCCGGCAAGGCGGCCATCGGGGCGGCGGCGGTGACGGCGGCGGGCGAGACGGTGCGGGCGACCATCGCCGCCCTGCCGGCAGGGGATAAGCCCGGCGATTTCCTGCGGGAATACGCCCGGCTGATGGCCGCCTGGCTGCGGGCCTCCGGCTTCCGCGACGGCTCGCCCATCGCCTCCGTGGTGCTGGAACAGGCGGCGCAGGACGAGGAGATCGCGGCGGCGGCCCGGGCGGTCTATGCCGCCTGGCGCGGTGAGATGGCCGCGCGGCTCGCGGCCGGCGGGCTTGGCGAAGAGGCGGCGGGCCGACTGGCGCTGCTGGCCATCACCAACCTGGAAGGCTCGCTCATCCTCGCCCGGGCCGAGCGCTCCGAAGCCCCGGTTCTCGCCGCCGCCGAAGCCCTGGCGGCCCTGGCCGACATCAGCTGAGCAACAACCGCCGGATCTCGTTGAACATCCGGTGGTTCAGGCCGGTCGCCCGGCCGTCGATGGCGTCGTTCAGCGACGAGACCTTGGCCAGGACAATGTCATTGGCCCGGTCGAGAAACAGGTTCTGCCCATGGATGCCCATGGCGAACAGCACCTGCGGCGCATCGTCGATGACATACCAGCCGCTGCGATAGCGCATGGTCATGCCGCCGAACGCCCTGGCGAACTCGCCGGTCCGCCAGGCCTCGGCGTCGCCGCCGGTGGCGATATCGTCGATCCAGGCGGTCGGGATCATCGGATCGTCCTCGACCACGCGCTGACCCAGCCGCGCGAAGTCCCGCACCGTCGCGCAGATCCCGCCGGTCGTCCGCGGCGCGCCGACGACGTCCAGGGTGACGGCCCCGTCGTCCTCAGCCCCGGCCGGCGCCCACAGGAGCTCGCTGACCAGCTCCGAAAACGCCCGCCCCGAGGCCCGCTCGATGACCCAGCCCATCAGGTCGGTATTGGCCGAGACATAGGCGAACGGCCCGCCATGCATGGCCGCCGCCCCCGGCAGCCCGGCCAGGAAGGCATGCAGCCCCTGCGTCGTCTCGCCCGGCGCCGTCGGCTCCCAGCCGCTGGCCAGGCCATAGGCATGCTGCTGTTCAAGGCTCAGCTTCACCCCCGCCTGCATGTCGAGCAGGTGGCGCAGGGTGGCCCCGGCGTACGGCCCGCTGGCCATCTCAGGCACATAGGCGGTGACCGGCGCGGCGACATCCAGCACCCCCTGATCCACCAGCACTCCGACCAGCAGCCCGACCACCGACTTGGTCGCCGACATCAGGATGTGCCGGTCGTGCCGCCCCAGCCCGTTGGCATAGGTCTCGAACACCACCCGGCCGTCCTTCAACACCACCATCCCGTCGGTCGCGGTCGCCGCCAGCACCGCCTCCAGCGACAGGGTCTGCCCGCCGGCCCGCAACGCGAACCCGTCCAGCGCCCCGGTCTCTCCCGCCGGCAGGTCCCAGGCCGACCCCGCCCAGATCGGGGCCGTCGGCATCAGGGCGTCGATGTTGCGAAAGGCCCAACGATTGAACGGGCTGCCGCGCCAGTTGGAAAGGTCGGCGCCGGGCTCGGAGGTCGAGGTCATCGGGCAACCTATCGTCTCCGCCCGGACCTGTCAGCGACCGCCAGAACCCCGATGAATATGTCTGGACATAGGGATTCCGGGGCCCGTTTCGGCCCTGCGGCGCCGTGCGCAGCCTGCGGCATCAAATGTAGCTCCGATCGACGACAAACAGACCTACAGTCGCTGACACCCGACCTACGCCCGGGGCTACAGGCCGGGCTATATTCCCGGGACCTCGACCCACGGCCCGACCACCCTTCTTTCAGTGATTTCAACGCCCGGAAACGCCAATCTCCCCTGGCGCCCCGGATGCGCGGTATAATGCTAGGTCGCTTCGATAAGCCTGCCCTGCTCAGCCGTTCCCCGGCTCCCGGTCGATCCGGGCCGCAAAACAGCCCCGCCGGGCGTAATGGGCATGCAGATAGGCGACCTTGTCGTCGGCCAGCCAGGTCTCGATCAACGGCGCGGCGTCCCGTCCCTCGACCACCTCGGCCTCGACCATCATGTCATTGCTGTCGAAAGCGCGAATGGCCAGCAGACGGCGCGCCATCGCCAGGGGCAGGACGCCGGCCGCCACCGCCGTCTCTGTCGCGGTCTCGCGCACATAGATGGCGTGGCGGCTGCGGTAGGGCGTGTCGACCGGCAGGTGTTCGTGATTGAGCAGCAGGACGGTCTCGCCGGGCTCGGCGTCCTCCAGGGTGATGCGGCAGGGGGCGCTGGCGGGGGCGTCGATGTGAATACGGATGGCGCCGTGTTCGGCCAGGGCGGCTACATCAAGGCCAAACAGCCGGCTGAAGGGTTCGAGGGGCAGTCCGGTGACGGTGAAGGACATGTTCGGTCTCCTTGTTCGCCGCCGTTTTCCCCTACGGGCGCCCCGCCGACACTCCGTTCCTTGCGCCGCTTTTATTTGCCCCCGGGCCGGGCCGGTCCTATAGCCGCCGAAGAGCCGGCAACCCCGCCGCACGCCATGGAGAGCGCCTTGATCATCGCGACGGACCCCCGTTTCGCCCTGAACGCGCCCTTTGCCGTGAGCTCTCATGTCCGCCCTGATCACCCTGGATTCCGTTTCCGCCGCCACCCCTGACGGCCGGCCCCTCTTCGACAACCTGACCCTGGCCATCGGC
>JBILYE010000041.1:0-19019 GCA_044377925.1 Caulobacter sp. | reverse complement strand
GGAAGGCGCGGTTGAAGCTGGCCTTGGAACTGAAGCCGGCATCGAAGGCCAGGGTCAGGAGGTCGGCCTTGGCCCCAGCACGCAGCGCCGCCGCGACCATCTCGGCCCGCAGGCCGTTGATCGCCTCTGAGAAGTTCCGCCCCAGCCCCTCGTTGAACGCCCGCGAAAGGTGGCTGGTGTTGGTGCCCAGCCGGCCGGCCAGATCGGGCAGGGTCAGCCCCGGCTCGGCGGCCCAGCCGGCGTCCCGGGTCCGCGCCAGCCAGGCCTCGCCCTGCGCTCGCCAGTCGCGGGTCCGGCTGGCCGGCGGCAATGTCTGGGTCGACAGGGCAGGGAAGGCGCGGCCGGCATTGCGCCAGCCCTCCAGCCCCAGGAAGGCGGCGAAGGCGCAGAGCGCCAGATAGTAGGGATAGACGTCGAAATAGTTGAACGGACCGAGCAGCCGCTCGGCGATCTCGAACAGAAGTCGGAGCGCCGCCACCGCCGTCAGTGCGGCCAGGACATTGCGCATGGCCCCGGCCGCGAACAGGCCGTCGTCGCTGCGGTTTGCCGCCAGCCAGGCGCGGTAGCGGGCCAGGAGTTTCAGGCCCAGCAGGCTGTAGGCGATCAGGGAGGCCAGGGCGGCGATGGAAAGCGCCGGGTCGATCCACTGCTCATCGACGCTGCCCGCCCAGGCCGACTTGAGGTCCATCGGCAGCAGAAAACAGGTGTTCTGGTAAGCAAACTGCACCGCCGCCGGCGCCAGGTGCCAGCGGTTAAACCGCCCGCCGGTCAGGGCGGTGAGATAGGCCAGGATCAGCGGCCCCGTGGCCAGGGGCACGGCAAACGGCGCGAAGGATAGCCAGGGCCAGGCGTCATAGGCCCCCGCGTAGCCGATGACATAGGGCGTCAACATGCCGGCCAGAACGACGAGCAAGGCCGCCAGCCAGAGGTTGGCCCGGCGGTTGAACGGGCCCTGGGTCAACATCGCGGCATGCACCAGCGCCTGCAGGCCGAAAGCCAGCAGCAGGCAACTCATCCACCCCAGACGGATCGGCCCCAACTCCATATGCGTTCATCTAGCGCGCGGCCTCGAAGGTCCAGCGTTGATGCGACGGCCATCCGCCCTAGCTCCATACGAACAACAGGAGTTTCCCCATGAAGCGTCTCGCCGCCTCCGCCCTAGCGGCGGCCCTTCTGGCCTCCCCGGCCTTCGCCCAGGCCCCGCAGCCCGCCAAGCCGGTCGATCTGGAACGCTTCTACAGCGGCCAGTGGCTGGAGATCGGCCGCCTGCCCATGAGGCTGACGGATGGCTGCGTGGCCGGGGCGACGGCTTATTCCAAGGCCGACAAGGGCCGCATCGCCGTGCGCGACACCTGCCGCGACAAGACTCCGGCCGGCAAGGAGAAGGCGATCGAGGGCAAGGGCAAGATCGTCGACCCGGGTACAAACGCCAAGCTGAAGGTCAGCTATCCCTTCTTCATCACGTGGGAGTACTGGGTCCTCGACCACGCCGACGACTACAGCTGGTTCATCAGCGCTGATCCGAAGTTCGAGAAGCTGTGGATCTACACCCGCAAGGCCCCGACCAAGGCCGAGCTGGACGGTTTGATCGCCCGCGCCAGGGCCCTTGGCTACGACACGGGCAAGCTGGAATACCCCGAGCCGCTGGTACAATAGCCTGCCGCTTCGATAGCCGTCAGAACGGCTTGTCGGTCCCGGCCACGGTCACGCGCACTGGGACGCTAAGGTGCAAAAGAAAGGCCCCGCCGTCCTGAGACGGCGGGGCCAATTCGTTTCAACCGTCGCTGAGCCTAGGCCTGGGCGCGGGCCGTGGTGTTCGGACCACGACCGCCACCGGGACGGAAGCGCTTGCGCTTCTTCGGCTTCTCGGCGCCATCAGCATGGGAGCGGGGGCCGGCGGGCGGGGCCGCCGCGGCGCCCTCGACCATCGGGTCATAGCCACCGGGACGCGAGGCGCGGGGGGCGTTGGCGAAGTGCTTGCCGGCCGCATGGTCGTTCCGCTTGGCGGCCGGGCTGCGGCCACGGGTGTCGCGGGGATCACGCTCGCGCGGCGCCTCCGGCGGCTGGGCGGCCTTGAAGGCGGCTTCGGCGGAGCCGAGGTTGCGGTCGTTGCGACGGTCCCAGCTGGGGATGGTCTGGCGGGTGACCTTCTGGATGTCCTTCAGCAGGTTGCGCTCGTCGTCGGCGACCAGGCTGATGGCCGAGCCATTGGCGCCGGCCCTGGCGGTGCGCCCGATCCGGTGGACATAGGCTTCCGGCACGTTGGGCAGCTCGTACTGGATGACGTGCGACACGCCATCGACGTCGATGCCGCGGGCGGCGATGTCGGTCGCCACCAGGGCGCGGACGTCGCCGGCCTTGAAGGAGGCGAGGCTGCGCTCGCGTTGACCCTGGCTCTTGTCGCCGTGGATGGCGGCGGCTTCGACACCGATGGTGCCCAGCTGCTTGGCCACCCGGTCGGCGCCGCGCTTGGTCCGGGTGAAGATCAGGACCCGCTTCATGGCGCCGTCGTCCATCAGTTCGGCCAGCAGGGCGCGCTTGCGGCCCGCCTCGATGAACAGGATCTTCTGGTCGATCTTCTCGACGGTGGTGGCCTGCGGGGTCACCGACACCTTGGCCGGGTTCTTCAGCAGTTCACCGGCCAGCTTGCCGATCTCCGTCGGCATGGTGGCCGAGAAGAACAGGTTCTGGCGGGCCTGCGGAAGGGTCTTGGCAATGCGACGGATCGGCACCACGAAGCCCATGTCGAGCATCTGGTCGGCTTCGTCGAGCACGAAGACCTCGGTCTCCGACAGGTTGGCGACCTTCTCGTTGATGTGGTCGATCAGCCGGCCGGGGGTGGCGACCAGGATGTCGACGCCGGCGGCCAGGGCGCGGACCTGGGGTCCGTACTTCACGCCGCCGAACACGACGGTGACGCTCAGGCCCATGTTCTTGCCGTAGGTGCGGAAGCTCTCGGCGATCTGGGTGGCCAGTTCGCGGGTGGGGGAGAGCACCAGGCAGCGGCAGCCGCGACGGGGCGCGGGCTTACGGGTTTCGGCCAGGCGCTGCAGGATCGGCAGGGCGAAGGCGGCGGTCTTGCCGGTGCCCGTCTGGGCGATGCCCAGGATATCCCGACCTTCGAGCACAAGCGGGATCGCCTGGGCCTGGATCGGGGTAGGGGAGGTGTAGCCCTCGGCCAGAAGGGCCGAAAGGATGGGCTTGCAAAGGCCCAGGGAAGCGAAATCGGTCAAAGCCGTTGGTCTTTCAAAATGCGACCGTATCCGCGCGGGCTCATTGGCCGGCGCGGTGGATCGCGGGGGTCGTTGGAAAACGCCCCGCGTATGGCGTCCTTATGGGGAAGTTCAGTCTCGCGCCTGGGCGAAGCGAATAAACGCTCCTCACGCGGCCGGGCGCGGCCGAAGGCGCAGATAAGCTGCGCAGAACCGCTGTATCGCGGTGCAGCACAGGAAAGTCAAGGATTCTCCGAAAGTTAGGGTGCGCGCTAGCGCACAGCGCCCGAATGCCGCAGCGCCTGCCGACCCACAGGGAGGATATGAAGCGACCTCGTTCGTTGCATCCGGGGCGTCCCAGCTTGCTTACCCGTAGAGCCTTCCTCGCCTCCGCCAGCGCCGGCGCGGCCCTGTCGATCGCGGCGCCGGCCATTGCCGACGCCGCCGCCTCGCCGGACACTGCCCGCCTGCTGGCGCGCGCCAGGGCCGCGCTCGGGCGCCTTGGAACGACCATCCCGCACCATGACATCGTCGCGGTCACCGACTACTCGGCGGTCAGCAAGACGCCGCGCTTCCACCTGCTGGACATGGCCGGCGGCACAGTAACCAGCCTGCTGGTTTCCCACGGCCGGGGCAGCGATCCGGGTAACAGCGGCTGGGTGAAGGCCTTCTCGAACGACTTCGGCTCGAACGCCAGCTCGGAGGGCGCCTTCAAGACAGCGGAGCTCTACAGCGGCAAGCACGGCCGCTCGATGCGGCTGGACGGCCTCGACCCCGGCAACAGCAACGCCCGCGGCCGCGCCATCGTCATCCACAGCGCCTGGTACGTTAACCCGGTGATGGCTGCCGGCGGCCGCATCGGCCGTAGCGAAGGCTGCTTCGCCTTCTCGGATATCGACCTGCCAAAGGTGCTCGGTCGGATGGGGCCGGGCAGGCTGCTGCTGTCGACCAAACTTTAGCGGGTCATCCCGGCCAGTATTTCCACAGCCTCTTCATGTCCGGCCAGGCTGATGAACGGCTGGTCGACGTCAATCTCTGCGTCGTCCTCACCGTTGTCGACCGGCAGGGCCAGCGCCTTCTCGAGGTATTGCCGCGCCTTGGCCTCATCCTTCGGCACGCCCTGGCCCGCGATGTTGATCTTGGCCAGCTCGACGAGCGCATCGCCATCGCCCAGCTCGGCGGCCTTGGCGAACCAATCGGCGGCGCCGGCCTGGTCGTTCTTCTCGCGGCAGAGGATGGCGATGTTGTTGGCGGCGCTGGCGTCGCCCAGGTCATAGGCCTTGCGGTACCAGTCCATGGCGGCGGCCTTGTCGGCCTTCACGCCAAGGCCCTCGTCGAGGAAATAGCCGACGTTCAGCATGGCGGCGATGTCGCCCAGCTCGGCGGCCTGCTTGAAGAAGCCGAACGCCTTGGCCTCGTCGCCCTCTTCCCAGGCGTCGTCGCCAGCGTTGAACAGGCGGTCGATGGTTTCGTCGTTGTCGGCCATGGCGGGCCTCCTGCTATCGAAAGCCCATGCTCGACGGGCGATGGGGCGGTATGGAGGCGCAGGGAGCGGGAATCAACCATGACCAAGTCCATGATCGCCTTTGCCATCGTCGCCAGCATCATCGGCGGCATGCTGACGGCCACCCAGGGGCCGACCAACGCCATGCTGGCCCGGCCGCTGAACTCGCCGGTCAACGCCGCTTTCGTTTCGTTCGCCATCGGCACAGCCGTGCTGCTGGTGCTGGTCCTGGCTTTGCGGATCAAGCCTGACCTGCAGGGGGCGGCCGCCTTGCCCTGGTACGCCTGGATGGGTGGTGTCTACGGCGTTGGCTTCGTCTGCGCGGCGGCCTTCTCCGCGCCGAGGCTGGGCGTGGCGACCACCATCACCCTGATGGTCTGCGGCCAGCTGTTGATCGGCATTATGCTCGACCACTTCGGGGCGTTCGGCATCGAGCCCAGGCCAGTGAATCTCGGTCGGGTCGCCGGATTGGCACTGGTAGTCCTCGGCGTCCTGTTGGTGAGGCGGAGCTGACCTGGCGAGAGGGTCTTGCCCAAACCTGACGCCGGCGTCACTGTCGGCTTAACAACGATAACCTACCGGGAGACGCGCCTGATGGCCGACCGTTACGACTACATCATCATCGGCGCCGGCTCGGCCGGTTGCGTGCTGGCCGGTCGGCTGACCGAGGACGCCAACGTCAAGGTTCTGCTGCTGGAAGCCGGCGGCAAGGACACCTCCATCCTCGTCAAGATGCCGGCCGGGGTCGGCGGGCTGATCAAGGACAAGGGCGACTACAATTGGGGCTTCTGGACCGAGGAAGAGCCGCATCTGAACAACCGCAAGCTCTGGTGGCCGCGCGGCAAGGGCTGGGGCGGCTCCTCGTCGATCAACGGCATGGTCTATATCCGTGGCCACGCGCGCGATTATGACCAATGGCGCCAGATGGGCCTGGGCGGCTGGGGCTATGCCGACGTGCTGCCCTACTTCAAGCGTTCCGAGAGCCTGGAAGGCGGCGGCGACGAATGGCACGGCGGCGACGGCCCGCTGCACGTTTCCAAGGCCAGTTCGCCCAACCCTATCTACTCCGCCACCATCGAGGCGGGTCGTCAGGCCGGCCATCCGGTGACCAAGGATTTCAACGGCTTCCAGCAGGAAGGCTGGGGTCCGTATCAGATGACCATTCGCGACGGTCAACGGTGGAGCGCGGCCAAGGCCTATCTCTATCCTGCCCTGAACCGGCCCAATCTCACCTGCCTTACCGGCGCACGGACGACGAAGATCGTCATCGAGAACGGCAAGGCCGTCGGCGTCGAGTATGCGGTCAAGGGCGGCGAGCGCATTGTCGCCTATGCCGACGCCGAGGTGCTGCTGAGCGCCGGCGCGGTGCAGTCGCCGCATATCCTGCAGCTGTCGGGCATCGGCGTCGCCGACGACTTGGCCAAGCAGGGGATCAAGGTCGTGCATGAAAGCAAGGGCGTCGGCGCCAACCTGCAGGACCACCTGGACGTCACACTGAGCTGGCTGACCCAGGGCGTCGAGACGGCCTATAGCTACAACAAGGGTCTGAAGCGCCTGACGACCGGCATCAACTACATGCTGTTCAACAAGGGGCCGGGTCGGCAAAACTTCCTGGAATCGGGCGCCTTCCTGCGCTCGCGTCCCGACCTCGATCGGCCGGACCTGCAGATCCACACCGTGCTGGCCATCATGCAGGACCACGGCAAGGTGGTCATCGAAAAGGACGGCTTCACCTTCCACGTCTGTCAGTTGCGCCCGGAGAGCCGGGGAACCGTCGGTCTGCGCTCGGCGGATCCGTTCGACGATCCGACCATCTTCGCCAACTATCTGGCGGCCGAGGAAGACCGCAGGGCCATGCGCGAGGGCGTCAAGATCGCCCGCGAGGCGGCCCACCAGGCGGCGCTCGATCCCTATCGCGGCGAGGAGTTCTCGCCCGGCAAGGACGTCAAGACCGACGCCGACATCGACGCCTGGATCAAGCGCACCGGCGAGACCATCTACCACCCGGTCGGCACCTGCCGCATGGGCGCTGCCGGCGATCCGCTGGCCGTGGTCGACGGCGAGCTCAAGGTCCAGGGCATTGCTGGTCTGCGCGTCATCGACGCCTCGGTCATGCCGACCCTGGTCGGCGGCAATACCAACGCCCCGACCATCATGGTCGCCGAAAAGGCCAGCGACATGATCCGCGGCAAGGCGGCCCTGGCGCCGCTGGATGCGCCGGTCTACGACCCATCGTCGGTGAGGGCGGCCTAGCCATGCAAAAGCGCCCGCTCGGCCGGTCCCACATTTCCATCGCGCCGCTGGTGCTGGGCGGCAATGTCTTCGGCTGGACGGCCGATGAGGCGACCTCGCACAGCGTGCTGGACGCGTTCGTTGCCGGCGGCTTCGACTGTATCGACAGCGCCGATGTCTATTCCGCCTGGGTTCCGGGGCACAGGGGCGGCGAGTCCGAGACGGTGCTGGGGACCTGGCTGAAGAAGCGCGGCAAGCGGGATGATGTGATCATCGCCACCAAGGTCGGCATGTGGCCGGCCCGGCCCGGGCTGTCGGCCAAAAACATCGTCGAGGCCTGTGAAGACAGCCTGCGCCGGCTGCAGACCGACTACATCGATCTGTATCAGTCGCACCGCGACGACGCCGAGACGCCGCAGGACGAGACGGCCGAGGCCTTCGGGCAGTTGGTCAAGGCCGGCAAGGTTCGGGCCCTGGGCGCTTCCAACTTCGACGCCGCCCGTCTCGGAACGGCGCTGGACGTTTCGGCGCACAAGGGCGTTGCGCGGTACGACACGCTTCAGCCGGCCTACAACCTCATGGACCGGGGAATCGAAGGGCCGCTGCTCGACCACTGTATCGAGCGGGAGGTGGGGATCATCAGCTACTACGGCCTGGCCAGCGGCTTCCTGACCGGGAAGTACCGGACCGCCGACGACTACGGAAAGAGCCCGCGTGGCGGCGGCATGAAGAAGTATCTCGAGAGCGAAAAGGGCCCTCGTGTTCTGGCCGCCCTCGACGCCGTGGCCGGCGAGACCGGGGCGACGCAGGCCCAGGTGTCGCTCGCCTGGATCATGGCTCGCCCGGGCCTGACGGCGCCGATCGCCAGTGCGACCAGCGTCGCGCAGCTGGAGGAACTGATGGGCGCCGCCCGGCTGACGCTGTCGGACGCCCAGATGCACCGTCTGAACGAGGCCTCGGCCTAGGCGATCCGACGCCCGTCCAGCGCGGCAAGTCTCAGGCGGGGGCCGTCCTCGCCCGAGCGCGACAGGCTATGCAGTTTCAGTTCCTTGACCGTGCGGCCCATCAATCGCGCGGTCATGCCGAGCGGCTGGTAGAGGCCGAGGAAGCGGTCGATCTCGCCGTCGGCGCCGATAAGTGGCGCCAACATCATCTCCAGACCCACGGCGCCGCCGACGGCGTCCGAGCGGATCTCGCCGGTGATCTGCAGCGGCTCCGGCCGGCGGCGGATCTGTTCGACGGCCAGGCGCAGGGCGGCGCGGTCGGGCGGGGTGAACAGGGCCAGCAGGTTGACGCCGCGCAGGTCGCGTTGGTGCAACTGCGCAATCAGGCCGCCGACCAGCCGGAAGGGCAGGTCGCCAGCCTCGCGGTAGCCGACAATCAGCACCTGGGGCAGAATATCGACGAAATCCATCGGGTCGATGTCGGCCCGCGCAGGCGCGACAAAGGCCCCGGCTCTCGCACGCCAATACTCCGTCAATCGTTCCGTGTTGGGATGAGCCATCGCTCCACCCTGCCTCCTGACGGTCCATAGCGACCGCACGAGGGTTGCAGGGAAGGATCGCGCCAAGGGATTTGTGTTTCGGAATGACACAGCCCGGCTCGGTTCTTGCATCGGAGGCGACGGTGATTTTGGCGGGAGCGACCCCATGGGTTTGCGCAATACATTTCTTGGACTGGCGGCAGGGGTCATCCTGCTGTTGATCGGCTCGGCGACGCCGGACGAGGCGCAGGCCCAATGCTGTGCGCCGCCGCCGCCGCCCTGCTGCACCCCGCCCAGCCCGCCGCCCTGCTGCACCCCGCCGACACCGCCGCCGCGTCCGCCGAGCCCGCCGAGCTGCTGTGACAGCGGCGGCGGACGGGTCAACGTTACGGTCAACGCCAACGTCACGGCCGTCGCCGTCTCGGGCGCCGGCGGCCGCGCCGGCGCGGGCGCCGTTGTCTATGGCGGCGGCGGCGGCGGGGGGGGCGGCTACGTCGGTCCCGGGTCCGTCGGCGTCATCCAGGGCCTCAACGTCGAAGGCGCCCTGAAGAAGAAACAGGTTGCCTACGAGGCCAAGCGCACCCGCACCCGCAAAGTCGTCATCCGCGCCTACTGCGTCGATGACCGCGACACGCCGCACCCCGCCAGCCAGGTGTTCGCCGGCGAAGAGGTCGCTGACGGCTACGCCGGCGAACTGTACCGCTGCATCGCCGGAACCCGCATGCAGTGGACCGTTGTCGAGTGGGACATGCGCGCCAGCAACGAGGGCGGAAAGAGTTTCTTCTGCAACAAGAACGAAAGCCTCTACTACGAACAGGATCTGGCCGGCGGCCCGAATGGTGGAGCCGTCGAGGGCGGCGTCCGCGCCGGCCGCGTGGCCTGCCGTCCGCAACGCCCCGCCCGCGACTGCAATGAACGCTCACTGCTGCGCCGCTTCGGCGCCGGCGTGAAGGTGATCACCATCACCGAAGTCGAAACCTACACCGCCTACCGCGAGGAAACGGTCCGCGAAGAATCCTCGTCGAGCTTCACCATGAGCCTCGACGGCGGGGTCGGCGGCGCCGTCTACTAGACTAGGTCACGGGTCTTCCCGGAACCGGCAGGACCGCTGCTTCCTTGAGGCAGCGGTCCATTGTTTTTCCCAAGGTCGCAACCAGGAAGCCTTCCGGGTCATCGGAGGACACCCACCCGGTCATGTGGCCCTCGTAATCGGCAAACAGCCTTTCTCGCACAGCGCTGGCCCGCTCTTCACCCAGCCTGGTCGCCAGGTCATTGGCGTGGGCTTCCATCTGCGGGGTGAGACTGTCGAAATCGGTCTTGGCCGACAGAATACGCGGGTCGCCTGAGCCGCGCTCAATTGCCGCCTCGTACATACCGCCGACCACGGCGCATTCGCCCCAGTGATACAGCATGTCTTCGTCCGGCTCTGCCGCGAGGACAGGGCCGGTGATCAGGACGAGCCCGAGGGCCAGGGTGAGGGCTTTCATCACTACTCCTTTGGGACCACGACCAGCCGCCAGGCCTTGTCCCTGGCCAGGAACTCCCGGGCCGCCGCCTGGACGTCGGCGGCGGAGACGCGCTCCACCCCGGCCAGCTGGGAGCGCAGGGAGTCGAGACGGCGGCCGTCGGTCTGTGCGTTCTCCAGCTGCGAGGCCCAGAACTCGTTGGTCTGCCGACTCTTGGTCAGGCGCTCGAGATAGGGCTTCCTGGCCCGGGTCATTTCATCCTCGGTCGGCGGGGTGGCGACAAGGTCGGCGACGATCTTGTCGACATCGCGGAAGAAGCCGTCGGCCAGGTTCGGCGGCACCTCGACACTGGCCATGACGTAGCCCCAGTCGGTCCACTCGGTGCTGGCCACGGCAGAGGCGTTGGGCGAGTAGGTCGCGCCCTGTTTTTCCCGCAGTTCGTCGGTCAGGCGCAGGCCGAGAACCTCGGCCAGGATGTTGATGTTGCGGGCCTTCTGGACGTTGCTGAAGAAGTCGTCGGTGCGCCAGAACACCAGGGCCGCCGACTGGTCGGCCCGGCCGTTGTGGAACAGGCGCTGCGGCGTGACGTTGGCGGTCGGGAAACCCACCTGTCGCGCACTCGCGGGCAGCGGCGCGGCCTCGGGACGTTTGGGCAGGGCGCCGAAGGTGGCGGCGGTGATCTCGATGGCGCGGTCGACCGTGATGTCGCCGACGATGATCACCTCGATCGGACCGTTGGCCAGGGCCGGCGCAACATTCGCCTTCACCTGGTCCAGCTCGGTCGCCCGGATCTCGGCGGGGGTCGGCCAGGTCCAGCGGCGGTCGCCGTTATGCATCAGACCGGCCAGGTCGCGGGACAGCATGCCGCTGGTGGTGGCCTGGTACTGCTCGTCATAGGTGGCCGCGACGTTGCGAATGCGCTGGAAGGCGGCCGGGCGCCAGGCGGCATCGGTCACATAGGCGGCCAGCACCTGCATCTGCAGCTCGGCGTCCTCGGGCCGGGTATAGCCGGCCAGCAGGAAGGCCTCGTCCTGGACGCCGTAGCTGGCGCTGTAGACCCGGGAGGCCAGAACCCGCTCCATGTCCTGGGTGGTGATCTTGCCGAGGCCGCCCTCGATGATCGCCGGCGCAGCCCAGGCCGTACTTTGCTTGTCGGACGGCAGGCTGAGCAGGCCACCGCCGACCCGGACCCGGACCAGCACCTGGTCATCGCGGAACTTCGTCGGCTTGACGGTGAGGCGGACGCCGTTTTCGAACCGGACCAGGGTGGCGTCGAGGTCAATGACGTCCTTTTCCTCGATGACCTTGCCCGGTGCGCCAAAGCTTTCGTACGGCCAGGAGCCCTGGGCCGCGGCGGTCGGGGCCAGGACTTCGCCCTTCAGCGACGCCTCATAGGCCTCCATCACCGCCACTTCCGCGCCGTTCACAGCGGTCGGGGTCGCCAGGAAGATCAGCGGGCCCTCGCCCTTGAAGGCGGTCTTCAGAACGGCCGAGACGGTGTCTGCCTTCAGATCCTTCACGACGGCCTCGAACAGTTCGAGGTTTTGGGCCGGGTTGGTGACGACTTCGGCGTCGCCGATGCTGCCGACGATCTCGGCGGCGAGGCCGGGCGTGCGGCGGGTGGCGGCGCCGGCGACGCGGGTCTTGAAGACGGTGCGGAACTCCTCGATCTCGCGGTCGAGTTCCGACTGCAGCACCCCGAACTGTACGGCGCGGCGCTGTTCGGTCATGGCGGCGGTCAGGGCCAGCCGCCATTCGCCGGGACGGCTGGTGACCGAGATGGTGGTCGCCTCGGCCGCATGCAGCAGGTCGCCCTTGAAGGCGCCGGCGCTGATGAAGGGCGGCTCGGTCCCGCGCATCAGGGCGTTGAAGCGGCGATTGAGAACGGAGAGGCCCAGCAGCTGTATGACGTCGTCGCGGCGCTTGGCGAGGCTGTCCTTGCGAAGCTTCGGGGGATTCATCCAGGTGATCTGCAGGGCTGTGGGCGAGCCCGGCTGCACGGCGACGAGGGCCGAGGGCTTGCGGGGGGCGACGGGCCCGAGGTCGGGCTCGCCGCCGTCGGGGCCGCGGGCCGTCCAGTCGCTGAAGCGCGCCCTGATCTTGCCTTCCATGGCGTCAAGGTCGAAGTCGCCGACCATCACCAGGGTGGCGCGCTCCGGGCGGTAGAAGCCGTCGTAGAAGGCGACGAGGCGGTCGCGCCTGGCGGTCTTCAGAATCTCGACCTGGCCGATGGCATAGCGCTTTGGCGGCAGCTGGCCGGGCATCTGGAATTCCAGACGCCTCTTGTAGACCTGCCAGCCGGGGGTGTCGCGAGCCCGTTCCTCCGACAGCACGACACCGCGCTCGCGGTCGATAGCGCCCTCTTCGATCAGCAGTTCGCTGGCGGTTTCCCGCATCATCTGCAGGGAGATGTCGACGGTCTCCTCGTCGGTTTTCGGCAGGTTCAGCTGGTAGATGGTCTCTTCGAAGCTGGTCGAGGCATTGGTGTCGGCGCCGAAGGCCAGGCCATGGCGCTCGAGGATCTTGACCATCTCGCCTTCCGGAATGGCCCTGGAGCCGTTGAAGGCCATGTGTTCGAGGAAGTGGGCCAGGCCCTGCTGGTCGTCAGCCTCGTTCAGCGAACCGGCGCGGAAATGCAGGCGCAGCGCCGCCTCGCCCGGCGGGGTCGCATTCTTCATCAGCGCGTAGCGCATGCCATTCGGCAGCGAGCCGAAGCGGATCTGCGGATCGGGCTCGACGTCGGTCGAGGCCTGCGGCCACTGACCGGCGGGCAGGACAAGCGGATTGTCGACGGCCGGCCGGGCCCGGGGCGACTTCTGGTCTTTCGGCGGCCCCGCAGGTGCGGTGGCGACCGCGTCGGGCTTCTGGCCGGGGAGGAAGCTCTTGACCTGGGCGCAGGCGGCAAGGGCGGCGACCGACGCGGCGACGATGGCCGCGCGGGCGAAACGATTCAATTGGGGCAAGTCCAGAGCACTCGGATTTCTTGTTTGAAGAGCACCTTCGCCGCGCCTCGCGGCCATGGCAAGGCGCCGGTGTGGCGGGCGCGTGGAAGGCGTGATGCAAGGGTGACGCAGGTTGTGCGGCAAGTTATCTCGTAAATTCATTGGGTTGTGGGAAAACGGCGGTGGCCCCGCGGTGGACCTTTGGTGGCCTTCGGGTAGACTTTGGGGGAGCATTGAGGGCGCCTGCAGTAGACCGACGGTCGGTGGGCGGAGCAAGGAGAGCCGCCTATCGAAGCGGCAGGACCATTATCCCACGTCCGGCCGCAGTGGTCGGTCAGCGCGATTGTTTGTTGTGTCGGCCCAGATTGCGGCGAAGAAAACGGAGCGCCAGGGTCTGCTCATCCGGGGTGAGCGGTCCCCCGGTCAGGCAGTCGCCCAAGCACCGGGCCTTGAGCCGTGCGGAGACCGTTCCTTGACTGACAACCAGACCATCGCCCCGAGCTTCCGCGATTTCGTCCTCTCCAGCCTGAAGGTAGGTTGCCTGGGGTTCGGCGGGCCGGCCGGGCAGATCGCCCTGATGCACCGGGAATGGGTGGACCATAAGCGGTGGATCGACGAGCCGCGCTACCTGCACGCCTTGAGCTACTGCACCCTGTTGCCGGGGCCGGAGGCCCAGCAACTGGCCACCTATATCGGCTGGCTGCTGCACGGGGTGCGGGGCGGGCTGGCGGCGGGGCTGCTGTTCGTTCTGCCCGGCGCGGTGCTGGTGACCGGGCTGGCCTGGCTCTATGCGGCGCAGGGGGACCAGCCGTGGCTCGCTGTGGCCTTCTGGGGCGTAAAGGCGGCGGTGCTGGCGCTGGTCGCCGAGGCGCTTCAGCGGGTCGGCAAGCGGGCGCTGAACGGCCGTTCCGATCTGATCGTCGCCATCCTGGCCTTTGTGGCGCTGGCGGTGTTCAGCGCGCCGTTTCCCCTGGTGATCCTGGCGGCGGCGCTGGTCGGGCTGATCGGCAGTCGCGGCGTCGCCAGGCCTTCGGCCGCCCCGCAGACGCCCGTGCCGCTCACCCGGACGTTGGGGACAGCGGCCCTGTGGCTGTTGATCTGGTTGACGCCGCTGGTCACCGTGGTGCTGACGCTGGGTCATGGCCACTGGCTCAGCCGGGTAGGGGAGGTGTTCGCGGCCCTGGCGGCGGTCACCTTCGGCGGCGCCTACGCCATGCTGGCCTGGCTGCAGCAACAGGCGGTCGAGGTGCAGGGCTGGTTGACCACGGCGCAGATGATCGACGGCCTGGGCCTGGCCGAGACCACGCCGGGGCCGCTGGTGCTGGTCAACGGCTTTGTCGGCTTCATGGCCGGCTGGAAGAACGGCGGCTGGCTCTGGGGGCTGGCCGGCGCCGGGATGGCGCTATGGCAGACCTTCGCACCGTCGTTTCTCTACATCTTCGCCGGCGGGCCCTATGCTGAGCGGTTGCGCCAGAGCCCGGCGGCGACGGGCCTGTTGCGGGCGGTGACGGCCGCGGTGCTGGGGGTGATCGGCAGTCTGGCGCTGTGGTTCGCGCTGCACGTGGTGTTCACCGGGGCGGCGATGGTGGCGACACCCTGGGGCGGACGGATGAGCGTGCCGGTCTGGGGGAGTTTCGATCTCTGGGCGCTGGTGCTGGCCGTAGCGGCGGGCGTGGCGCTGATCAGGTTCCATGTGAACGTGATGCTGGTGATCGTGGGGTGCGCGCTGGTGGGGTTGGTGAAGGGGTTTGTGGGGTTCTGAACCCTCTCCCAGAGGGAGAGGGAGGGGCCCGACCGCGCAGCGGTTGGGAGGGTGAGGGGTTATGATGTTGGAAGGTTGTCCGTTTGGCGCTCGGCCTTTGGACAGCGTAACCCCTCACCAGGTCCCGCTGTGCGGGACCGACCTCTCCCTCTGGGAGAGGTGATCTCTAAACCCGATCAATTCCCCGGGCGGGTGACGTAGAAGCTGGCGTTGTTGCCGGTCGCGGTCGAGACGCCGACGACGCTGCGACCGCCCTGATTGCCAACCGAATTGGTCGCCGCGCTCGAGACGTCGCCGTTGTTGGTCTGGCGGTTGTTGACGTCCATCGTGCCGGTGCAGTCGCTGCAGGCATAGCCGGTGACGTCGTTGCCGACGGCGACGGCCTGGGTGTAGCTGTCGTAGCCGTCCGTGCCGGTGAAGGTGGCGATGACCTCGACGCCGGCGGTTCCGTTCCACTGGGTGTTGTCGAGCACCAGGGCCTCGCCGCTGTTGCCGGCGACAGCGGTGTTGCCGGCCCCGTAGGCGTTCGCCGCGGCCGAGCCGAACTGATAGGCAGAACTTTCCACCTGGCTGCGTACGTAGGCATTGTTGACCTGCTGGCTGGTGACATCCAGCAGGGGGCCTTCGTTGAAGACGTTGGCGCTGTTGCCGACCGCGGTGGTGCTGGTGATGGCCGACTGGACGTTGCCGTAGGCGGTGAACTTGCTGGCCTGGACCAGGGCGCCGCCGTTGGTCTGGCCGAGGGCCAGCCGTTGAGCCGAGGCGGTGTCGCCGACCGAGCTGATGTTGTTGCCGACCGCGACGCCGCTGATGGCGCTGGTCCCGCTGACGTACTGCATCACCGCGCCGCCGTCGGCCAGGACATCGGCGTTGCTGTTCTGGTTCACCCGCACGCCGGCCGCGCCGTTGGTCAGGCCGAGGGTAGCGTTGTTGGAGATGGCGGTGGTGGCGGCGGTGATATCGCCGGCCTGGGCCAGATCGCCCTCGATCTGGGTGCGGGCGGTGATGTTGTCGGTGAAGGTGGCGGTCTGGGTGAGGACGCCGGTCATCGTCGCCTGGTTGATCCCGACGTCGGCGGTGTTGCCGAGCGCCATGGTCGACACGGCCGTGTCTGCGCCAAGGCTGGCGTCGACGTTGACGACGGTCTGGGCGATCACCGACCCGACCATGGTCTGGTTCGAGGTCACCGCCATGTCGGTGCGGTCGCCGTAGGCCTGGACCGAGTTGCCCGTCGCCGTGGTGGACTGCTGGGCGCCCTCCTCGACGGTGACGATGTTCAGCGTGCCTTGAGCGAAGATATCGCCGTTCTGGACCTGGTTGTTGACGACCGGGCTCTGCGCGGAAGCGCTAGTAGCGGCCCCGCAGAGCGCGACCAGCATCACCATCGCGCTTGTCGTTCCAGCGATTGGGGTCTTCGCGAGTTTGCGCATTGTTGGTTCCCAGATTGTCGTAGGCGGGCGTGAAGCCGCCGGTCATGCCCGTCGTGCCCCCGGCCAGCGGGTCGGCGGTCAGGCAGGATTGCGGTCCCGGCATGCCGTAGAGGTTGGCGGTCATCTCGACGGTGGCCCGCTCGATCAGCGAGCGCACGGCCAACTGCAGCGGCTCCTGCGCCCCGGCCCCGGCCGAGACGTCGAAGATGTTGCCGTTCAGAAAGCTGAACAGGCCGATGCCGACCTCGCGGCCGACGATCTGCTTCTGGTAGCTGATGACGTCGACGACTTCGGTGGTGCGGACGTTGACCAGGCGCAGGTCGATGGCGACGTTCATCACATAGATGCTGTTGCGGGCGTTGCCCTTCAGTCCGGTGGTGTCCTTGTCGCCGGCATAGGCATCGGCCCCGACCGAATAGATGTTGTAGTTCAGCTCGGTGATGCCGCCGACCAGGTAGAAGTCGACGCCGGCCATCTGGCCTTCGTAGATCTTGCGGCTGTCGGTCGGTCCGGCGCCGCCGCCAGGGCCCTTGGGGTTGTCGCTGATCAGCTTGTTGTTCGAGTATTTGAGGTCGAGCTCGCTGATCGAGGTGTCGAAGCGTTCGACCAGGGGCATGCCGGCCTTGGCGAAGGCGGTCATGGCCATCAGCGAGGCGCCTTGCGTGACCTTGCGGCCCGAACCGTCAGCTTCGCTCTTGCCGGTGTAGTCGCTGATGCGGCCGACAGCGATGCGCGGGGCGCCCAGCTTGTGCTGGCGGGCGTACTGGCCGATGCAGACAAGCGCCGCCGAATAGGGGCTGGGGTTGGCGGTGACCGGCGCCGTGCCGATCGGCTTGGCGTAGAGACCATTGGGCTGCGCGACGGGGGTCACGCAGCCGGTCAGCCCGAGGGCGGCGATGGAAAGGAGCGCGGCGGCGCGCGACACAGGCTTAATCATCATCGCCGTTCCCCGCGTTGGCGGTCACGTTGCCGTTGTTGATCTGGGTGCTGTCGACGATCACCACATTGTAGGAGCCCTGGGTGATCACCACGAGATTGTTGCCGATGGCGGTTGAGCTGCCGCCCTGGCTGCCGACGCCGCTGTAGCTGTCGAGCGAGCCGCCGGCGCGGGTGAAGGTGGACTGGTCGTCACCGGTCAGCATGACGCCGTCGACGATGACCCGGTTGCCGTTGGCGTCGCGGGTCGAATAATCGACCATGCGGTTTTCCTGGCCCGACACGCGGCCGTAGCCGGCGTTGTAGTTGGCCGAACCGGTGTTGCTCTGGGCCAGGGCGGGCGCGACAGCGAGGCTGGCCGCCGCCGTTCCCAGGATGATGATCGAAACCTTGGCCATCGGATGCTCCACGCTTCCCCGCATACGTCGCCGTTAACCATGCAATCGGCGTGCCAGAACGGGACGGGCGCATCCTTGGGCTGGAGGTCTGGCGATTTGGTTAAGTGTTTCGTCGCGAACTGGCGCAGGGCGCATGAACATCAGCGCTGTTGATCTGGGGGTGCAATTGAGCGACCCTCAATATGCCTAGAGATAACCGAGGGAGGACGACCCGGTGCTGGTATCCCAGATTCTCAAGGACAAGGGCGATATGGTGTTCACGGCCTCGCCGTCGGACACGGTCGGCTCTGTCGCTGCGCTGCTGCACAGCCGCCGGGTGGGCGCGATGATCCTTGTCAACGAAGACGGGGGCGTGGCGGGCATTGTTTCCGAACGCGACGTCGTCACCGTGGTGGCGCGAGAGGGGGCCGGGGGGCTGCTGAAGCCTGTCTCTATCTGCATGACGGCCGATGTGGTGTTCGCCGATCCCGGGGAGACGGTGGACCAGCTTCTGGAGCGCATGACCGATCGGCGGATCCGGCATTTGCCGGTGCTGCGCGACGGGCGGCTGGCCGGGATCGTCTCGATCGGCGACCTGGTGAAGCACAAGATCTCGGAAGTGACGGCGGAGGCCGATGGGCTGAGGGCCTATATTTCGGCGGGTTGATCCCTGTTCCGCTCCGCCGGGGTTGATGAGGAACGGCGGGGCGCCGTCGGCCGGACTGGCAGGGGTTGAGCCTGATCGGGGGTCGAGCCGGAGCGGCTTGTATACAAGGGGCGCCGGCGTCGCCCGGTTCTGCTAGATAGCCGCCGGCTGGGCTGCGGCCTCAGCCAGCGTGTAGCCCTCCAGCACTTCGGCCGTCGCATCGCGCGTGCGGCGCAGGCTCTCTCTTAGAGGGCAGGTTTCCAGATCCGGACAGTCATCACACTTCCTGAAGGCAGTGACGCTGACGCAGGGGGCCAGAGCCAGCGGACCATCGATGGCGCGGATGACCTCGGCGAAGGTGATCTCGGTCGCGGGCCGCGACAATACATAGCCCCCGAACTTTCCGCGCCGCGAGGTGACGATGTGGCGGCGAGCCAGCTCCAGCAGAATGGCCTCCAGGAACTTGCGCGGCGCGTCGGCGCGCAGGGCCAGTTCGCCGGCGGTCACCTGGCCGGGATCGCGGGCCAGTTCGACGAGGGCGCGGAGGGCGTAACGGGCCTTGCTTGAGAGCATGCGGGGAGGGAACCTTTCTTCCAGCGTTTTGGGGGCTGGCGACCGGGGACGCAAGCTTGTGGTCGATTGTCTTGAAAAAGCGCTTGCGACTCGCCGGCCCTACCCCTAGATACCCGCCTCCGCCGCGGACATGCCGCCAGCCGGAAACGCCGACGCCCCAAGGGGTTGAGGCTTTCGGAGTGCACAGTGTTCGAAGCGGATCAGCTGGATCGTTAGGCCCGCTTGCGGGGGTGTCGAAAGACAGTCCCCGGCGGATCGGTTCGGCCTCCGAAAAGGGGACTTCGGTTTCCAATAAAATTCGAAGGCTGACGGAACAATCGGTTGACACGGAAGAGGCCGGCAACTAGATACGCCGCTCTTCGCCGCCACCGGGCGTAAAACGGTGGGGCCGGAAGTTCTGGTCTGGGTCTTTGACATTGTAGATTTGGAAAGAGAAACGCAGGCGGCGACGTTCTG
>JBILYE010000250.1:0-5122 GCA_044377925.1 Caulobacter sp. | reverse complement strand
AGGTCGAAGCTGCCACGGCCGAGGATGGCGTCGAGCGGCACCTGGCTGCGGGTGGTGCGGTGGATCGGGGCCAGCGGGTTGATGCGGCGGATCGAGGCCTCGACGGCCAGAAGCTCGGCTTCCGTCACCAGGTCAGTCTTGTTGAGCACGATCTGGTCGGCGAAGGCGATCTGCTCGACGGCTTCCCTGGAGTCGGCCAGGCGCAGGGGAAGGTGCTTGGCGTCGACGACCGTGGTCACCGAATCCAGCTGCGTCCTGGCCCGCACGTCGTCGTCGACGAAGAAGGTCTGGGCCACGGGGCCGGGGTCGGCCAGGCCCGTGGTCTCGACGATGATGGCGTCGAAGCCGCCCTTCCTCTTCATCAGACCGGACAGAACCCGGATCAGGTCGCCGCGCACCGTGCAGCAGACGCAGCCGTTGTTCATCTCGAACACTTCCTCGTCGGCCCCGACCACCAGGTCGTTGTCGATGCCCACCTCGCCGAACTCGTTGACGATGACGGCGTAGCGCTTGCCGTGGTCCTCGGTGAGGATGCGGTTCAGCAGGGTTGTCTTGCCGGCGCCGAGGTAGCCGGTGAGGACGGTGACGGGGGTCTTGGAGACGGTCGCGGTGGTCATGGCCGCTTATCTAGGCGCTGGGCGGCGAAAGCGAAATGGGCGAGGGGCCGTCAGGGCTGGAAGAACAGGACCACGGCCGCCATCAGGATCAGTATCCAGCCGATGATCAGCGATTCCCGCTTCTGCAGGGCGTCGAGGTTGATCATCCGCGTCCCGGCCAGGGTCAGGCCGGTAAACAGCATCATGGCCAGGGCCGTCGCCGACAGCAGCACCAGGCTGAGCAGACCAAAGCCCAGCCAGCCGTGCTGGATGGCCGAAAAGTAGACGGCCACGAACTCGCCGCAGGGCGACAGGGTGAGCAGCAGCACCAGGCCGATAACCGCCGCCCGGTCGGATCGGAACCCCTTGGGGGCCGTCGGGTGCTGATGCGACTTGCGCAGCAGGTACCAGACGCCCATCGCCAGCAGCAGGCCGGCGACCACCCAGTTGAACATGTGCTCGAGCCGCGGCGCGACGGCCAGGCCGGCGGCCACGACCACCGCGCCGATCAGCACGGTGAACGCCACGTGACCCAGCCCCGCCAGGGCGGTGACGCCCATGGTCTTGCCGGCCGACCACTTCTGCTCCCGCCCGACCAGGACGAAGGGCAGCCAGTGGGTCGGCAGGATCGCGTGCATGAAAGCGACGACGAAGCCGGCGGCGGCGATGGAGGTGAAGACAGCGAGGTTCACGGGATGGGCTATAGAATGTTATATTGTAACGATCCAGCGACTTCGGCCCGGAACGGGAAGACGGGACATGTCCCGTCTCAAAGCCCGATATCCCCCAACGCTGCCCGCAACAGCGGCGCGATCTGGGCCGCCACCGCCGCCTCGCCGGCCGGATCGGCCATCAGGTCCTGGCGAACCTCCAGTTCCAGATAATCGAGGCCCCGGCCGATGGCGTGCCTGGGGATGGAGTAGTCGATGTCGTCCATCCGGTATGGCTGGTTGTCGCCGACAACCTCTTCCCCGAACGTTTCCCGCAGCCGCGACAGCATGGCGTCGGAAAACGGCGATGCCCCCAGGTGCAGTACGCCGAAGCGCCAGGGACGGGCGTGGCCGGCCATCGAGGGGGTGAAGCTGTGCAGGGCCACCATCACCGTCGGACGGCTCCCACGGGCGTCCAGCTCGGCGTCGATGGCGTCGTGGTAGGGGGTGAAGATCTCGTCGATCCGCGCCTGACGCTCGGCGGGCGTCAGCTCCAGGTTGGCCGGGATGACCGTGCCATCGCTGACCTCGCAGATGGCGTCCCGGCGCGAGGGATCGCGGTTGCAGTCGATGACCAGCCGCGAATAGCGCTGGGCGAACAGGCAGGCGCCCAGGTCGTCGCCGAGAATCGGGCCCAGCCCCGCAACGCCGATGTCGAGGGCGATATGTCGCTGCCTCTCTGAATGCGACAGTTGGAGATTGTTAAGCTGGAGGGGGATTTCCTGACCGGCATGGTCCGCGATCAGGAAAAACGGCGAGTCGGCGCCCCTATTTCGAGCAATCACAGGCGCCCCGTCGCCTGCGACAAGCAGTCCACTGGCCATACCGGTCAAATCGATCCCCTGTTCTGACATGGCCGTTGTTTCCATCCGCCACCTGACGACCTACCGCTACCGCAAGCCGGTGGCCTTCGGCGAGCATCGCATGATGTTCCGGCCGTTGCAGGCCTTCGACCAGCGGCTTCTCTCCTCGTCGGTAACGGTCTCGCCCGATCCCGAGTTGCTGCGCCACATCCAGGACGTCAGCGGCGCCTGCGTCGGCGTCGCAAGGTTCGACCGGCCCGCAGACAGGCTGGTGTTCGAGAGCCGGGCGCGGGTCGAGCACACGGTCCACACCTCTTTCGAGTTCGAGACCCGGGACGCGCGTCTCGGCGTCGATTCCCTCTACGATGCCGGCGACCACACCGAACTGGCCATCTCCCTGAACCGGACCTATGCCGACGCCGGTGAGGTCGCCCAATGGGCCCGGCGCTTCGTGCCGGCCAATGGCGATGTCGCAGTCTCCGCCGTGCTGACCGAGATGACCCACGCCATCCGCTCGGAGTTCGTCTACGCCCTGCGCCTGCGGGGCGGGCCGCAGACGCCGGCCGAGACCCTGGATCTGCGCAGCGGCAGCTGCCGCGACTTCGCCGTGCTGATGATGGATGCGGCCCGCTCGCTGGGCATCGCCGCCCGCTTTGTGTCCGGCTACATCTATTCGAGCACGCCCCAGTCCGGGGGCAAGTCCGGCCGCAAGGGCGGCGGCCACACCCACGCCTGGATGCGGGCCTATGTGCCCGGCTGCGGCTGGATGGATTTCGACCCCACCAACGGCATCATCGGCAATCTGGACCTTATCCGTGTCGCCGTCGTCGCCGACCCGCGCCTGGCCCTGCCCCTCTGGGGCACCTGGGACGGCGATGCCGACGACTACGTCGGAATGGACGTCGAGGTTGATTTGACGCTAGAGGATGCCGTAGCGGCGCAACCGCCTTTCCCGCTGAGAGTTGCGCAAGCGGGCTGAGGTTGGCCCGGGCTTTCAACGGGCGGGACACCACCACATGCGAATTCGGGCCGGCTACAAGATCACTTACGACTGCCCGGTCGAGACACCGATGCTGATGATGGTCAACCTGCGCCCCGAGCGGGGCCCTGACCTCGAATCTCCCGACACCGTGCTGACCGACCCCTTCGTCCCGGTCCGCCAGTACATCGACACCTTCGGCAACGTCTGCAGCCGCGTGGTGGCCCCGCCTGGCCTCTTCACCATCCACAGCGAGTTCATCGTCAAGGACAGCGGCATCCCCGATCCCGTCCTGCTGGACGCGGTCCAGCACCCGATCGAGGACCTGCCGGACGCGGTCATCGAATACCTGCTGCCGTCGCGCTACTGCGACACCGAACTTCTGCGCGACCTGGCCTGGCGCCTGTTCGCCGACACGCCGCCCGGCTGGGCCAGGGTGCAGGCCATCGTCGACTACGCCCACAACCGCGTCACGTTCGGCTACGAGCACGCCCGTCCGACAAAGACGGCCTACGAGGCCCACGAGGAGCGCTACGGCGTCTGCCGCGACTACGCTCACCTGGCCATCACCCTGTGCCGCTGCATGAACATCCCGGCCCGCTATGTGACCGGATACATGGGCGACATCGGCATCCCGGTGCATGGCGTCATGGATTTCAGCGCCTGGTTCCAGGTCTGGCTGGGCGGCGCCTGGCATACCTTCGACGCCCGTCACAACATGCCGCGGATCGGCCGGCTGTTGATGGCCATCGGCCGCGACGCCACCGACGTGGCGATCGTCACCACCTTCGGCTCTGCGCGGCTGGTGGAGTTCACCGTCATCACCGAAGAGCTGAAGTAGGGCGCCTTTGAGGGGTCGCCTGCGTTGACTCAGGCCTGACCGTCTGTATAAGACGCCTCCCTTCGCTCCCGGGCCTCCGCCTGCGGGGCGCTCTCGTTTTTGCTATCTCACGTTCAGGACGGACCGATGTACGCGGTGATCAAAACCGGCGGCAAGCAATACCGGGTTTCCCCCGGTGACCTGCTGGTTGTCGAAAAACTGGCTGGTGAACCCGGCGCTGAAGTTTCCTTCGACCACGTCCTGATGCTGGGCGATGGCGACGTCGTGACCGTGGGCGCTCCCACCGTCGCCGGCGCGGCCGTCACGGCCACGCTGGTCGAGACCCGCAAGGGTGAGAAGGTGAAGGTCTTCAAGAAGATCCGCCGCCAGGGCTACCGCCGCACCCGCGGTCACCGCCAGACCGAAACGGTCCTGCGCGTCACCGCCATTGGCGACGCCAAGTGGGACGGTGTGGTCGACCTGACCACCAAGGCCGAGCTGAACGCCCGCTCGCGCGGTCTGAAGCTGCCGGAATTCGCCGTGAAGGCCGAGGCCGCCCCGGCCCCCGCCAAGAAGGCGACCAAGGCCAAGGCCGTGGTGACCGAAGAGGAAACCATCGTCGCCGCCGAGACCCCCGTGGTCGAAACGGCCGCCGAGGCGCCCAAGGCCAAGAAGGCCGCCGCTCCGAAGGCCGCCAAGGCTGACGACGCCGCCCCCGCCAAGAAGGCCGCCCCCAAAAAGGCCGCCACGAAGGACACCGACGAAGCCTGAGGGCCTCGTCGATAGAGGATAGGAGAGCAGTATGGCTCACAAGAAATCAGGCGGCTCCTCGCGCAACGGTCGCGATTCGGCTGGCCGCCGTCTCGGCGTGAAGAAGTTCGGCGGCGAGAACGTCCTCGCCGGCAACATCATCGTGCGTCAACGCGGCACCAAGTTCTGGCCGGGCGAGAACGTGGGCATCGGCAAGGACCACACCCTCTTTGCCCTCGAGAACGGCAACGTGAAGTTCGTAACCAAGCGCAACGACCGCACCTACGCGACGGTTGTTCCGAAGATGGCCGAGGCCGCCGAGTAAGGCGACTTCAGGGACTTCTCTCCGGAGCGCCGCAAAGCGATCCGGACACGAAACTCCAGAGGGGAGTCCGGATCACCGGACTCCCCTCTTTCGTTTGCGCGCGCCCCGCCGAAGTGGCCACCGGTTCGGCGATTAGGGG
>JBILYE010000249.1:0-5128 GCA_044377925.1 Caulobacter sp. | reverse complement strand
ATGACCCTGTTCGCGGCCGCGACCATCGGCATGGATATGATCACCATGACCGCCTACGGCCTCGGCGGCGCGGCCCTGGCGGTGTTCATGACCCGGCCGGACTTCCGGCGCGGGTTCCGGCTGCTGGTCGGCGGGCTGCTGATCACGGCGGCCGTCCTGATCGCCCTTCGCCACTAGCGCTGACGCAACTTCCGCCTCAATCTCGGAGTTGATCGATCAGGGACGCTCCCGGTCTGTTTCAGGCCGGACCTCAGGAGAACGCGATGAACTTCGCCAGGGCCGCGGCAATCGCCGCCATCCTCGCCGCAAGCGGTCTGGCCGCCTGCGCCACCGCCACGCCTTACCAGCCGAACGTCCGGGGCAATGCGGTCTCCGGCGGCTTCACCGATCAGAAGATCACCGAGAACCGCTTCAAGATCGGCTTCTCGGGCAACAGCCTGACCAACCGCGACACCGTCGAGCGCTACCTGCTGTTCCGGGCCGCCGAACTGACCCTGGCCCAGGGCTACGACGGCTTCGTCCTCGCCGACCGCGAGACCAACCGCGACACCCGCACCTACTACGATCCGCCCGCCGGTCGCTTCGGCGGCGGCTACGGCTTCTGGCGGCCCAGCTGGCGCTATTTCGGCCCGCGCTACGGCTGGCGCGCCTGGGACCCCTTCTACAGCAACCGCTTCTGGGCCGACGACATGGATATGCGGACCGTCACCCGCTACGAGGCCAACGCCGAGATCGTCATGTACAGGGGCGCCTCGCCGGCTCCGGTCGAGCAGAGCTTCTCGGCCCGCGAGGTGGTCGACAACCTCGGCCCCGGCATCGTTCGGCCGGAAGACCTGCGTCGTTAAAGAAAAAGGCCCCGCCGTCGCCGGCGGGGCCTTCGTACTTCGATCAGCCGTGGCTCAGCGCGGGGCCATGCGGATGGCGCCGTCGAGACGGACGTCTTCGCCGTTGAAGTAGCCGTTGGTGATCATCTGCAGGGCCAGCGAGGCGTACTCCTCGGCCAGACCCAGACGCTTCGGGAACGGCACCGAGGCGGCCAGGGCTTCCTTCACCTGCGGCGGGGCGGCGTTCATCAGCGGGGTGTTGAAGATGCCGGGGAGGATGGTGTTCACCCGGATGCCCTCGCCCATCAGGTCGCGGGCGATCGGCAGGGTCATGCCGACGACGCCGCCCTTGGAGGCCGAATAGGCCGCCTGGCCCATCTGGCCGTCCTCGGCCGCGACCGAGGCGGTGTTGACGATGGCGCCACGCTCGCCGTCTTCCAGCGGCTCCAGGGTCAGCATGCCGGCCGCCGACTTGGCGATGCAGCGGAAGGTGCCGATCAGGTTGATCTGGATGATCATGTCGAAGTGGGCCAGCGGGAAGTGCTTGATGGCGCCCGTGGTCTTGTCGCGGCTGGCGGTCTTGGCGGCGTTGCCGGTGCCGGCGCAGTTGACGAGAATGCGCTCCTGGCCGTTGGCGGCGCGGGCCTTTTCGAAGCCGGCGTCGACCTCAGCGTCGCTGGTGACGTTGACAGCGCAGAAGGTGACCCCCAGTTCTTTCTCCAGGGCTTCGCCGCGCTCCTGTTGGCGGTCGAGGTCGAAGATGGCGACTTTGACGCCCTGGGCGACCAGAGCGCGGACCGTGGCTTCGCCGAGGCCGGAGGCGCCGCCGGTAACGACGGCGGAAATGGAACTATCGAGTTTCATGGACGTCTCCCATCGAGATCGTGTTGAATTAGAGCTTCGAAGAGAGGGTTTAGCCCCGTGAGCGCGAAAGCCAAGCCGTCACCCAACGTCAAGCCAGCCGAGATTATCGATCGGTCGAAGGCGCTTGTCCCCGAAACCCTGCGTGTCAACGAGATGCGGGTGAAGGAGGGCTTCTGGCCCAAGGTCAAAAAGGTCGCCTCCAAGGTGCCCTTCCTCGATGACGTGCTGAGCGTCTGGTGGTGCGCGAGAGACCCCGAGACGCCCCTGGCCGCCAAGGGGATGATCATGGCCGCCCTGGCCTATTTCGTCCTGCCGACGGATGTGATTCCGGACGTGCTGGCCGGCGTCGGCTTCACGGACGATGCGGCGGTGATCGCGGCCCTGCTGGCCGTGGTCGGCAAGAACGTGAAGGACCGCCACCGGGCGGCGGCGCGGAAGTTCCTGCGGCCGGAACCAGACTGAACGTTCCCACAGCCTTGACGCCAACCTCGACTACCCCTCTCCTCGGCGGACGGGCTGGAGCGCGGGCATGGTCTTCAACGGCGGCACAATCGCCCTCATCGTCTCCCTGACGGCCGGGCTGATCTACGGCCTGGGCTTCGCCGGCCGCCCGCCCTCGGCCCTGCGCACGATCGTCAAGGTGATGGCCGTCGGCGCCCTGGCCCTGTTCGGCCTCTCCATGTGGCTAAGCGACGCCACCGCCATCCAGCAGGCCGCCGATCCCCGCTTCGCCGCCTTCCTGCAGAGCACCCGCTGGATCGGCGGCGCGGCCGCTATCGGCCTGGTGCTTTGCGCCATCGGTGACGGCTTCCTGGCCGGCGATCCCAAACGCTGGCTGCTGCCCGGCCTGGTCGCCTTCCTGCTCGGCCACGTCGCCTATGTGGCCATGTTCCTGATGCCGGTCCCCGACCCCTGGGGCGAGCCGACGCTGGGCCTTCCCGGCTGGATCGTCGCCGGCTTCGTGGTCGCCGCCGCCGTCTGGATGGTGCGTTGGCTGTGGCCGTCGCTGGGCGACATGCGCTGGCCGGTCGTCGCCTATGCCGTGGTCATCACGGCCATGGTCGTCGCCAGCCTGACCGTCTCGCGGCAGGGCGCCCACCTGGCCCTCGCCGCCCTGCTGTTCATGGCCTCCGACGCCATCCTCGCCGCCGAGATGTTCAAGGGGGTGAAGATCTTCGGCTCGCCCCGGCTGACCGCCTGGCTCATCTGGTTCCTCTATTTCGGCTCGCAGCTGCTGTTCGCCGAGCAATTCCTGCCCGTGTAGATGCCATCGCCCTAATTTTTACCGGGTAATATTGCAAATATTTTGAGCCGGGTATAATGGACGACCGCCGTAAGGAGGCGACCATGTCCAGTTCATCCCGCAAGGCCCGGCTGGCCCTGTTTCTCGACACCGTCTGGAACCGGGGCGACGAGGACGCCGCCGACGGCTTCCTGGCCGACCGCTATGTCATCCGCCATGACCCGGGCGATCCCTGGCATGGCCAGACCCTCGACGCCTCGCTGTTCAAGGCCCGGCTGCGCCAGTCGCGGGCTCCGTTCCCGGACCAGCGCTTCCACGTCCTGCGGATGGTCGAGGAAGGAGACACCGTCGCCGTGGCCTGGACCTGGCAAGGCACGCACAGCGGCGAGATGGCGGGCTTTGCAGCCACCGGCCGGGTGGTCACCATGACCGGGACGACCCTCTACGACTTCGAGGGCGACCGCCTGACCGGCCACTGGCAGGAGGTCGACCGACTGGGCGTGTTCCGTCAGTTGGCCGGCTGATCCAGCTCCCGTTCCTTCATCTCCCGCTCCAGCTTTCCGGCCCGCTGCTCGCGCCAGGTGATGACCAGGGTCGAGACGACGACGATGGCGGCGCCCAGCAGGGTGGTCCAGGTCGGCACCTCGGCGAAGACCACGAAGCCGACGAAGGCGGTGAACACCAGGCGGGTGTAGTCGATCGGGGCCATGGCGGCGGCGTCACCGATCTGCATGCCCTTGATGTAGCAGCCCTGGGTGACGATCCCGAGCACGCCCATGACGCAGAGCAGCACGAAGTCGACCGGCGTCGGCCAGGCCCAGACGAACAGGGCCGGCGGGATGGAGAAGGCGACACCCAGCACGGCGGCATAGACCAGCAGCACGAAGGGGCTGTGGTCGCGGGTCATTACCTTCATGCCGGTGATGGTCATGGCGAACAGGGCCGCCGAGCCCAGGGCCGCGAACTGGCCCATGCCGAAGCCATGGCCGCCGCTGGTGAAGCCAGGCGCCAGCATGACGCAAACCCCGGCGAACCCGACCAGGGCGGCCCCGATCCGCCAGGCGCCGAGGCTTTCACGCAGGACGAAGAAGGCCAGCGGCACCAGCCACAGGGTGCGGGTGAAACTCAGCGCATTGGCCTCGGCCAGGGGCAGGACCTGGAAGGCGTAGAAGCTGAGGATCATCGCCACCGTCCCGGCCCCCGAGCGGAACAGCAGGATGCCCAGCCGGGTCGTGCGGAAGGCGCCCCTCACATCACGCAGGATCATCGGCAGCAGGACCACCAGCCCCGCCGCCGACCGGTAGAAGGTCTGCAGGGCGGCGTCGTAGTTGGAGCCCAGCAGCTTGATCATGCTGGTCATGGCCGTGAAGGCGACGGCCGAGGCCAGCATCCACAGGGCCCCGCGCAGGTTGGGCGTCAGACCCCGGTAGGCGGCGCGGACCCGTTCCCGGCGGCCGATGGGCGGCAACTCCTCCGGCATCAGTACCGCACCCAGCCGGTCACCGCATGGCGGTTCGCTCCGGCATAGGGGGCGACGTAGGAAACCGCGTGGGCGCTGGGGATGGCGAAGATGTTGAGGGCGTTGAAACTGGGGGTGTAGCCCTCGGCGACATGGCCGTCCTCGTCGAGAAAGGACAGCACCCCGCCCCAGTCGGCCCGCCAGACCGGGGTGAAGTTGAGGACGTAGGCGAACAGTCGGTTCTTGCCGCTGACATGGTCGTCATGGGCCGACAGGAAGTCGCCGGGCCGGTAGCGGCTGGCCATGGTGTCGGCGAACGTTCCGCGGGTCTCGCCGGTCAGGGCGGCGACGAAATCCAGAAAGGCGCGGCTGTTTACGAGGTCATGCACCGCCTCGACCGGAGCCAGGGCGCCGCCGCGCCGCACGCCCCTGTCGATGTCGTCGCTGACCCGCCAGGCGTCGAACTGGAAGCAGAAGCCGTCTGCGGCAGCTGTTTTCATATCGGCGTCGAAGGCGGCCCTGTTGTGCGGCGTCATGCCGTCGAACCGGGCCAGGTCGCCATCGAGACTGGGGCCCGTCGTGCGCCAGGTCTTGATCCAGGGAACTTCCGGCCCGGCCAGGGCGGCGGCCACCTGATCGGCCCCGTCGCCGGCGAAGAAGCCCGGGATGTGCAGCCGACCCAGACGCCGGAAGACCTTCGCCATGGCGGCGGGGTCAAGAGCCGGGTCGATGGTCAGC
>JBILYE010000248.1:0-5148 GCA_044377925.1 Caulobacter sp. | reverse complement strand
ACGGCGACGGCAACCGCAACACCTCCGACGGCATCTACGTCTTTGTCGGCGGGGCCCTGCCGCCGTCCATTGTCGTGGGCAACCTTGTCCGCATCACCGGCACGGTCGATGAGTTCCAGCCGGGCGGCACGGCCAACCTCGGCCTGACCGAGATCGTCAGCGTCACCGCCACCACCCTGCTGCAGGTCGGCTACGGCCTGCCGGACGCCGTCGTCATCGGCGACACCGCCAACGGCGCGGACTACACGCCGCCGCTCGTCAACCTCGGCTCGACGACCAACGCCTTTGACCCGACCGTCGACGGCGTCGACTTCTGGGAAAGCCTGGAAGGCATGCGGGTCACCCTGCAGGACGTCCATACCACCAGCCCGTTCAAGTCCTCGTTCGGCGAAGTGATGGTGACCATGGACGTCGGCGCCAACGCCAGCGCCAACGATCGCGGCGGCCTGACCATCAGTGACGAGAGCGGCAACGGCGTGCTGCCGGCCGACAAGATCTTCGACTTCAACCCCGAGCGCATCCAGCTCGACGACGAGGCGCTGGGCGGCTCCATCGGCGCCATCACCAGCACCGGCCAGACGGTGGTCGGCGGCGACGTCACCGGCATCGTCAGCTACGGCCAGGGCTTCTACGACGTCAACGTCACCCAGGCGGTGACCTTCAACGCCAGCACCCTGGTGAAGGAAGTGACGACCATCGAGGAGAACCTCGACCGCCTGACCATCGCGACCTTCAACGTTCGCAACCTGGCGCCGCTGACCTTCAACGGTGGCGACGGCGTCACCACCCAGACCACCCTGAACAATCTGGCCGACGCCATCGGGACCAACCTGAAGACCCCCGACATTATCGGCCTTCAGGAACTGCAGGACTTCAACGGCCAGTCGACCACCGGCAACGGCGACGCCGTGCTGACGATGACCCAGCTCATCGACACCATCTTCGCCCGCACCGGGGTGCAGTACTACGGCATCCTGTCCGATCCGGTGGATGACACCGAGGGCGGCGCGCCGGGTGGCAACATCCAGGTGGCCTTCCTCTACCAGGCGACCGCTGTCACCCCGACTGCCGGCAACGGCCTGGTCGCCACTTCCAACCCCTTCATCTCGAAGTACCCGACCGCCGACCGCATCGGCACGGGCGACGCCGACTTCACCTCGACCCGCAAGTCGGTGCCGATCGAGTTCATCCCGGCCGGCTACACCGAGACGCAGGGCGGTAGCTTCTGGGTGATCAACAACCACTTCAGCAGCAAGGGCGGTTCGGCTGTCCTGATCGGCTCCAACCTCGACAGCGAATACTACGGCGAGCCGCTGAACTCGGACTCGGTCAAGCGCGAGGGCCAGGCCGAGGCGGTCAAGGTGTTCATCGACGGCATCCTGGCCGACGGCAATCCGATGAACGACAAGATCATCGCGCTGGGTGATTTCAACGACTTCCAGATCTTCCCGGTCATCGAGATCATCACCGGCGAGATCGAGCGACTGGTGGCGGGCACGGGCAACACGCCCAGCACCTTCGTCACTGGCGCCCAGGTGCTGAAGGCGCTGATCGAGCTGCTGCCGCCGGAAGAGCGCTACAGCTACAGCTTCGACGGCAATTCCCAGGCGCTGGACAACATCATCGCCACCCTCGACCTGCTGGTCGGGGCGCAATACGACATCGTCCACATCAACTCGGAATTCTCGACCCAGATCTCGGACCACGACCCGGGCCTCTCCAGCCTGCTGTTCGTGCGCTCGGCGGCCATCGCCACCGAGGGCAATGACGTCTTCACCGCCACCGCCTACACGGCGGTGTTCGGCGCGACGCGCGGCAGCCTGACCGGCGACGACACCGTGCTGGCCCTGGGCGGCGACGACCTGATCGAGGGCAGCCTCGGCAGCGACACCCTGAACGGCGGCGGCGGCTTCGACACCGTCGACTACACCGGCTCCGACGCGGCGGTGACCGTCAACCTGACCACCAGCACCAACAGCCCCTCGGGCGGCTGGGCGCAGGGCGACACCCTGATCTCGATCGAGAACGTCATCGGCTCCCAGTACGCTGACTTCCTGACCGGTAGCGCGACGCTGAACATCCTGAACGGCGGCCTTGGGGCCGACACCATGTCGGGCGGGGCCAACAACGATACCTACCATGTCGACGACGCCGGCGACGTGGTCATCGACACCTCCGGGACGGCCGACACGGTGATCAGCTCGATCACCTACAGCCTGGTCGACGCCGACAGCGCCAACCTCACCGGTCAGATCGAGAACCTGACCCTGTCGGGGACTGCCGACATCAACGGCACGGGCAACGCGGTGAACAACCGTATCATCGGCAATGACGGGGCCAACACCCTGGACGGCGGCGCGGGGGTCGACAACATCTCCGGCGGCGGCGGCATCGACCACCTGCTGGGCGGCGAGGGCAATGACATCCTCGACGGCGGCACGGGCGACGACACCCTGGAAGGCGGCAACGGCACGGACACCTACACGGTGGACAGCGCCGGCGACGTGATCGTCGAGACCTCGACCGGCGGCTTCGATACCGTCCGGTCGACGGCGACCAGCTATGTGCTGAGCGCCTTTGTCGAAAACCTCAACCTGGTCGGGGCCTTCGCCCAGGACGGCACGGGCAACGCCCAGGCCAACACGATCAACGGCAACAACTTCGACAATGAGCTGATCGGCGGCGCCGGGGCTGACGTCCTGACTGGCATGGTCGGCGCCGATACCCTTGAGGGCGGCGACGACAACGACAAGCTCTACGGCGGTTCGGGCGCCGATGACCTGCTCGGCGGCGCGGGGAGCGATCTGCTCGACGGCGGCACGGGCGCCGACACCATGTCGGGTGGCGCTGGCAACGATACCTACTATGTCGACAGCGAGCTCGACACCGTCGGTGAGGGCGCCGGCGATGGCCTGGCCGACAGGATCTTCCTCAGCGCCGCTGTCTTCGCCCTCAGCGCCGATGCCGACATCGAGACCATCCAGGTCGACTTTGTGTCCGGGGCCACCGTCACCGGCAGCAGCATCGCCAACAAAATCTATGGTAACGCCGGGGCCGACACCCTGTCGGGCCTTGGCGGCAACGACTTCCTGCAGGGCGGTCTGGGCAATGACACGCTGAACGGCGGCGAGGGCAACGACATCATGGATGGCGGGGCCGGAGACGACACCATGGCCGGCGGGCTGGGGGTCGACACCTACTATGTCGACAGCTTCTCCGACAGCGTCACCGAACTTGCCGACCAGGGCATCGATACCGTTCGCACCACGCTGGACGGCTATGTTCTCGGCGCCAACCTCGAGAACCTCATCCTCGCGGGCGTCGGCAACCAGGACGGGACGGGCAACGCTCTCAACAACACCCTGACCGGCACCGACGACAGCAACAGCCTGGAAGGCCTGGACGGCAACGACCGCCTGGTCGGCGGCGGCGGGTCGGACGACCTCTACGGCGGCGCGGGTCTCGACACCCTGCTGGGCGGCGACGGCGACGATCTGCTGTTCGGCGGCAGCGGCAACGACAAGCTGACCGGCGGCGCTGGTCGCGATTACTTCGTGGCCGGGGGTGAGTTCATCCCGGGCGTCTCCGGCGTGGCTATCGAGACCGACAGCATCCTCGACCTTCAAGCCGGCGAAGTCATCGGCCTGGCCACCAGCGCGCTGTCCTTCCAGTCGGTGTTCAACGGCACGGCCGGCCAGGCCAAGCTGGTCTATTCGATGGGCACGAACTCGACGCTGTTCCAGCTCGACATCGACGGTGACAACCGCGTCGACTACCAGCTGCGCATCAACGGCGACCAGACGGCCAATACCAACATCGCCACCGGTCAGGACGATGTGAACGGCGGCTGGTACCTGTTCGGCGCCGCCCCGTAGGGATCGGAGCCGCGGTAGCGATGACGGTCAGCAAGGCGTGCTGACCGTCATCGCGATCAGCTCCTCAAGAGTTCCAGGAGCGAGCTGCCCCTCAGGGTGGCGAACACCTGGGCCGAGGCCTGCAGGGCCGTCTGGGCCTGTTCCAGTCGGCTGATGGCCTCGGCCATGTCGACTTCTGAGATATCGGAAATCTCGCCCTTCAGCAGGGTGACCCTGTCGTCGTGCTGGGTCAGGCTGTTCTCGACCCGCACCTGGTTGGCGCCGTTCAGGGCGGCGCTGTCGGTGAGTGCCTTGTTGGCGGCGTCGAACTTGGGAAGCATGCCTTCGATAAAGGTCTTCTGGGCCGTGCTCAGCGGCGAGGAGAAGGCGCCGTTGGCCTCGACATAGGCCTGCACCTCCTTGAAGGCCTCGAACAGGTCGGTCCCTTCGGTGTCCGCCAGGAAGCCGCTCTCGATGGTGATGTTGTCGTCCAGCCGGCTGACGGGCTTCAGCTGGTCATTGAGGAACAGGTCGGCGATGGCCGGGGCGGCCGTCAGGTCGGACAGGCGCGTGGCGTCGACCGGACGGGTGTTCACCTGGGCGCCGGCGAACAGGTAGCGGCCGCCCTGCTGGGTATTCAGCGACTCTGCGGCGGTGAGGAAGTGACCCTGCAACTCGCCCATGATGGCGTCGCCCCGGTCGCTGGCCAGCGCCTCGGCCAGGGTGTTGCGGGCCGCGTCGGCGGAGTCGGCGGTGGAGCGCAGGGCCAGGTCCTGCGCCTCCAGGCGGGAGGTGATCAGCTTGCCCTGCTCGAGGTAGCCCTCGACCCGGGCCTTCACCGAATTGGCGGCGATCAGCTGTTCGACCTGCGGCGCGAAGGCGCGCAGGCTGTCGCCGAGCCGGCCGCTGGACACCTGTCCCTGGGCCTGTTCCTGGCTGTTGGTCGCCCGCATCAGGTCACGCAGGACGATGGAGTAGCTGTGGCTTGTGGAGACGCGGCTCATGATCAGTTCACCATGCCGAGGAGGATGTCATAGAGGTCCTTGCTGGCCTGGACGATCCGGGCCGAGGCGTTGAACGCCTGCTGATAGGTGGTCATGGCGATCAGCTCCTCATCAAGGTTGACCCCTTCGACCGAGGCCCGCCGCGCCGAGGCTTCCTCGGCCACCGCCTGGGCGCTTTCCTGTCTGGAGACCGCCGAGTCCGCCCGCCGGCCGATGGAGCCGGCCAGTTCGGCGCCGTAGCGGGTGACGCTCATCGAGACGCTGCTCAGGGTGCCGACGGCGTCGAAGCG
>JBILYE010000040.1:0-19160 GCA_044377925.1 Caulobacter sp. | reverse complement strand
AGCTTCGACCTGATCAGTGTCCGCCAAGGTCCGGAGTCTGCTCAGGCTACAATGTCGGCTCCTGGCGGGTTCAGAACCGCTGACAGACGGTCAGCCGCAAGGTCTTGTCCCGCTTCCACGTCTGCGTAGGCACACGTCTCAGATCCGACCGATCTCGAGTCATCCCGCCTGCAAGAGCGGGCAGGGGGCAACCCTGCACGAAGCGACGCGGTTGCCCCGGGCCCCACAATCAGAAATTGGTCGCCTTCACAGCGCCGCCGTCGACCCGCAGGTTGGCGCCGGTCACGTAGGAGCCGGCCGGACTGGCGAGGAAGACCACGGTCCGCGCCACTTCTTCCGGACGGCCGTGGCGCTTCAGGGCGGGGAGCTGGGCGGCGCTTTCAAACAGCTTCGGCTGGTGCTGACGGATCATGTCCCAGACCCCGCCCTCGTGCAGGATTGGTCCTGGCGAGACGGTGTTGACCCGCAGTCCGCGCGGACCGTGACGGGCGGCCAACTGACCGGCGTAGTTGATCAGCGCGGCCTTGGCGGTGCCGTAGGCTTCCTCGCCGGGCGGCAGGTTGGTCAACACACCGGCGATCGAGGAGATAAAGGTCAGCGACGGATCGGTCCCCTTCTCCAGCCAGGGCAGTGCGGCCTCGGCCAGGCGGACGTGCTGGATGAGGTCCGTTTCGAAGGTTTCCCGCCACAGGTCCTCTCCTGTGCTGGTGAGCCGGGTGGAAACGTTGCTGATCACCGCGTCCAGCCCGCCGAACGCCTCGCCGGTTTCGGCGACCCAAAGTTTGAAGGCGTCCGCATCCCGAACGTCCAGGGCCCGGCCGCGCAGGTTCTTGGCGCTGGCCGGATGGGCCGCCATCAGCGCGTCGATGCCGGCCTGGCCCCTGGCGCAGAAGGCGACGTGAGCGCCCTCGATCAGAAATGCTTCGAGAATGGCTCGGCCGATGCCGCGGGTTGCGCCGGTAAGCAGGACGCGTTTGCCGGAAAGTCCAAGGTCCATGTCAGGTCTCCAGAGCGGTGTTGGTCAGCGGGCGCAGGCGCCGCCATCCACAGGTAGGGCGATGCCGGTGATGAAGCTGGCCTGGGGGCCGGCCAGGAAGGCGATGGCGTCGGCGATCTCGCGCGGCGCGCCGTAGCGCTGCATCGGAATGAACTTCGCGAACTCGGCCTCAAAGCCGTCCGGATCATCCGGGCGGCGTTGAATCGCCAGCGCGCGCATCATTTCCGTCGCCGTCGGGGCGGGGCAGACCGCATTGACCCTGACCCCGTGCGCGGCCAGTTCGTTGGCCACCTGCTTGGTCATCCCGATCACGGCATGCTTGCTCGCGGTGTACCCCAGAGTGTTGCGACCGCCTCCGAGACCCGAGATCGAGGCGATGTTGACGATCGCTCCGCTCGATTCTCGGAGCATGGTCTGGCAATGCTTCATGCCCAGGAACACGCCTCGCGTGTTGACCGCGTGGACACGGTCGAAGTCATCGACGGTGTAGTCCGAAAAGGGACCGACCGGTCCGGAAATGCCGGCGTTGTTGATCAAGGCGTCCAGGCGGCCGAAGTGGTCCAGAACCATGCTGACGCCACGAATCCAGTCCGCCTCCAGCGCCACGTCGCCGCGGATTTCCATCGCTTTGCGGCCCTGTTTCCCTGCGGCTCGGATCGCCGGCGCCAGGTCGCTGCCCGGCAGGTCGAACAGCGCCAGATCGAACCCGTCCTCGGCCAGCCGCTCGACGGCGGCCATGCCGATCCCCTGGGCGGCTCCGGTGATCAGGGCAACCCGGTTCATGCCTGGGCCTTCGCGGCGGCACGGCGTTCGTCCAGGGCGACATTCAGCCGGGCCAGGACATCGGGCGCCGCCAGGGTGTCGACCGACAGCGCGGCCGCAGATGCCGACCACTGCAGCAGCTCGACGATGTTTCCGTCTGGATCGCGCAGGTAAGCCACCCTGGCCGAGCCCAGGTCCTGCACAGCCGAATGCGGGCGGCCGCCGGCGGCGATGGCCCGCGCCAGGTCGCTCTCGACATCATCGGTCTCGAAGCAGACGTGGGAATAGCCGGCCTCATGCACGGGCCGATCGTCGGCCCGCGGCGTCGTGGGTGGATTGGCGTAGCTCCAGAACTCCAGCCCGATGTTCATCCCTTGGATCCAGGCCGCCGTGACGTCGACATCCTTCAGCCCGGTGATCCGGTCATAGGCGGCATGTCCGGTCAGCCTTTGCCCGCCATGGCGCCTGAGGCCGGTCAGCGCCTCGTAGAAACCCGTCAGCCGGTCCATGTCCGGCGTTGCGAAGGCAACGTGGCCGATCCAGGACTCCGGTCCCGCGTCGGGCGCCGCCGCCGTCTCCTCGACCTCGATGATCAGTTCATCGACGATGCGGCCGTAGCCATAGCGGAAGTCACCACCCAGGCTGGTCAGGCCGTGTGGAAAGCGCGCCCCGGCCCCCGACAGGCTTGCCAGAGCCGCCTCGCCGGCCGGGGTCTGAATGCAGATGTGGGTGATGCCCGCCTCATTGGCCCCCCGGGCGCGGATCGGCGGAGACGCCGGGGCGTCGAAGCGGAACAGCTCCAGAAATCCGTTGGCCGCCCGGGTCAGTCTGACGTCCGCGGCGACGCCATCCAGCTGAAACAGCGCCCGCGCCGACGCCTGGTCGGTGACCTCGAACCGTCGCGCCTCCTCCAGCGCAAGACCTGCCCCGAACAACGCCGTCGCGGCATCCAGATCGCTGGTTGTCAGGCCGATGTGATGAACGCCCTTGATCATCGGTAACTCCTCCGGTCGCCGAAGTAGGGCGTTATTATACAAGTAGTCAATAGTGGATCAGACGGCGAAATGGCTGATCAGCAGGGGGTTCACCCGCTCGGGCGCCTCTTGCCCGGTCCAGTGGCCGCAGCCGGCCAGCCGCTCGACCGTCAGGTTGGCCGCCAACGGTCGGTGGGCCTCGATCAGGCTGGGCGGCAGCGCGAGATCGTCCTCGCCCCAGATCATCAGCACCGGATGGGGCAGGGCGCGCGCCGGCCAGGGCGCCTGGTCGGGATGTTCCAGGAAATCGGCCGCGCGGTACCAGTTCAGGGCGCCGCTTAGCCGTCCAGGCCGGCCCCACGCCTGGCGATACCTTTGGCGATCGTCTTCGCTGAACCGCCCGGCGCGGGTCAGCTCTGCGAAGGCGGCCAACAGAGGCGCGAAGTCATCGGCCGCCAGCTGAGCCTCAGCGTCCTCCGCCCGTAGGGCGTCGACATAGCTTGAGGCCGCCTTCTGGACAGGATCATTGGCCAGCGCCTCACCCAGCACCCCTGGGTGCGGCGCGTTGAGGATGGCCAGCCGCCGGAATCGCTCGGGATGCCGGCTGATCGCCGCCCAGGCGACAACGCCGCCCCAGTCATGTCCGGCCAGGTCGACCGTCTGTCCGGGGGCAAAGGCTTCTGCGACGGCCAGGACGTCATCGACCAGTCTGTCCAGATGATAGGCCCCGACCTCGGCCGGCGCATCGGACAGATTGATGCCCCGCCCGTCCGGCGCGATCACCAGCCGGTTTTCCGCCAGGGCCGCCATCTGCGGCGACCAGCCGGTCCAATGATCGGGAAAGCCGTGCAGGAGAATCAGCGGCGGTGACCCGCCCCGATCCATCCCGGCATGGGCGCAGTGAAGGCGAAGGCCTCCTGCGGTGACCCAGCTGTGCTCGACGTCGAGGGTCGGAAGGGAAGGGCTCGTCACGGCGGGATCCGGCTGTTATTGACGATGTGTGTAATAGATTTTCGGCGTGCGAGGAAGGCGACTTTGCGGGAGCGGCATTTCCGGCTGGACGGTGGCGGTGAGACCTTGGTCATCACCGCCTGCGAAAGCAGGCCGGTGGGTCTCGCCTGGTGGGGGCCCGCCCTGCCTGTGGACGAGAATCTCGCCGCCATCGCCGCGCATTCCGACCCGGCCGTGCCTCATGGCATCCTCGACGGCGGCGAAGCGCTCTCAGTGCTGCCGCAAGCCGGGGACGGGTTCAGCGGGCATCCGGGCCTGATCCTGCACCGCGCCGGCTGGGACACGCTGACCCAGCTTCGCCTCACCCAGGCCCGGCCAGAGCCAGGAGGGCTGACCCTTCACCTGGACGACGCCCGGGCGGGCGTCTCGGTTCGGATCATCCTGGCCCTGGATTCCACGGGCGTGCTGACGCTCGAGCAGGCGATCAGCAACACCGGCGCCACGCCGCTCAGCATCGACTGGATGGCCGCCGGCGTCTTCCCCCTGCCCGGGGATGAGTTGCTTCGGTTCTCCGGCCGCTGGACCCGTGAATTCCACACTGAGCGCATCCGCCTGGTCGGCGGTCTGCTGGGCCAGGAAAACCGCACCGGCCGCACCTCCCACCACAGTCCGCCGTTCATTGTCGCCGGACGGCCGGGCTTCGGCGAGAGTCACGGCGCCGTAACCGCCTGGCACCTGGCCTGGAGCGGAGACCACCGCATCTTCTGTGAACGCCTGCGCGATGGGCGGGCCCAGGTCCAGCTGGGAGAGCTGTTCGGCCCCGGCGAGATGGTCCTGCAGCCGGGAGAGTCCTACGCCGCGCCGAAGGTGTTCGCCGCCCGGTCCGATCTGGGCCTGAACGGACTGAGTGACCGGTTCTACCCCTTCGTCCGCCAACGGATCCTGACCGCCCGCGGTCCCCGGCCGGTCCAGTTCAACAGCTGGGAAGCGGTCTACTTCGACCATGACGCAGAGCGCCTGAAGGCCCTGGCCGGGGCCGCCGCAGCGGCAGGCGCCGAGCGTTTCGTCCTCGATGACGGCTGGTTTCGGGGCCGGCGTGACGACACCGCCGGACTGGGCGACTGGGTCCCGGACCCGGATCGGTATCCGCAAGGACTGGGGCCCCTGATTGACCATGTCCGCGCCCTTGGGCTCGAGTTCGGCCTCTGGGTCGAACCGGAGATGGCCAATGCCGACTCTGACCTGCTGCGCGCTCACCCCGACTGGGTGCTGGGTGAGCCGGACCGCGTCCAGCCCCTGGGGCGCGGCCAGTATGTCCTCGACCTGACCCGGTCCGAGGTCACCGACCAGATATTCAGCCAACTGGACCGTTTGCTGACGGACTACCCCATCGCCTGCCTCAAGTGGGACATGAACCGCGACCTGACTCATGGGATCAGCGGAGGCCGCCGCGCCTCCCACCGACAGGTTCCCGCCGCCTATTCGCTCATCGACCGTCTCCGCGCTGCCCATCCGGGCGTCGAGATCGAAAGCTGCGCCTCCGGCGGGGCACGCGCCGACTACGAAATCCTCCGGCGCACCGACCGGATCTGGACCAGCGACTGCAACGACCCCATCGAGCGTCAGCGCATCCAGCGGACCTTTTCGATCTTCTTCCCGCCCGAGGTGATGGGCGCGCATGTCGGTCCGGCCGACAGCCACACGACTGCCCGCACCACCAGCCTCGAACTGCGCGCCCTGACTGCCCTGTTTGGCCACTTCGGCATAGAGGCGGACATCAGCCGGTTCAGCGACAGCGACCGCGCGCTCCTTGTCGAGGCCGTTGCCCTGCACAAGCGGCTGCGGCCCATCCTGCATGGCGGCCGGCTGGCGCGCCTCGAACACGAGGATCCCGGGCTCACCGCCTTCAGCGTGGGCGTCGATGACACGGTTCTGGTGTCCGTCGCCCAGCTGGAGACGCCCCGCGTCTCGCCCACCGCGCCGCTCCCCCTGACGGCCCTGGCCGAAGGCTACTGGACCGCAAGCCTGCTCAACCCAAGGTATCGGCCCGAGGCGGTGATGAAGTCTGTGCCCGGCTGGGCCCGTGGCGAGCCGATCACCGCGTCCGCAGTGGTCTGGCGAGCGGGGGGCTTGCCTGTCGGGGTGTTGCGGGCCGGAGAGATTGCTCTCTGGCGACTGGAGCGCAGGGTATGACCGTATCATGCGTCGCCGACAGCGCCTGCACCCTTGGCGAAGGCCCCCTGTGGGACGCCGGCCGTGGGCTCGTCTGGTGGGTGGATATCCATCAACGCCGTCTCTGGCGGCTGGACCCCGTCAGTGGCGAGAGTGAAGGACGCGACTTGCCGGTGCAGGCGACCGCCCTGGCCATGCGCCGCGCCGGCGACCTGCTGATGGCTGCGCGCGAGGGGATCGGCCTCTTTGATCCCGACGCCTGGGTGTTCACCCCGCGCCTGGAGCCGGAGGCCGACCGTACGCTCAACCGGACCAACGACGGCAACATGGGACGGGACGGGGCCTTCTGGTTCGGCAGCATGCACGAGACGGCGTCAGCCCGGTCCGGCGCCATCTATCGCCTGACGTCCGACTGGACCTGCACGCGGGTGCTCGACGGCTGGGGGATCGCCAACACCCTGTCGACCGATGCCGAAGGCAGGCGCCTCTACCTGGCCGATTCTCTGGATCAGACGCTGTACGCCTACGAGATCGAAGCCGGCCGCCTTGGCGCAAGGCGCACCCTTGTCGGAGCCCATGGTCAGGCCTGGACGCCGGATGGCTCGGCGGTCGATGCAGACGGCAATCTGTGGAACGCCCGCTGGGACGGTTGGGGACTGGCATGCCAGTCGCCCGACGGCGATGTGCTGCGCGAACTGCCGCTGCCCATCCAGCGACCGACAAGCGCCTGCTTCGGCGGTCCCAACCTGGCCACCCTCTACATCACCAGCGCCCGGGACGATCTGACCCCTGCGCAGCTGGCCGGCCAGCCACTAGCCGGCGGTCTGTTCGCAGCCGACGTCGGCGTCCGGGGATTGGCCCTGCCGGCCTTTGAAGGATGACCGCGATGCGACTTGGCGTCTGCTATTACCCCGAGCAATGGCCTCGCGATTGGTGGGCCGATGACGCCCGGGCCATGGCGGCGATGGGCATCAAGGTCGTGCGCCTGGGCGAATTCGCTTGGAGCCGCCTGGAGCCCGAGCCTGGCCGCTTCGACTGGGGCTGGCTGGATGAGGCCGTGGAAACCCTGGCCGCCGAGGGGCTTCGCCTCGTGCTCGGCACCCCGACCGCCACCCCGCCCAAATGGCTGATCGATCGCCACCCGGAAATTCTCGCCTGGTCCGCCGCCGGCCAACCCCGCGGCTTTGGTTCGCGCCGCCACTACGACTTCTCGAGCGACGTCTACCGCCAGGAATGTCGTCGTATTGTCGAGGCGATGAGCGCCCGCTACGGCCGCCATCCCGCCGTCGAGGCCTGGCAGACCGACAACGAATACGGCTGCCATGACACCACGATCAGCTACTCGCCCGTCGCGGCCGAGGCATTCCGCCACTGGCTGAAGCGCCGGTACAACGATGTCGCCAGTCTCAACGCGGCCTGGGGCGCGGTATTCTGGTCGCAGGAGTACCGCGGCTTCGAGGAGGTCGATCCGCCCAACCTGACGGTGACAGAGGCCAATCCGGCTCACCGGCTGGACTACAACCGCTTCGCATCGGACCAGGTTGTTGCGTTCAACCGTCTGCAGGTCGACATCCTGCGGCGCAACTCGCCCGGCCGGGACATCATCCACAACTTCATGGGCTTCTACACCGAGTTCGATCACTTCGACGTCGGCGCGGACCTCGATGTAGCCAGTTGGGACAGCTATCCACTGGGCTTTCTCGAACAGTTCTGGTTCTCGCCGCAGGACAAGGCCCGTTACCTGCGCCAGGGGCACCCGGACATCGCCGCCTTCCACCACGACCTCTACCGCGGCTGCGGGCGCGGGCGCTGGTGGGTCATGGAGCAGCAGCCGGGGCCGGTGAACTGGGCGGCCTACAATCCAGCCCCGCTGCCGGGCATGGTCCGGGTCTGGACCTGGGAGGCCTTCGCCCATGGGGCGGAGGTCGTCTCGTATTTCCGCTGGCGCCAGGCGCCCTTCGCCCAGGAGCAGTTCCATGCGGGGCTGCACCTGCCAGATCGTCGCGAAGACGTTGCCGCCGACGAAGCACGGCAGGTCGCGGCGGAGATTGCCGGGCTAGGAGCCGCGCCAGTCACGGCGCCGGCCAAGGTCGCCCTTGTCTTCTCCTACGACGCCGACTGGCTGTTCCAGATCCAGCCGCAGGGACACTCCTTCCGCTGGCTGCGGCTGGCCTTCGAAACCTATACGGCCCTCCGCCGGCGCGGCCTCGACGTCGACATCGTCTCGCCGGACGCGGACCTCGCGGGCTACAGCCTGGTCGTGCTGCCATCGCAGCCGATCCTCGATGCGGGCTTCGTCGATCGCCTGCGATCCAGCGGCGCGGTGGTTCTGCTGGGTCCTCGCACCGGGTCGAAAACGCGCGACGTCGCCATCCCGGAAGGCTTGCCGCCGGGACCCGGCAGGGCGCTCATCGATGTCACCGTTCGGCGCGTGGAAAGCCTGCGGCCCGGCAGCGGACCGACGGTGCTGATCGACGGCCAGCCGTTCGACGCCGAGGGTTGGAGCGAGGTGCTCGAAACCGCCGCCGAGGTCCTGGCTCGGTTCGACGGCGCCGGACCGGCCTGGGTGCGGCGGGGCCGGGTTCACTACCTCGCCACCTGGCCGACGCCGCCTCTGTTCGACCGGGTCGTCGAGCAGCTCGCCACGGAGGCGGGACAGATCCTGACCGCGCCGATGACGGACGTGCGGCTGCGCCGGCGCGGCGACCTGACCTTCGCCTTCAACTACGGCCCCGAGGCCACGACCTGTCCGGCGCCCGAGGGGGCCAGCTTCGTCCTCGGCGGTCGCAATCTGCCGCCGGCCGGTGTCGCTGCCTGGCGCTCGGCTTAAGGCGCGGGCGAGGCGTTGCGGACTTCCAGCCCTTCAGCCCAACGTCGCTGGAAGCCTCGCCACAGCGTCACCCCCGGCTGGCCGGCGGCGTAGGCGCCGGTTGTGCTCGTCGCCGGGGGCCAGACGCCATCGTCCGAGCGGGCCGGGCTCAGCGCCAGAAAGGGCTGGCGGTCCTGCATCCCCTTGAGGTGCAGGTCCAGAAACGCCGTGATGAAGTGCTGGCTGATGCCGATGACCCGCGCCTTGCGCCAGACCGGGTCCTCGAAGAACTCTTCGGTGGCGAAGCGGCTCATCGCTTCGGCCGGCGCGGGATTGACGCCGATCGTGTGGCCCGCGCCCCGGAACACCACCATGGTTCGCGGCGCGCCCGTCAACCGGTCGAACAGGCGGACCGGCCCGTCCTCGAAGCCGGCGACGTCGTCCCGGTCACCGCTGAGGAACAGCACCGGAGCCGTCACCCGGGCCAGGCCTTCGGGCGCAAAGGCCTCGATCCCGGCCTGCCCGCCCCAGGGGGCGATGACCACCACCGCCTTGAGGTTGGCGATCATCGGTCCGGCGTCCCGGGTCAGCGGCTCCATCAGCCCGCCCGGCGTCATTTTCGCCGGCAGGCCCTGCGGATTGAACCGGGCGCCGGCCGCGCGCAGAGCGCCGTAGCCGCCCATGGAATGGCCGATGACTGCGACGCGGCTAATGTCGATCGCGCCGCGCCAGGGTGGGGTTCTGGCCAGGGTTTCCGCCGCCCCCGCCAGAAAGGCCTGGTCCAGGGGCCGGTTCACCGCCGTCGGGACCAGGGCCAGGGGCCGATCATAGGGCAGGTCCGCATGCCCTGGCGCCATGACGACATAGCCCTTGCTGGCCAGGTTCTCGGCCAGCCAGGTCATCCATTCGGGACGGCTGCCATAGCCGTGAGACAGGATGACCAGCGGAAACGGCCCCGCCTTCGGCGCGGCGTCCCAGGCGCCCAGGCCCTCGATGCGGAACGTCGTCGGCGCACCGCCCGGCTTCAAGGCGGGCAGGGCGCTGTCATAGCCGGTCCGGCCCGCCGCCGCGCCGCTGGCCGGATACCAGATCATCACCTCCAGCCGCCGATCAACGAGGGGGGCCTTGCCGGTGGCCGCATCAAAGGCGGCGATGTCGGGCTGGCCCGGATTGACCAGGCTGAGGCTGCGGACGCCGACCGCGTGCTCGCCCAGGGCCGCCAGCTGGGGCGCGGTGGCGCCGGGACGGCTGGGTTGCGCCTGAACCGGCGTTCCGACGCTGATGGAAAGGGCCAGCAGGACGGCGGCAAGGAACGCCCAGTTCATGGTTGGTCTCCGGTCTCGATAGCGGCCTGGCCGCGCCTGTTGGGTGGATCGTCAGTAATCGTGCGAGCGGCGGTTGCCGTCTGCGGCGCGGCGGTTAAGCTTGGCGCATGACCGATCAGGCCACCTCGGCGCCGCCCACTGTCCGCAAATCCGGCAAGCGCACCCGGCTTTCGCCGCAGTTGCGAAAGGCCCAGATCCTTGATGACGCCGCGCGCCTGATTCTCGACGAAGGGCTGACGGCCGTGTCGATGGAGCGGTTGGGCCGAGAGGCCGGCATCAGCAAGGCGCTGGTGTACAACTATTTTCCCAGCCGGGATGACCTGCTGACTGCGCTGCTGCACCGCGAGCAGACCGAGTTGCGCGACCGCGGCATGGCGACGGCCATGCAGGCCCATACCTTCGGCGATCTGATTCGGCAGACCACGCGCGTCTATCTCGATCATGTGCGGGATCGCGGGTCGCTGATCACAGCGCTGTTGTCCGACCCCTCCGTAGCCCGCCTGATGGAGGCCGAAAACCGCGAGGATCGCGACCGCACCATCCGCTTCTTCGTCAAGCGCGTGCGAGAAACCTACGGTCTCCCGCTCGGCATCGCGGTCGCCAGCGTCGACCTGCTGATGGCGGTCACCGACGGGGCGGGCAAGCTGATGGCGCAAGGCGCCCTGACGCCCCGGATGGCCGAGGATATGGCGGTGCATCTGATCATCGGCGGCCTGGAGCGGACGGCCCGGCACATGCCGCGCGACGGGTAGACGAGCGACCATCAGCAGGCGGCGATCGGAGGCGGCGGCACGGCGATCTCTCCCTTGCGGCGCTTGACAGAGGGCGCACCGACGTTATTGACGACTTATATAATAACGATGCCGCCGCCGTCCAGCCACCTCGCCCTTGCGGCCCCGGTCGGGCGTCTCGTCGGGAGAGGACCTGCATGACCAAACGCCGAAGCGCAGGAACCTACGGCAAGCTGGATCGCGACGGTTTCATCCACCGCAGCTGGATGAAGGGCACCGGCCTGCCGGACGACGCCTTTGACGGACGTCCGATCATTGGGATCTGCAACACCTGGTCCGAACTGGTGACCTGCCAGGCGGGCCTGCGGGACCTGGCCGAGCATGTGAAGCGGGGGGTCTGGGAGGCGGGTGGCGTACCGCTCGAGTTCCCGGCCATGTCGCTGCCGGAGACCCAGATGCGGCCGACCGCCATGCTGTTCCGCAACCTGCTGGCGATGGAGGTGGAGGAGTCGATCCGCGCCAACCCGATCGACGGCGTGGTCCTGCTGGGCGGTTGCGACAAGACCACGCCCGGGCAGCTGATGGGCGCGGCCAGCGTCGATCTGCCGACCATGGTCGTGTCGTCCGGGCCTATGCTCAATGGCAAGTTCCAGGGCCGTGATATCGGCTCGGGCACCGATGTCTGGCGCTTCTCCGAGGCTGTGAGGGCAGGGGAGATGACCCTGGCTGACTTCATGGCCGCCGAGAGCGGCATGAGCCGCAGCCACGGCGTCTGCAATACCATGGGCACCGCCTCGACGATGGCCAGCCTGACCGAGGCGCTGGGCGTCAGCCTGCCCAACAACGGCGCGCTGCCGGCGGCGGACGCCCGCCGAAAGACCCTGGCCCACATGACCGGCCGACGGATGGTCGAGCTGGTCACCGACGGGGTCGCTCTTTCTCAGGTCCTGACGCGCGAGGCTTTCGAAAACGCCATGCTCGTCCATGCGGCCATCGGCGGATCCACCAACGCGGTGATCCATCTGTTGGCCCTGGCCGGCCGGGTCGGCGTGCCACTCGATCTGGCGGACTTCGATCGCCTGGGCCGCGAGGTTCCATTGCTGGTCAACCTGATGCCGTCTGGCCGGTACCTGATGGAGGACTTCTGCTACGCCGGGGGCGTTCCGGCGGTGCTCAAGGAACTGGGGCCTGTCCTCAGGGCGGAAGCTGTAACCGTTAGCGGCTTTACCCAGGGCCACATCGCGCAGGCGGCCGAGTGTTTCAACCGCGAGGTGATCGGGAGCATCGCAGCGCCAGTGGGCCCCTCGTCAGGCGTCTGGGTGCTCTCGGGCAATCTCTGTCCGCAAGGCGCGATCCTCAAGCCGAGCGCCGCTTCGCCGGAGCTGCTTTGCCATACCGGCCGGGCTGTCGTGTTCGAGACAATCGAGGACTACAAGGACCGCATCGATGATCCCGCTCTGGAGGTCGATGAGAACTCCATCCTCGTCCTCAAGGGCTGCGGGCCGAAGGGGTATCCTGGCATGCCGGAGGTCGGCAACATGGCCCTTCCGGCCAAGTTGCTGGCCAGGGGCGTGCGCGACATGGTGCGAATCTCGGACGCCCGGATGAGCGGCACCGCCTACGGCACCGTCATTCTGCACGTCGCCCCGGAAGCCGAGGCCGGCGGGCCCCTGGCGCTTGTGCGGACAGGCGACACCATCGCCTTCGACGGCCCGGGCAGGCGGCTGGATCTGCTGGTCGGTGAGATCGAACTGGCCGAGCGCCGAGCACGGTGGGAGGCTACGCGCCCTCCACCGGCGCACAGTCGGGGCTGGGCCAGGCTCTATACCGATACGGTGCTCCAGGCCGATCAGGGGTGCGATCTCGATTTCCTGGTCGGAAAGAGCAGCGCTGTCGTCTCCCGGGAGTCGCACTGATGAAGGCCCGGTTTCCAAGTCTCGAAGGACGAGTTGTGTTCGTCACCGGCGGCGCGACCGGCATCGGCGCGGCCTTCGTCGGGGCGTTCGCGGAACAGGGCGCCCGGATCGCCTTCATCGACATCGACGATGACGCCGGGGCCGAGCTCGCGCGTCGGGTCGCGGGGGCCTGGTTCCGACGCTGCGACGTACGCGATCCGCTTGCGCTGGAGACGGCTATCCAGGATGCCGCGGAGGCGCTCGGACCCATCACCGTGCTGGTCAACAACGTCGCCAACGACAGCCGTCATGTCGCCGTGGACACCACCATCCAGGGCTGGCGCGAGGGGTTGGCCGTCAACCTCGATCCGGTTTTCATCGCCGCCTGTGCGGTGCAGCCGATGATGGCCCTGGCCGGGGGCGGCTCCATCATCAATCTCGGCTCGATCAACGCCCTGCTCGGTCCACCCGGCATGGCCGCCTATGTGGCCGCCAAGGGGGCGGTGCACGCCCTGACCAAGGCCCTGGCGCGGGAATGGGGCGGCCAGAACATCCGGGTCAACGCCATCTCTCCGGGCTGGGTGGTCACCGATCGTCAGCTGGACCTCTGGCTGACGGCTGAGGCCGAGGCCGAGTGGATGAAGCAGGTCGCCCTGCAGCGGCGCATCCAGCCTGGCGACGTCGCCAGCCTGGCCCTGTTCCTGGCGTCTGACGACAGCGGCATGATCACCGGCCAGAACCTGGTCATCGACGGTGGGCGGACGTGAGCCAGGCGATCCTGCTCTGCGACTGGGGCACCAGTCGCCTGCGGGCGTGGGTGGTCCGCGACGGGGAGGTCCTTCGCCGGCAAGCCTTCGACCTGGGGGTCTCGACCCTCGGTCCAGGCGATGCGCCGGCCCGGTTCGCCGACACCGTGGTCCCGGCCTTGGATGCGGCGGGGCTGCCGGCCCTGCTGTGCGGCATGGCCGGATCGGAAATGGGTTGGCGCGTCGTGCCGCATCTGGCTTGTCCCGCGGGACTGGTCGACATCGCCGGCGCCCTGGCGCCGGTGGCCGAGGGCGTCTGGATCGCCCCCGGGCTGACGCTGGGGGCGGGCGCCGCCCGCCATGACGTCATGCGGGGCGAAGAGACCCAAGTGCTCGGCTGGCAGGCCCAGGCCGGGGGCGCCGGCGAACGGCTGGTCTGCCTTCCCGGCACCCATAGCAAATGGGTGCGGCTGCAGGACGGTCGGGTCATCGACTTCTTCACCGCCATGACCGGCGAGATGTTCCAGCGGTTGAGAACCGGCGGTTCACTGGCGCGCGGCGATCAGCAATGGTCGCAGGACGCCTTCAACGCCGGAGCGGACCTGGCCGGGCAGGGGGGGGGCCTCTCCTGCGACCTGTTTCAGGTGCGGGCGCAAGTGGTTGCAGGGCGGCTGGCGGCCGAGCATGCCGGTGCCTTCCTCTCCGGCCTGCTCATTGGCGCGGAAATCGAGGGCGCGGGCCGACGCCTGCCTGGACTGCACGGGACAACGGTGACCCTGATCGGCGAGCCGGCCCTGACCGGCCTATATGGGGGGCTTCTGGCCCGCCGGGGCCGGACCGTTCAGGCGGTGGATGGTGAAGCGGCCGCCCTGGCCGGACTGACTCGGCTGGCGGAGCGACTGGCATGAAGACCCTTGAAGACGCCCTGGCCGAGTGCCGCCTGGTCGCCATCCTTCGGGGCGTCAAACCGGCGGAAGCCGTCGCGATCGGCGAGGCGCTGTTTGTAGCGGGCGTGCGGGCCGTCGAGGTGCCGCTCAATTCACCAGACCCCCTGCAGAGCATCTCTGCCCTGGCCCGGGCTTTTGAGGGCCGGATGCTGGTGGGGGGCGGCACGGTTCTCAGGCCCACCGACGTGGAGGCGGTGGCGGCGGCAGGCGGGCGATTGATCGTGTCGCCGGACACAAATCTGACAGTCATTGATCGCGCAGTATCCATGGGGCTCGAGGCGGCGCCGGGCTTCGCGACGGCCAGTGAAGCCTTCGCGGCCGTCGGCGCCGGGGCGCGAGCCTTGAAGCTGTTTCCCGCCAGCACGTACGGGCCGGCCCATCTCAAGGCCCTGAAGGCTGTGTTGCCGCCGCAGGTCACGGTTCTCGCCGTCGGCGGCGTTGGGCCAGCGGCGTTCGAGAGCTGGCGCTCCGCCGGGGCCAACGGGTTCGGGCTGGGTTCGGAACTCTACCGAGCCGGCGACACCGCGGACATTGTCGGCGCCAGAGCCCGTCAGTGCGTGGCGGCGCTCCGGGCCGCTTGATTTCGTTATTGACGGATTGAGGAATAAATCTTGACGGTCTGATTTCCCCAACCTATCCATATTGACGATAGGTCCAATAAGCCCCGCCGACTCATCGGCCAAAGGGGCGATCACAGGGGGAAGTCCAGATGAACCAGTCTCACCGCATCCGGCTGGCGTTGTCCGCCGCCTCGGTTCTTGCCTTCACCGCGGCGGTCCCGGCCTTCGCCCAGGACACCAGCGAGTCGACCGGCGTCGAGGAAATCATTATCACCGCCCAGAAGCGTGAGCAGGCCTTGCAGGACGTGCCGCTCGCCGTCAGCGCCTTCTCCGAGGAGAGCCTGGACCGCGCCCAGATCGAGGACGCCACAGACCTGCAGTTCTCGATCCCCAATGCGGTGCTGACCGGCAACGATCGCTTCACCCTGCGCGGCGTCGGCACCAATGCGCTGGGGTCGACGGACCTTGGTGTCCAGTCCTTCGTCAATGGCGCTGCGATCGGCTATCCGCCCCAGAACGAATTCTTCGACCTGCAGCGGCTTGAGGTCCTGCGGGGACCGCAGGGCACCCTCTATGGGCGCAACACGACCGGTGGGGCGATCAACGTCATCACCCGCAAGCCAGGTGACGTGTTCTCGGCCGAAGCCAGCCTGCAGCTTGGCAACTTCGAAAACGTCCGGCTCGGAGCCGGCGTCGACCTCCCGCTCGGTGATCGGGCCGGCCTGCGCATCGCCGGCTACGCCTTGAAGCGGGACGGCTACACCGAGAACCTCTCGACCGGCAACAATATCGACGGCCGGGATCAGTGGGCCCTGCGCGGCACGGCGGTGTTCGAGATCACCGACGCCACCGTCGCGACCCTGACCCTCGGAACCTACCGGGAAGACAGCTCCCGCGCCCGGGAAGGCAAGCGCCTGTGCAAGTCGCACCCGGTGCTGGGGTGCAGCCCCAGCGAACTGGGCTTCGACTCTCCGAACGCCAACACCACCATCCTGCAGACCCTGGCGCGCTTCTTCACCCCCTTCCCGGTGGGCGGCAACATCTACGCCGGCGCTCCCAACCCCCGCGATCTGCGGGCCGTGGAAGCGGATACTGATCCCACCTTCCAGCTCGACCAGAACTTCGGCATCCTGAATATTGGCCACGACTTTGGTCCGCTGACGCTGTCCTTCATCGGCGGCTATTCAGACAGCTCGACCGAGCAGACGACGGACTGGGACAACGCCGACCTGCCGTTCCGCTTCACGGCCCCGATCACCTACAACAAGGACCGGGATACCACGGTCACCACCGACCGACTGCTGACCACCGACAGCTTCACCAACAAGTCGAAGCTCCTGACCGGGGAACTGCGCCTGGCGTCCAGCTTCGACGGCCGGTTCAACTTCCTCGTCGGGCTGTTCGGCCTGAAGGGCGAGGGCTCGGGCGGCTTCGAGGTCTGGCATCCGGCCATCGAGGCCTTCCAGAAGGCCAATGGTCGGCCAGCCGAGACCTGGCGGGTGTCCAACCTGTCGCGCAACGGCGAGAACCAGACTTGGGCGCTGTTTGGCGAAACCTACGTCACGCTGACGGATGACCTGCGGCTGACCCTGGGTGCTCGCTACACGGAGGAGGAACGCTCGGGCGAGAGCCGTTCGATCGTCCTGACGGGCCTCAATCCCTACGTCAAATCCGAGTACAGCGGCGGCAAGACCACGGGCAAGGCGGCGATCGACTGGACGCCGGACCTGGGCTTCACCGACCAGACGCTGATCTATGCCTCGGTCGCGACCGGCTACAAAGGCGGCGGCCTGAACCCCGGCAACGTGGCCAGCCCGACTTTCGACGAGGAAACCGTCACCGCCTATGAACTGGGCGCCAAGAACACCCTGCTGGATCGCAACCTGCAGGCCAACTTCGCGGCCTTCTACTACGACTACTCCGGCCTGCAGCTGGGTCAGCGGATCAACGGCGGCGTGACCACCACCAATGCCGACGCCAAGATCTGGGGCCTGGAAGCGGAATTCGTCTTCGTGCCGGACGATCACTGGAGCTTCGACGCCAATCTCTCCTACCTGAACACCGAGATCGGACGGTTCTTCAGCGAGGACGCCGCCAACCCGGCCCAGAGCGAAACGGCGACCACGCCCAGCGTCCAGGTCAACCTCGAAGGCAACGAACTGCCGCATTCGCCGAGCGGGAAGGTCAAGGTCGGCGCGCAGTATGAGACCTCGCCCTTCGCCGGACGGTGGACCGCGATCTTCCGCGCCGACGCCACATGGCAGGACAGCTACTATGCCCGCGAGTACAACACGCCGACCGATCGCATCGACAGCTGGGGCGTGATCGACGGCCAGATCCGCATCCAGCGGGACGACGGCCGTTACGGGGTGCGGTTCTTCGTCAAGAACATCACGGACGAGGACAACATCACCAACATCATCATCGAGGACGCGCTCATCGGCCGCTACCGCAACGCCCGTCTGCTCGAGCCGCGGACGTTCGGGGTGATCCTCGAGGCGAAGTTCTAGAGGTCCTCGGACAGGTAGGCGTTGCCGGCCTCCGGTGCGCCTGCCTGTCAGGACCGCATGGCGCCCGTTTCCTTGCGCGACTTCCGGCCCGGCTTCATCGCCGGGCCGCCTTTTTGCCAGCCTGTCGGATTCGGCTCTCAGCCTGCGCCGCCGCCATCGGCCGAGATTTCCATGACCACCGACAACTCACGCCCTGGAGCGAGCATCGGCGGAGGGCCTTCGTTTGAACCCGGTACAATCGTCCACGCGTTGGGCCGCGCTGACACCGGCTCGAGACAGATGACGGACGATCCGTGAGGGCGATAGACATGAAGGTGGTTGGTGTCGGCGGTCAGCGTGACGCAAAGGCCATCCGCATGCCGCAACCGCGCCTGGCCGATCCATCCCGTCAGGCAGTTATCGATCGGGTGATCCCGCAAGCTCGTCCAGTCGGCGTGGCGCCACGCCGTCGGGATGAGCTCCCGATCGCAATCCCAGACCCCGGAAACCTCTAGCTCGATGGATGTGCCGGCGGCCATGACAAAGGCCGGGTGAAGGCCGATGCTGGCCGGCATGGCCACCGAGTCCTCGTTCGTCAGGACAAGCGCGATCCTCAGTCCGTCCCTGTACCGGCTGAATCGCTGGATCGCGCGCCAGCGCCATGGCCAGGCATCGTCGCCACCGCCTGTCAGAATGAGTTCAGCGGCGCTGTCGTTGTCGAAGACAGGCGTCCACAGCGAACGCCAGCCGAAGCCATGCAAGGCATGGCGTTCCGGATTGGCGGGCGGGGGCCGGGCAGTTCGGTCCCCGATCCGCAGTACGGCCCCTTCGAGCCGGTTGGCGAAGGGCAACAGGGGAAAACAGGCCGCATGAACTGCATCCGACACCTGGTCGGCCATCGGCCGAAGGATCGATCGCCCCCTGAGCGTCAGGCTGCGGATCAAGCCCCCTTGAGGGTCTATGACTGCGCCCCAGTCGCCGGCCGTAAGCAGGTGGGTCATGCGCTCACATTCGTTATTGACGATCAATATAATAACTTGACGATGGCCGTCCGGAATAGCAACGTCTCTGGCGGCCGTAACTTCGACGGGCACCGCGCGGATCGGGCCAGCCCCCGATCTGACTGCCGAAAAAGCAGATGGGGGGTTTCTCATGCATAGTCCCGACCGTGGTTCAGTCCCGTTCCCGGACGCGTAGCCGTTGACCGCCCTTGAAGCCCAGGTCCAGGCCACCGAAGCATCGGCCCTCAAGCCGCCCCTGCTCGTAAAGTTGGCTTTCAGCCTGGGTCAGGCCGGACAGAGCGGCGGCTTCGACGCCGCAGTGGCCTTCATCTTCTTCTACTATTCAGCCGTCCTTGGGCTGTCCGGCGCGTTGGTCGGCGCAGCCCTGGCGGTTGGGCTGGCGGCGGATGCGGCGGTCGATCCCGTCATCGGCTCATGGTCCGACAGCCTCAAGTCCAGGCTTGGCCGCCGGCTGCCCGTGATGATGCTGGCGACGCCGATGGTGGCCCTGTCCGTAGGCCTGCTGTTCTCCCCGCCGTCCGGCATGGATCAGTTGGCGCTGTTTGGATGGCTGGCGGTCATGTCGGTTGCGGCGCGGAGTGCGATTTCCCTGTTCCAGGTCCCCTATGTGGCGCTGGGGGCTGAGATGGCCACGGACTATGGCGGGCGCACCAGCCTGGTCATGTACCGCGCGACTGCGGGGATCATCACGGCCGTGGCCGTCACCGCCGTGGGCTATTCGATGTTCTTCGCCGACGGCGGCCTGCAAAAGCCCGACGGCTACCCCGGTTTCGGCTGGTC
>JBILYE010000247.1:0-5153 GCA_044377925.1 Caulobacter sp. | reverse complement strand
CGCCGATGAAGCCGCCGCCCTCGACGCCAAGCGCGGCGAGCGCAAGGAACGCAAGGCCCTGACCAAGGCAGAGGCCCAGGCCGCCCGAGACGCCAAATACGCGGCTCGCAAGGCGCGACGTTAGGCCACTCCCGGCGGCGCCCCGGCGCCGCACCAACGTCACTTGCCTTCTCCGGGCCGGGTGCTACTTCCCGGACAGGGCCAACCGCGCCCTAATCTGTAACAGCTTATCCGGCCGGGGGGCCTCCATGCGAACCATCACCTTCAAATCGGTCCTGACCGCCTGCGCGCTCGTGCTCGGCGGCGCGTCCTTGACCGCCTGCGTCACGCCGATCCCGGCCAACCTGCCGCTGGCCACCGGCGCCCGCGATGCGATCACCTCCACCGAGGTGGTGGCGCCGATCGCCCAGAACGAAATCTACGTCTACGTCGTGCCCTCGACTGCGGGGGCCGCCGTCGGCGGCGGCTTCGGCATCGTCGGGGCCCTGGCCGGCGTCGCCATCGACGCCTCCGTCAACGCCGCAAACACCAAGGCCGCCGAAGGCGACGTCAAACCCGCCCGCGACGCCATCGTCGACTACAATTTCGACGGAGTTCTGACCGCCGACCTGCAGAAGTCGCTGAGCGAAGTCGGCTTCCTCAAGGTCCAGGGCGTTCGCGCCACCAAGGACATCGCCCAGGTCTCCCTCGACAACAGCGTCACGAACTCCTCGGCCGGGGTCGTGCTGATGACCATTGCCAAGTACGAGTTCAACGGCGACGCCACCTCGCTGACCATCACCATGACGGCCGACCTCTACGCCAAGGACCCCGCCCTGGCCGGCTACAAGCCGACCAAGACCGCCAACGCCAAGCTGGTCGCCTATCCGGGCAACTCCATCTACCGCAACACCTTCACCTATGCGCAGCCGCTGGCGGGCGCCACGACCAAGCGCGACGAGAACATCGCCAAATGGTCGGCCGACAAGGGCAAGGCCATCCGCGACGCCCTTGACGCCGGTTCCGCCGCCGTCGCGAGCAAGCTGGCCGAAGACATCCAGCGCGCGCCGCCGCCGCCCGCTGCGAAGAAGAAGAAATAAGCGTCATTGATGGCCAGGGAGGGCAGCCTCCCTGGCCATTCTTCTCTTCGCGCCGACGGAGCCGCCCGATGACCATCCGCATGATCCGCCCGGCCCGACATGCGTCCGCCGGTCTTCTCGCCCTGTCGCTTGTCCTGGCCAGCCCGGCCGCCCGGGCCCAGGCTCCGGCGGAGGCTCCGGCTCCGGCTCCGGCTTCAGCTTCGGCTCCGGCCCCGGCCGCTGCCCCGGCCCCTGCCCCTGCCCCTGCCGAACCCAAGCTCTATCTGGACATGAACCCCAGCACGGGGATCGCGGCCCCCGCCCCGGCCACGCTCCGCGAAAAGGATCCCCCGCCCTGCCGCCTGTACATCGCCGGCGTCGCCGACAAGCGGCCGGACACCACCACCATGGGCTACATGGGCGGCATGGTGACGTCTTCGGACGCGGCCGGCTGGGTTCGCACGGGGCTCGTCACGCTGCAGGCTGATCGCCGCTGGTCCCTGGCCGAGCGGCCGGAAGACGCCGACGTCATCTTCGATGTCGAGATCCTCAAGAGCTACATCTTCCCCGTCACGACCAGCAAATCGGCCAACCTCGTGCTGCGCGTCCGTTACAGCCACGTCGGCGGCCCGCTGGGCGAGAACATCTACCGGGGCCATCGCGAGTCGGTGAACTGGGCCAGCACCCGCGAGGAAACCCAGGGCCTGCTGAACCGCGCCCTGGACACCACCGTTCACCTGATGAAGGCTGACCTGGTCAAGGGCTGCGCGGCCGCTCGGGCGCCGAAGCCGGCCTGACCCTTCGCGCGGCGCTCCCCCAGCGACCGGCGCTATCCGAAACTCCTTGACGCCCGTGCGCGATTCCGCCCCAGATCGGGGCAGGGACAAGGGGAATAACCATGCTGCGCTTTGGAATGATCGGGCTTGCCGCCCTGGGACTGGCGTCCTGTGGGGTGGCCAAGCCGCCAGCGGTGACGGAAGTCGTCGGGGCCAATTCCATCGAGGTCGGCCGCTACATTTCAATGGTCGCCGGCTGCAATGACTGCCACACCGCCGGCTATGCCCAGAACGCCGGCAAGGTGCCGGAGGCCCAATGGCTGCTGGGCAACCCGATCGGCTATCGCGGCGCCTGGGGCACGAGTTACGCCAGCAACCTGCGCCTGCTGGTCGACACGATGTCGAAGGAGGCCTTCGTCGAGATGCTGGATACGCGGCAAGGCCTGCCGCCGATGCCGTGGCAGAACGTCAAGGCCCTGAGCCCGGCCAACAAGGCGGCGCTCTACGACTACTTCAAGTCCCTGGGTCCGGCCGGCGAAGCCATGCCGGCCGTCGTTCCGCCCGGCCAGGAACCGACAACGCCCTACGAGAACATGGTCCCCGTCGGCCCCGGCGGCGTCCCGCTGGGAGCGCCGTAGGACCAGACCTACCGCAACCCGTCCTCACGGCTGAACCAGGCCGTCACCCGCATCCCCTCGCCGGGCGCCGTCTCGACCTCGACGCGCGCCCGGGCGTTCTGGCGCAGCGACTGCACGATCAGATTGCTCAGCTTGCCGGGCCTTGGCCAGACCACGCCCTCGGCCAGCCCCACCCCGTCGTCCGCCACGACCACGCGGCAGCCGCCGTCCGTCTCCACCAGGCACCGCAGGGTGATCGTCCCCCCGTCGCGCCCCTCGAAGGCGTGCTTCAGCGCATTGGTCAGCAGCTCGTTGACCACCAGCCCGGCCGGCATGGCCACATTGATCGACACCGGCCAGGCGTCGACCTGCAGGTTCAGGTGGATGCCCTCCACCGCATGGGCCTGCATCACCGCAGAGGCGATGCCGGACAGATAGCTGCCCAGATCCACCGTCTCCCTGGCCTCCTCGCCCGACAGCAGGCGATAGAGCAGCCCCATGGCCGCGATCCGCCCGGCCAGCCGGTCGAAGCGGTCGTCGTGCGCGCCGTCGGCCGTGGCCTGCGACACGTTGCGCGCCTCGATGCGGATCAGGGCGGTGACCATCTGCAGATTGTTGGCCACCCGGTGCTGCAGCTCGCGCAGCTGGGTGTCCTTGTCCTGGATGCGCTGTTCATAGGCCGTCAGGTCGACCTCGCCCCGCTCGTCCGCCCCGACCAGGGCGATCATCCGGAACACCGCCTCGCCGGCCTCGTCCTGGATCAGGTTGCTCCACACATCCACCGACGCCGCCGCCCCGGCCGTCTCAAAGGCGAAAACCCCCAGATAGTCGCTCTCCCCGGTCACCGCCTCGGCCAGCCCGCGCCCGTCCCGCGTGGCGGTACCGGCCAGCGCCGCCCAGGTCTGGTTCTGCAGGTCGGCGGCGGCGAGGCCAGTGAGACGCTCGAACTCGATATTGGCGTAACAGATCCGCTCGTCCGGCCGCAGGTCAGCGACGGCGATGGCGATCGGCACCTGGTCGAGGAACTGGCGGAAGCGGTCGGACTCGAGGACCTGCGCGAGGTCGGGCGTGGCGAGCAGGCCGGTGGGGTCGTCCTGGTCGGTCATGGGGGAGGTAAGCTTTCGGGAACAGGCGGCTACCATAGCCCAAGCGGCCCGCCAGAGCGAGAGCGCCCACTCCGTTCCGGCTAGGACACGGCGCTGCCGCCTTGGGGATATCGCCGATGCCGGGGCGCCGCACAATCTAAACCCTCCAAGACCAAACATCCGTTTGAATCCCCTTCCCCCTCCCCGCCTCCCCCGCTAATCTCCCGTCCGAACCGGCCGCCAACGCCGGATGCCAACATTTCGCGGGAGACCACGCCATGGCCGACTTCGGCGCTACCGAGCTCGATACCTTCCGGGCCGAGACCCGGGCCTGGCTGGAGGCCAACTACCCGGCCTCGCTGAACGCCCCGATGACGTCCGAGGACGAGACGCCCTGGGGCGGGCGCAAGGCCAACTATCCCAACCCGGATATCCAGGTCTGGATGGACCGCATGGCCGAGAAGGGCTGGACCGCGCCGATGTGGCCGGCGGCCTATGGCGGCGGCGGGCTGAGCAAGGACCAGAACCGCGTCCTCGAAAGCGAACTGCGGCGCATCAAGGCGCGCCCGGCCCTGTCCAGCTTCGGCATCTGGATGCTGGGCCCGGTACTGCTGGAGTACGCCACCGAAGAGCAGAAGCAGCGCTTCCTGCCGGACATCATCAAGGGCAAGACCCGTTGGTGTCAGGGATATTCCGAGCCGGGCGCCGGCAGCGACCTCGCCGGCCTGCAGACCCGCTGCGAGGACCAGGGCGACCACTACCTGATCAACGGTCAGAAGGTTTGGACCAGCTACGCCGACCAGGCCGACTGGATCTTCTGCCTGGTGCGCACCGATACCAGCAAGAAGCATGAGGGCATCAGCTTCGTGCTGTTCGACATGACCAGCCCCGGCGTCGAAACCCGGCCGATCAAGCTGATCAGCGGCTCCTCGCCCTTCTGCGAGACCTTCTTCACCGACGTGAAGGTGCCCAAGGAACAGCTGGTCGGCCGGCTGAACGGCGGCTGGGAAATCGCCAAGCGCCTGCTGCAGTACGAGCGCCAGAACATCTCGGCCGGCGGCTTCGGCGGCGGGGCGGGGCTGGACGTCGCCGACGCGGCCAAGAAGTATGTCGGGACCGACGAGGCCGGCCGTATCGAGGACCCCGATCTGCGCGGCCGCATCGCCGCCCACAAGATGGACCAGGCCTGTTTCGCCCTGACCATCAAGCGGGCCGAGGCCGAGAGCAAACAGGGCGCCGGCCCCAGCGCCGCCACCTCGATCATCAAGTACGCCGCCGCCAAGCTGAACCAGGAGCGCACCGAGCTGCTGGTCGAGAGCCTGGGGCTGCAGGGCCTGGGCTGGGAAGGCGATGGTTTCTCGAACGAGGAACTGGGCTCGATCCGCTCGATGCTGCGGGCCAAGGCCAACAGCATCGAAGGCGGCACCAGCGAGGTGAACCTCAACGTCATCGCCAAGCGGGTGCTGGGACTGCTGGATCACCAGTAGGAGCCCGGCCCTCTGATCCCTTCTCCCGCCTGTCGGGAGAAGGTGGCCCCCGAAGGGGGTCGGATGAGGGCAGCGCCAGCGGATCAAGATGACCATGAACACCAGCTTTTGCGGCAGCTTCGCCAGCCAC
>JBILYE010000246.1:0-5166 GCA_044377925.1 Caulobacter sp. | reverse complement strand
GAGGTCGAGCACGTCCTGGCCACCCAGACCCTGCGCCAGGCCAAGTCGAAGAACATGCGCGTCACCGTCGACGGCCAGCTTGGCCCCGGCGTCACCGCCAAGGACATGGCCCTGGCCATCATCGGGACCATCGGCACGGCCGGCGGCACCGGCTCGGTCATCGAGTTCGCCGGCGAGGCCGTTCGCGGCCTGTCGATGGAGGGCCGCATGACCCTCTGTAACCTGACCATCGAGGGCGGCGCCCGGGCCGGCCTGATCGCGCCGGACGAGACCACCTTCGCCTACATCCAGGGCCGCCCGGCCGCGCCGAAGGGCGCCGCCTGGGACATGGCGGTCAGCTACTGGAAGACCTTCTTCACCGACGACGGCGCTCCCTTCGACCGGGAGGTCCGGCTGCAGGCCGAGGACATCGCCCCCACCGTCACCTGGGGCACCAGCCCGGAAGACACCGTCGCCGTCACCGGCAATGTCCCGGACCCGGCCAGCTTCGCCACCCCCGACAAGCGCGCCTCTGCCGAGCGGGCGCTGGAATACATGGGCCTCACCGCCGGCCAGCCGATCACCGACGCACGCGTCGACGTGGTCTTCATCGGCAGCTGCACCAACAGCCGCATCGAAGACCTGCGCGCCGCCGCCAAGGTGGCGCAGGACGCCTTCCTGCACGGCCGCATGGTCGCCCCCCACGTCCGCGCCATGGTGGTGCCGGGCTCGGGCCTGGTGGCAGCTCAGGCGGAAGAAGAAGGCCTCGACGCCATCCTCAAGGCCTCCGGCTTCGAATGGCGCGAACCCGGCTGCTCGATGTGCCTGGGCATGAACCCTGACAAGCTGACCCCCGGCCAGCGCTGCGCCTCGACCTCCAACCGCAACTTCGAAGGCCGCCAGGGCCGCGGGGGCCGCACCCATCTGATGAGCCCGGCCATGGCGGCGGCAGCGGCCATCGCCGGCCATATCGTCGACGTCAGGACCTTCCTGTGACCATCACCGCTCTCGACCACATCGCCGTGGTCGTCCACGACCTCGACGTCGCCGTGGACGGCTATGCAAAGCTCTTCGGCCGCGATCCCGACTGGCGCGGCGCCAGCGGCCCGGTCCGTCACGCCTGGTTCCAGCTGGGCAACACCGCCCTCGACATCATCGCCCCTGGCGAGCTCGGTCCTTCCGGCGCCTGGCTCAAGGCCCATGGCGAGGGTCTCTGGGGCCTGGCCTTCGCCAGCGACGACGTCGAGGCCGAGCGCAAGCGGCTGGCCCGCCTGACGATGCCCTCGACTGACGTCATGCCGATCCGCACCAAATCGGCTGATGGCGAGGCCCGCACCTGGCCGACCTCGATCCTCGACACGGACGCCACGGCCGGCGTCACCACCTTCCTGGTCGGCGAGACCCCGGACTGGCCGCCCTGCCCTGTCGTCGGCGATGAGGCCGCCGCCGTCAGCGGCCTCGACCACGTCGTCGTCTCCACCCGCCATCCCAACCGCGCCGCCGCCCTCTACGGCGCCCGCCTCGGCCTCGACTTCAAGCTCGACCGCAGCAACGAGGCCTGGGGCACGCGGCTGATGTTCTTCAAGATCGGCGATCTGGTCGTCGAGGTGGCCCACCAACTGAAGAACGAGCCGAACGACGATCCCGACAGCCTGTGGGGCCTGACCTGGCGCGTACCCGACGTCGCCGCCGCCCACGCCCGGATCGGTGAGGCCTTCGCCGTCAGCGAGGTCCGCGAGGGCCGCAAGCCCGGCACCCGGGTCTTCACCATCAAGAACGCTCCGGCCGGCGTCCCCACCCTGATCATCGGACCCGCCTGATGAAAGCCTTCACCCGCCTCGACGGCCGCGCCGCTCCGCTGCAGTTGGCCAACGTCGACACCGACCAGATCATCCCGGCCCAGTTCCTCAAGACCGTCGAGCGCGAGGGCCTCAGCAAGGGCCTGTTCTTCGCCCTGCGCTTCGACGACCAGGGCGGGGTGCGGCCCGAGTTCGTGCTCAACAAGCCGGAGTACAAGGGCGCCTCCATCCTCATCGCAGGCGACAATTTCGGCTGCGGCTCCAGCCGCGAACACGCCCCCTGGGCGCTGATGGATTTCGGCATCACCTGTGTGATCAGCTCCAGCTTCGCCGACATCTTCAAGAACAACTGCCTGAACAACGGCCTGCTGCCCGTCATCCTCAAGCCCGAGGAGGTCGAGGCCCTGATGGACGAGGCCAAGGGCGGCAACCACGTCTTCACCGTCGATCTGGAAAGCCAGACCGTCACCGCGCCGTCGGGCGCGAAGTTCCACTTCGACATCGACCCCGACCGCAAGGACAAGCTGATGAAGGGCCTCGACGCCATCGGCGAGACCCTGCAGCACGCCGGCGACATCGACATCTACGAGAGCAAGCGCGCGCTCAGCACGCCCTGGATGGAGGCCTGAATGGTCATCGTCATGGGTACGGTCCGGGTTGATCCGGACGCGGTTCAGCGCCTGCGTCCGGCCATGGAGGCGATGACGGTCGCCAGCCGCGCCGAGGACGGCTGCCTGACCTACGCCTACGGTCTGGATCTGCTGGAGCCAGGTCTGGTGCGCGTCTCCGAACTGTGGACCGACCGCGCCTCGCTCGAGGCTCACTTCAAGACCACTCACATGGCCACCTGGCGCGCCGCGCTCACCGGCGAGGTCCGCGAGCGCGATATCAAACTCTACGAATCCGGCGAAGGCGAAGCGTTTTGACCACCCTCCTGCTCCTCCCCGGCGACGGCATCGGCCCCGAAGTCACCGCCCAGGCCGCCCGCATTGCCAAGGCCCTGACCCCCGACATCACGCTCGATGAGCGCGACTTCGGCGGGGTCTCCTTCGACCGCCACGGCGCGCCGATCACCGACGAGGCCGTCGTCACGGCCCTGAAATCCGACGCCGTGCTGATGGGCGCCGTGGGCGGACCCAAATGGGCCGGCGCGCCGCGGGACAAACGCCCCGAAGCCGGCCTGCTGCGCCTGCGCAAGGAGATGCAGGTGTTCGCCAACCTGCGCCCGGCCCTCTGTTTCGACGCCCTGGCCGACGCCTCCAGCCTGAAGCGCGAGCTGGTCGCCGACCTCGACATCATGATCGTCCGAGAGCTGACCGGCGGCGTCTATTTCGGCGAACCGCGCGGCATCGAGACCCTGGCTGACGGCCAGCGCCGCGGCTTCGACACCCAGGTCTACACGACCAGCGAGATCGAGCGCGTCTCCCGCGTCGCCTTCGAACTGGCCCGCGGCCGCAAGAACAAGGTCCACAGCGCCGAGAAGTCCAACGTCATGGAGAGCGGCCTGCTCTGGCGCGAGGTCGTCACCGACCTGCACAAACGCGAGTACGCCGACGTCCAGCTCGAACACATCCTGGCTGACAACGCCGCCATGCAGCTGGTCCGCGCCCCCACCCAGTTCGACGTCCTGCTGACCGACAACCTGTTCGGCGACATCCTCTCCGACGCCGCCGCCCAGCTGACCGGCTCGCTCGGCATGCTGCCCAGCGCCGCGCTCGGCGAATCCGGCAAGCCGGGCCTCTATGAGCCCATTCACGGCTCAGCCCCGGACATTGCCGGCCAGGGCGTCGCCAACCCGCTGGCCGCCATTCTCAGCTTCGAGATGGCCCTGCGCTGGAGCCTGAACCGCCCGGCCGAGGCCGATCGCCTGTTCAAGGCCGTCGAGACTGCCCTGGCGAATGGCGCCCGCACGCGCGATCTCGGCGGAAAGCTTTCAACCGTTGAAATGGGCGATGCGGTCCTGGCCGCGTTGTAAGGCCTGATGGCCCGTCTGGATGCGCACGAGGAAGCCGCCCTCGCCGAACTGGAAGCCTGGCGGCTCAAGATCGCCAGGCCGCCCGGACCCATGGACCGCGCCGCCCGCAACATGCAGGCGACGGTCAACAACCTGATCCCCGAACAGATTCACGGCGCCATAACAAAAGTCATTGAGGGCCTGACCCGGACCATCCTCACCGGCTCGGACCTGACTACCGCCAAGCCGCTGATCAACGCCTCCTTCGGCGCCCGCGAGGGTCTGGTTCGCCAGCGTATCGCCGCCTACCGCACCATGGCGGCGGCCGAAGGCGGGGTGGCCGGGGCTGGCGGCTTCCTGCTGGCGGCGGCCGACTTCCCGGTGCTGATCGGCTTCAAGATCAAGCTCCTGTTCGAGATCGCCGCCCTCTACGGCCATGACGGCGAGAGCTGGAACGAGCGGCTCTACATCCTCTCCATCTTCCAGCTGGCCTTCTCCAACGCCGACCATCGCCAGGCCGTGCTGCAGACCCTGGAGACCTGGGACACCACCCCGCACCCGGCCTCGCCCAGGGACTTCGACTGGCGCACCTTCCAGCAGCAGTACCGGGACTACATCGACCTGGCGAAACTGGCCCAGTTGATCCCGGTGATCGGCGCCCCGGTCGGCGCCTTCGTCAACTTCCGCCTGCTCGACCAGTTGGGCGTGGTGGCGATGAACGCCTATCGCCTGCGGTGGCTGCGGGGGAGAGCCTGAGCGTTCGTGCGTCCTTCGACACGTCCGCTGCGCGGACTGCTCAGGATGACTGAGATGAGTGCAGGTCAATACAGATAGTCATGCTGAGCAGCGGCCACGGGCCGCGTGTCGAAGCACGCACCTTGGTTCAGCCGCCTTCCGGCGCCACTATCCCCAAACCCCACTATCCCCAAACCAAGGAGCGCCCCATGGCCCGCGACGACGACACGCCCCCCGGCATCGCCCACGACCCAAGGATCTCCCGCCGCGGCTTCGGCCTGGCCTCCCTGGCCATCGGCTCGGCGGTCGCCGCCCCGGCCCTGGCCGAGGACGGCATCATGGAGATGGACGTCAGCGTCCCCACGCCAGACGGAACCTGCGACGCCGCCTTCTTCCATGGAAAGAAGAAAGCCCCCGGCGTGGTCATCATCCCCGACATCGTCGGCCTGCGCCCGGCCTTCCGGCGGATGGGCCGCCGCCTCGCCTCGGCCGGCTACAGCGTGCTGGTCATCAACCCCTACTACCGCGACGCCAGGGCCCCGGTCGTTCCCGACACCTTCGACTTCGCCAAGCCCGAAGACCGCGCCCTGGTCTTCGGCCTGCGGGCGAAGATGACGACGGCCACCATCGATACCGACACCGCCGCCTTCGTCGACTGGCTGGACAAGAACCACCACGTCTTCAGGGCCAAGGTTGGCT
>JBILYE010000245.1:0-5167 GCA_044377925.1 Caulobacter sp. | reverse complement strand
GCTGCAATTGCGTCCGACGCCTCGCGCCTGTTGTTCGGCGAGGGCCGCCTGGACGTCGCACGGTTCGCCGCCAGCCGACCCGGGAAGCGCAAAGCCCCCGGAACGACGTGGAATTACTCAACCGGCGCCTATCATCTGATCGCCCGCGAGCTGACCGCCCGGCTGTTCCCCGCGCTCGGTCATCCGCCTGAGCGCCGCGCGGCCATGGCGGACTGGATGCGGCGGCGGCTGTTTGAACCCGCCGGTATGCCTGGCGCCCTCTTCGAGTTCGATCCGCAGGGAACCTTCTATGCCGGCTCACTGATGTGGGCGACGACATGGGACTTCGCCGCCCTCGGCGCCCTCTACCTCAATGACGGCGTTGTGAGCGACCGGCGAATCCTCCCCAAAGGCTGGACCCGATTCGCCCGAACCCCGACCGTGGAGCCGACCTACGGCGCAGGCTGGTGGCTGGAAGGGGCGCATGGACCCAATGCCGGCCCGGCCCTGCTGGGCGGATCGCCCGCCGACGCCTTCCACGCCAGGGGCCTCGACGGACAGCTGATCCTGGTCGTCCCGTCGCGGCGCCTAATTGTTGTGCGGCTCGGTTACACGCCCGATGGCGTGACCGGTTGGCCGGCCATCGGAGGTTGCCTGCGACGGATCATCACGCTCGTGTCATAGGCGAGATTTAATGTTCGGTTGGAAGGCCCGGCCCCATTGGGTTTGCGACACTTGCAAGACCCTTTCTTCACATGTTGTTAACGAAAAAGTCGCTGCCGGACCCCACTGCCCCGTTGACGAAGCATTAGGCTCCGTGGCCCCATATAGTGGGTTAGCGGGGCGCTTCGCCCACTATATATGGGGTCTTCGGGCGGAGTTGGTCTCCCGAAGTGGCTGTTTGTTTTACGGGTTTTGGGCACATGATGGGTGAAGTTGCACGTCAGATTCCTTTGGGCGAAGCCGCTGGCTCCGAAGCCTGGCTGGCCGAACGTCCTTCGCTTTCGCTGGTCCCCAAGATCGAGGTCGACCGCAGCCGCGACGCGCTGCTGACCGACTTCGGCAAGACCACGCTGGAAGACCGCTATCTGCTGCCGGGCGAGTCCTACCAGGACATGTTCGCCCGCGTGGCCACCGCCTTCAGCGACAGTCCAGAACACGCCCAGCGCGTCTATGACTACATGAGCCGCCTGTGGTTCATGCCGGCCACCCCGGTGCTGTCAAACGGCGGCGCCGATCGCGGCCTGCCGATCAGCTGTTTCCTCAACGCCGTCGGTGACAGCCTCAACGGCATCGTCGACACCTGGAACGAAAACGTCTGGCTGGCCGCCAACGGCGGTGGCATCGGCACCTACTGGGGCGGCGTCCGCTCCATCGGCGAGAAGGTCAAGGGCGCCGGCCAGACCAGCGGCATCATCCCCTTCATCCGGGTCATGGACAGCCTGACCCTGGCCATCAGCCAGGGCTCCCTGCGTCGCGGCTCGGCGGCGGTCTACCTCGACATCTTCCACCCGGAGATCGAGGAGTTCCTCGAGATCCGCAAACCCTCTGGCGACTTCAACCGCAAGTCCCTGAACCTGCACCACGGCATCAACATCACCGACGAGTTCATGCACGCCGTGCAGAACGGTGAGAAGTTCGGCCTGCGCTCTCCGAAGAACAATGAGGTTCTGAAGGAAGTCGACGCCCGCACCCTGTGGCAGAAGGTGCTGGAGCTGCGCCTGCAGACCGGCGAGCCCTACCTGATCTTCTCGGACGCGGTTAACCGCGCCATGCCGCAGCACCAGAAGGACCTCGGCATGAGCGTCCGCCAGTCCAACCTGTGCAGCGAGATCATGCTGCACACCGGCAAGGACCACCTGGGCGCCGAGCGGACCGCCGTCTGCTGCCTGTCGAGCGTCAACGCCGAGACCTTCCTGGAGTGGCGCGACGAGCCCCGCTTCATCGAGGACGTCATGCGCTTCCTCGACAACGTGCTGGAAGACTTCATCCAGCGCGCGCCGATCGACGCCAAGAACGCCGTCTACGCCGCCAAGCGCGAGCGCTCCGTCGGTCTGGGCCTGATGGGCTTCCACAGCTTCCTGCAGGGCCAGAACGTTCCGTTCGAGAGCGCCATGGCCAAGAGCTGGAACATGCGCCTGTTCAAGCACCTGCGCCGTGAGGCCGACAAGGCGTCCAGGACCCTTGCCGAGGAGAAGGGCCCCTGCCCCGACGCCGCCGACCGCGGCGTCATGGAGCGCTTCAGCCACAAGCTGGCGATCGCCCCGACCGCCTCGATCAGCATCATCTGCGGCGGCACCAGCGCCGGCATCGAGCCGATCCCGGCCAACATCTACAGCCACAAGACCCTGTCGGGCACCTTTGCGGTCAAGAACCCCTACCTGGAGCGGGTGCTGGACGGTCACGGCCAGAACACCCCGGCCGTCTGGGACTCGATCCTCAGCCACGAAGGCTCGGTGCAGCACCTCGACTTCCTCAGCCAGGATGACAAGGACGTCTACAAGACGGCCTTCGAACTGGACCAGCGCTGGGTCATCGAACTGGCCGCCGACCGGACCCCGGAAATCTGCCAGAGCCAGTCGGTCAATGTCTTCCTGCCGGGCGACGTCGACAAATGGGACCTGCACATGCTGCACTGGACCGCCTGGGAGCGGGGCATGAAGAGCCTCTACTACCTGCGGTCCAAGTCGGTGCAACGCGCCGCCCACGCCGGTGAGGACGAGGTCCGCGCCAGCGCCGAGGACGCCGCCCGCACCGACTACGAGGAATGCCTCGCCTGCCAGTGAGGCCAGGGCGCGACGAACGACAGAGGGCGGGACCTGCAAGGGTCCCGCCCTTTTCGTTTCAGAACAGCTTTCCGGTCGGGGCGACGTAGTGGGCGCCCTCGTGCTCCAGCAGCCAGCGCTTGCGAGGGATACCGCCGCCAAAGCCGGTGAGGCTGCCGTCGGCGCCGATCACGCGGTGGCAGGGCACGACCACGGCGATAGGGTTGGAGCCGTTGGCCAGGCCGACGGCGCGGCTGGCGCTGGGCTGGCCGATCTTGCGCGCCATGGCGCCGTAGCTGCGGGTCTCGCCGACCGGGATCTGCTTGAGCTCATTCCAGACCGAATGCTGGAAGTCGCTGCCGACCGCCCGGGTGGGGATGCGCTCCAGCGCCGCCAGGTCACCCCTGAAATAGGCGTCGAGATTGTCGCGGACCGGCGGCGGCGCACGGCCCTGGACGACCTGGGCCTCGGGATAGCTGCGGCGCACGGTGCGCAGGAAGTCCTCTTCCGGACGGTCGAAGTGGAGCAGCCGCAGGATCCCGTCCTCGTCAACGGCCAGCCACAGGCCGTCGATGGGCGAGGCATAGCGCCCGAACGTCAGGGTCTCAGGCGGCTTTGCGGGCATCGGCCTTTTCCTTGATGGCGGCGGCGTCTCCGGCCCAGAGATGCAGGGCGGCATAGGCTCGCCAGGGGCGCCAGGCTTCAGCGCGGTCGAGAAGCTGCGCGGGCGTAGGGCGCACCCCCTCCGGGGTCTCCAGGGCGCGCATGAGCCCGATGTCGGCGGCCGGGAAGGCGTCCGGTTCGCGCAGCTGGCGCATGGCGATGTACTGGGCCGTCCATTCCCCGATGCCGGGCAGGGCTTTGAGCGCCCTAATGGCGGTGTCGAGGTCCTGGCGCGGGCCGAACAGGGCCGGGTCGGCGACGGCCGCCGCGCCCATGCTGCTGAGCGAGCGCGAGCGGGCGCCGGGCATCGGCAGGCCGGAGAGGTCGGCGGCAGCGAGGCGTTCCGGACTTGGAAAGGCGACAGTGAGGCCTTCCTGGGCCCAGGCGTCGGGCAGCGGCTCGCCGTACTGGGCCGCCAGCCTGCCGGCCAGAAGAACGGCCGCGTGGACGGTGATCTGCTGGCCGAGGATGGCGCGGATGGCCAGTTCGAACCCGTCCCAGGCGCCGGGCACCCTGAGGCCCGGACGGGCCGCGACGCGGAGACCAAGGTCCGGATCGACCGACAGGTGTTCGTTGATGACGACCGGGTCGGCGGCGAGGTCGAAGACGCGCCGTACGCGGGCGAGGATGGCCGGGAGGGCGCTGGTCCGGGGAAAGCGGACCTGGACCGACAGCTGGTCCTTGCCGGCCGGGGTGACGGCCAGCGTCCCCATCTCGCCGTCCAGTTCGATCGTGCGGGCGTAGCGGTTGCCCTCGACCCGCTCGACGCCGGGGATGGCGCGCAGCTGGAGAAAGGCGATCAGGCCGTCCCAGTCGTAGGGCGGCTTGTAGCGAAGCTTGAGCGTAATGCCGTCGGCGCCATGGGCCGAGGCTGACCGGCGACGCAGGGTGGCCGGCGGCCGATTGTACAGCGCCTGGAAGGTCTCGTTGAAACGGCGGACGCTGCCGAAACCCGAGGCCAGCGCCACCTGGGCCATCGGCAGGTCGGTCTCGTGGATCAGTTGCTTGGCGAGCAGCACGCGGCGGGTCTGGGCGACGCCGATGGGTGTGGCCCCGAGATGGGTCTGGAACAGGCGGCGCAGCTGGCGATCACCGACGCCGAGCCGGCCCGCCAGGACTTCGACATCGCCGGTGTCGAGGGCGCCGGCCTCGATCAGGCTGAGGGCCCGGGAGACGGTGCTGGACGAGCCCTTCCAGGCCCCGAGGTCCGGCGAGGTTTCCGGCCGGCAGCGCAGGCAGGCGCGGAAGCCGGCCGCCTCGGCGGCGGCGGCGCTGGGGTAGAAGGTGATGTTCTGGGGTTTGGGCGTGCGGGCCGGGCAGATCGGCCGGCAATAGATCCCCGTCGTCTTCACCCCGCCGAAGATGCGCCCATCAAAGCGGGTGTCTCGCGACAGGATGGCGCGGTAGCAGGCGTCGTGGTCGAGCTCCATCCCGCCTATATGCGGCGAACGAGGAGCGGCGTCTCGCGGTTTTCGGACATCACCGTCAGCGCCCCAACCTTGCAATTCTCAGGATTCTGGGCTCCAAGGCGGGCGCAAATTTTTCAAGCATCGACTCTCCTCGAAGGACTGAATGAAAGATCCTCTGAAAACGGGCTTCAACGACCGTATCGCCGCCGCCGCCGAGGCCAAGAAAGCCATGCTGGCGCGCATGAAGCCCAAGCCCACCGTGACCGACCCCAACTTCGTCGATCGCGCGACCCGCAAGGCCCTCGAACTGGAAGCCATCCGCGCCCAGCGCGCCGCCGAGAAGGAAGCCGC
>JBILYE010000244.1:0-5180 GCA_044377925.1 Caulobacter sp. | reverse complement strand
CAGGGCCTGGGATGACGGTAGCGGGTGGGTGAGACATCGGAGCCTAAGCTGACGGCTCAGTGCTTGCCGCGATCCCGGCCGAAGTTGGGTTCGGGGCTTTCCTGGCCCAGCGCGATGACGCCCCGGCGGATCTCGCGGGTTCGCGTGAACAGCTCATGCAGCTTCTCGGCCTCGCCCCAGCGGATGGCGCGGGAAAGGGCCTGCAGGTCCTCTGTGAAGCGACCCAGCACGTCCAGCACCGCCTCCCGGTTGGCCACGAAGATGTCGCGCCACATGGTCGGGTCGGAGGCGGCGATGCGCGTGAAGTCGCGGAAACCGCCGGCCGAGTATTTCATCACCTCGGCCTGGGTGACCTCTTCCAGATCGGCGGCGGTGCCGACGATGTTGTAGGCGATCAGGTGAGGCAGGTGGCTGGTGACCGCCAGGACCAGGTCGTGGTGGCGCTCGTCCATCTGCTCGACCTGGGCGCCAAGGACGCGCCAGAAGCTGGCCAGGCGGGCGACGGCCAGGGCGTAGGCGTCGTCGTGGCGGGCGGCGATGGGGGTCAGGATGGTCCAGCGGTCCTGGAACAGCTCGGCGAAACCGGCGTCGGGGCCGGACTGCTCGGTGCCGGCGATCGGGTGGCCGGGGATGATGTGGACGCCGGCCGGGGCGGCGGCCTGCATGGCTTCCGACACGCTGCCCTTGACCGAACCGACGTCGGAGACGGTGGCGCCGGCCTTCAGATGCGGGGCGATGGTGGCCATGACATCGGCGACGGCCAGCACCGGGGTGGCGAAGATCACCAGGTCGGCCTGCGCCACCGCCTTGCCGAGGTCGGCCTCGACGGCGTCGGCGATGCCCAGGGCGGTGACACGGTCGAGCACCGTCTGGCTGATGTCGGCGACGGTGATGTGGCCGGCGGCCCTGTAGGCGCGGGCGGCGCGGACGACCGAAGAGCCGATCAGGCCGCAGCCGATGACGGTCAGCCGCTCGAAGACGGGAAGCTGGGTGGTCATTTGCCCATGAACTCCGCCAGGCCGTCGACGACGGCGCGGTTGTGTTCCTCCAGGCCGATGGTGATGCGCAGGTGGTCAGGCAGGCCGTAGTTGCCGACGCCGCGCGTCAGCAGGCCCTTGGTGGCCAGGAAGGCCTCGGCCTCGACCGCGGTGCGGCCGGGGGTGGCCGGGAAGCCGACCAGCACGAAGTTGGCGGCGCTGGGCACGACGTCCAGATCCAGACCGCTGATCTGCTGGGTCAGCCAGGGGCGCCATTGCTCGACCAGGGCCACCGAGCGGGCGGCGAAGGCGTCGTCCTTCAGCGAGGCGACGGCGGCCAGCTGGGCCGGGATGTTGATATTGAAGGGCAGGCGGATGCGGTCGACGGCGTCGGCCATCGCGGCCGGCAGGTATCCCCAGCCGACACGCAGGGCGGCCAGGCCGTGGATCTTCGAGAAGGTGCGGGTGACGACGATGTTGTGAGCATCGCGGGCCATGCCGAGGCCGTCCTCGAAGTTCGGGTCGGTGTTGAACTCGGCATAGGCGCCGTCGAGCACCAGAACCACGGAGGGCGGCAGGCCTTCGTGCAGCCGGCGGACTTCCCCGGCGCTGATCCAGGTGCCGGTCGGGTTGGCCGGGTTGGCCAGGAAGACCAGGCGGGTGCGCTCGTCGACCGCTTCCAGCAGGGCGTCGACGTCGATCGTGAAGTTCTTCTCGGGAACGTACTTGACCTCGCCGCCGCAGGCATGGGCTCCGATGGCGTAGGCGGCGAAGCCATGCGCGCCCTGGATCATGTTGTCGCCGGGCTCGAGGAAGGTCTGGTTCAGAAGCTGGAAGATCTCGTCCGAGCCGCAGCCGAACAGCAGGCGCTCAGGCTCCAGGCCATATTTCTCGGCGACGGCGGCGCGCAGGATGTCGGCGCGGCCGGCCGGGTAGAGGTTCAGCTTGCCGGCGGCCTCGGCATAGGCGGCGCGGGCGTCGTCAGAGCAGCCGAGGATGTTCTCGTTGGCCGACAGCTTGATGGGGTTGGCGATGCCTTCAGCGGCGGCCTTGCCGGGCTTGTAGGGGGCGATGTCCAGGATGCCGGGCTTGGGAACGGGACGGGGCGCGGCGAAACGGTCGGTCATGGCAGGTCTTTTTTGTTGGGCGCACTCCCTGCCGCCAAACCGGTAGCCGCTTTGGCGGGAGCGCTTGCAAGAGGCCCGCGTCTTACACGTCGAACGGCTCTGGTGCAGCCCCGATGACGCCGGAAAGTCGCCCGGGGGCGCGGGCGAGGCGCTCGTCGTCCTTCTGGTAGAAGCCGGCGAGGCCGAACAGCTTGAGGCCGCCCGACTGCAGCATCGGGGCGGCGGCGACGCCGTCGCGGCTCAGGGCATCGACAATGGCCCCGGCGCTGTCGGGAGAATCGGTGACCCACAGGGTCTGGTCGGCGCCGGTCGGCTCGACCGGCACGGCGCCAACGGCCAGAGCGCGGGTCGGTCCCCATTGCGCCAGGCAGGGCAGGGTGGCGAAGACCCGGATCTCAGGCTCGGCGAGCAGGCGGCCCCACCAGCTCGAGTCGGCGGTCAGGGCCAGCACACCGACGCCGCCCAGTTGGCGGGCGCCGGCCAACGCATCCTCGGGCCTGGCCGCCATGGTCACGGGCGGGGCGACGCCGAAGCGCTGGCGGGCGGCTTCCAGGGTCTGGGCCTCGGCGCGGCCGCCCCAGACGGTGACGTGGAAAGGGCCCTGGCGCGACAGGCTGTCGGCGATCAGTTCGCGCCAGACGCGGACCACCAGGCCGGGGCCGGCCACCGGGTTCTCGCGCTGGATCTTCTTGCGGATCACCTGGGCTTCGCGGGAGGGGCGCAGACCGAACTTGAACTCGCCCCCGGCGGCCTTCTTGGCTTCGGCGACGGCGGCGGCCAGGGACGAGCGCTCGTCGATCAGGCGCAGCAGTTCGGCATCGACCTCGTCGATGCGCGCGCGGACCGCTTCCAGAGATGGCGGCGCTGTTGGAGTGTCCCGGCCCATTTGTACCTCAAACTACACCCAAGCGACTAAAGCCATGCGGCGAGGGAGGCAATAGGCGGCAAGCGGCGCAAGAATCTTGCGCCGGTCGATTCTCAGCCTTTCACGGGGATGGCGTTGGAAGAAGGTCCATTCAGCAATCCAGTCAACTTGAACAGATCCGCCTGACGGGATGATTGGGTTTTCTCCAGGATCGACCGCAGTTGTGTCCGCACCGTCAGGACCGAGGCGCCCCGCTTGTCAGCGATCTCTGCGACGCTGAGGCCAGACATAAGCTGGGATGCCACCTCCGATTCAGCCAGCGTAAGGGCGAAAAGGTTGCGCAGTCGTTCCAGGCGACCGCTATCCGCTGGACGGTTGCGAGCATCCAGCAAGTAGACCGCTCCCCTGATCGGGCCGACACTGAAAAAGGGGTTGTCATGGCCGAGCGGAATCACGACAGCGACCAACGGTTCAGACTCTTCGGTAGCAATCAGAATTTCGGCAGGGGATCGTAATGCCCAGAGAGCTGTCGGGTCACATACCTTCTGGATCGCCTGCCCAAGCGCGCGGCCTGCCGCCAAGGGGATCGCCCGAAGCTCGTTGCCGCGCCCTTCGACACGGTCGCCCTCAGAAAAAAGGTGTCGGGCTGCGGCATTCGCGTGGAGCAGCTTTCCGCCGTACCCCAGCAGGCAGCACGCCGTCTCGAACCCATCGAGCGTGTCGCCAATGGCGGCATCGAGCATGCGTGCCGGGTCGATCTCCAGTCGCAACTGGACGGCCCGCCGAAGATGAGGGAACAGCGCCCGAGCTATCGCCGCCTCTCGCTCCCCGAAAGGCGCCTGCGACCGCTCCCTCCCCACGGCGAGCGCGATAGGCGCTCGCTCGTTGCCGAGGCTGGCGCGGAGCACGGCTGTCATTCCGTGCTCCACGTTCATTGGGTGCATGTAGTGACGATAGTAGTCAGTCGCGTGCAGTTCTTCGTACGGGATGACGTCTTGGTTCAGGAATACGCCTGGCAATATCCCCTGAGCCATGGCGCGGTCCATGAAGGGGGCCTGGCGACCGTAGATGTGGATCACAGGCAGTATCGGGGTTGGGTCGACGCCCAGAGTGATAAAGATGCTGCCGTATTCCCCGGCCTGCGGCGCCGAATGCAAGGCCGCCTGGGGAGAGTCCACCAGCCCGCGGAAACGTTCGACGACGTCAGTCCACAGCTCTGGCTGAAACAACGCACCATAGGTTGCCTCGACCACCGGTTCGATGATCTCGGACAATTCCGCAGACGCTGCGTTCACGCTAAGCCCCCCACTGCAAGGGGAAGTTTATCAAAAGTGCAGAATGCAGCAAGCCCGGCGCAGTTAAGCCTGGACCCCGGGTCAGTATTTACAGGAACCAATCTCCCGTGTCCCCGCTGACGTCGCCGTTGATCTTGACCTGGTGATCAGCCCGACCATCGCCGTTGACGTCAAGACGCAGGGTGGTGATGCCGCCGGCCAAGGTCAGGGTCATCTGGCCTGCCATCTTGCTGAAGGCCGAGACCAGGGCGAGCGTGCCGGCAACGGGTTACAGTGACATCGCGTAATCTAAAGATAAACGGGCCCGCGAAAGCGGGCCCGTTGAAGAGGTTCAGGCGGGCCGGCCAGGCATTTCCACCTGGCCAGGCGATGCCCTAGAGGATCCATCCGCCGAGGTCCGGGCCGCTGCTGATGGTGCGGTCGACGGGTGTGTAGATGTTCATCTGATAGTCGGCCTTGCCGTCGCCATCCACATCCAGCCGCAGGACCGTGGTGGACCCCTGCAGGGTCAGTGTCGCCTCGCCTGCGTTGCGGGTGAAGCTGGTGACGAACTGGAAGGCCTGGTCGTTGGCCAGGTTGACGTTGGCGTCGATGCCCGACAGATCGAGCCGGTCGCCAAGGGCGAAGGACAGATCGTAGACAGAGTCCACGTCCTTGACCCCGCCAAGACTCGACAGTCCGATCGACGACTGGGTGATGACGAACCGGTCAGCCCCGGTTCCGCCGGTCAGGAAGTCGTTGCCCGCCCCCCCGATCAGCACATCATTCCCGGCCCCGGCGGTGAGGATATCATTGCCGCCGCCGCCGCTCAGGGTGTTGGCCCCGGCGTTGCCAACAAGGCTGTTGTTCCCGTCGTTGCCGGTGGCGTTGACCGCCCCGGTTCCGGTCAGGATCAGCCGTTCAAGCGTCGCCGACA
>JBILYE010000243.1:0-5220 GCA_044377925.1 Caulobacter sp. | reverse complement strand
CTCGGTCTGCAGGCTGCGGGTGCGGGTCTCCAGGGTGAAGACACCGTCCTTGATCCCCGCCTTCCGCCAGAAGCTGTAGCCGGCGGTGACCTGGTCGATGTCCTTGCCCTCGCTGACATAGCCCTTGCCGCCGTCAGGCAGGCGGATGGTCTCGCGATACCAGACGTGCAGCGGATGGGTGACGCCGAAGGGCGCGTCCTTGTTGTCGACATCGTCCTCCCGCTTCCAGCTGGAAGGGCCGCCCAGCTTGTGGCCGAAGGTGAGGTGGCGGGGCGCAGAGGATTCGTTCTTCTCGTTCCAGTCGAGGTTGGCCTTACCCTCCATGGCGAAGACGTATTCGCCGGTAGCCTCGTCGTAGCGGCTGCTGACCTTGTCGATCTCGGCGAAGTCGAAGGTGGTCTGCCAGTACTTCCTGTAGGTCTTCTCCAGATCCTCCGGCGTCGCGGCGTCCGCGTTGGCGCGGGCGGCGTTGGCATAGTCGCCGCGGAAGCGTTGCTCGGCCTTCATGGGGGCTTTGGAATAGAGGCCGCCGGAAGCGTCGATATCGAGGGTCAGGGCGGTGGTCGGCAGAGGGCTGGGCTCGACCCGCAGGGCTTCCAGGCTGCCGCCCTTGGCGCGCAGCGGCAGGGCCCAGGCGAACTCGGGGATGGCGACGTCTTCCAGCTTGCGGTCGCCGTTGCGGGTGCCGTCCAGCCAGTAGACCTTGCCGGCGATTTCGGCGCGGACGATGACGTGGTCGAACAGGCCGACCATCGGCAGGCGGCTGTCGAGGCCGTCGCCGAGCGTCGAGTGGACGATGGCGGGCTCGGCCTTGATGCCGAGCTCGCGCAGGATGGCCAGCAGCAGGGCGGTCTTGCCCTTGCAGTCGCCGTAGCGGCGCGACCAGGTCATGTCGGCCTGGGCCGGGGTCAGGTTGCCCGCGTCCATGCCGAGGAAGACATAGCGGGTGCGTTCCTGGACCAGGCTCAGGGCCAGGCCGGCCTGCACTTTCGGGTCACTGGAAGCCGCGCGGATCTTGTCGATCTCCGGCTTCAGGCGGGAGTTTTCCTTGAGGGTGGCGGCGGTGTCGTACAGCGGCGCCATCAGGGCGGAGACCTGGGCCCAGTCCTTGAACTGGGTGAACTCCACCCCCCTGCCCCGCAGGTAGCGAGCGGGGGCGCCGGTCGGCGGCTTGTAGGCCTTCTGGCCCTTGAGGTCGAAGAGCAGCTCGGTCTCGCCCGACGACGTCTTGCCGACCCTGGGCGGGTTCAGGCCCTGGTCCAGACGGTAGCGGATCGGCTTGGCCTTCGGATCCCACAGGACGCGCAGCTGGACCTGGTCGATCTGGTCGGTGGGCGGGGCCGGCAGGTAGTTCTCGCTGAAGTCGCCGATCACCGCGTCCCTGCGGATCAGGGTGATGGCCAGGGTGACAATGTCGCCGACCTCGAGGCCTTCGGGCTGCATGGTGGCGGTCAGCACGCCGTCGAGCATGGCGTATTCGAGACGGTTCTCGCGGCGCAGGACCGTGAAGGTCTGGTCGGCGAGGACGTCGATGACCTGGGTCCCGCGCCTGATCTCCAGCTTGTGGACCGTGAGCGTCGTGGAATCCGGGTTCCACGGCAGGGCGATGGTTCCCATGGCCGACAGGCCCTGGGCGGTCTGGATGCGCGTGATGCTCTCGACGTAGATGCTGTCGCCTTCGGGGCCGAAGTGGACCTGCTGGTCGAGGCGCAGCTGGCGGTAGGGCGCGCCGGTGACCGGGGGCTCGGTCTTCAGCGGCGGCAGTGGCTTGACCCAGGCCGGCGCGGCGGCGTCGAGCACCGGTTCAGGCGCGGCGAGCGCCGCTGTGGCCAGCAGGCTGACAGCGCCGACAAGACCGGCAAACAACGACCGCATGAATTTCCCCCGGGAGTGACGCGTACTGACATCCCAGATTGCGCGAAGGGGGAATAGGCCGCAAGCAGCCTCGCGCGTCAGACGGCCTGCTTGATCAGGCCGTCTCGCCCGCCAGCCGCCTGGCCGCCTTCTCGCGCCCGATGAGCGCCAGCAGCGGGCCCATTTCCGGGCCGTGGTCCATGCCGGTGAGGGCCTGGCGCAGGGGCAGGAAGAGGGCGCGGCCCTTGGCGCCGGTGGCTTCCTTGATGGCGGAAGACCAGGCGCTCCAGGTGGTGGCGTCAACGGTGGCCGGCAGCAGCTCAAGGGCCCTGGCGGCAAAGGCCGGGTCTTCGATGACCGGAGTCACCGCCCCGCCGACAACGCGGGCCAGATCGGCGACGTCGGCGAACAGCTTGAGGTTCGGGCGCACGGCCAGCCAGAAGTCTTCACCGAGGTCAGCGCCGAGCGCGGCCAGCCGCGGCTGGGCGACGGCGTAGTCCATGCCATGCAGGACGCCGGCGTTGATGCGGGCGAGGTCCGCTTCGTCGAAACGGGCCGGGGCGCGGCCCATCTTGGCGAAGTCGAAGTTGCGGCCGAGCTCTTCGAGGCTGGCCGCGGCTTCAAGGGCGTCGGAGGTGCCCAGCCTGGCGATGTGCGAGGTGATGGCCAGCGGCTCGATGCCGTCGTCGCGCAACTGGGCGATCGACAGCGAGCCGAGACGCTTGGAGAGCGCGCTGCCGTCGGCGCCGACCAGCAGGCTGAAGTGGCCGAAGATCGGGGCCTTGCCGCCGAGCGCCTCGAACAGTTCGATCTGGGTGCCGGTGTTGGCGACATGGTCCTCGCCCCGGATGACATGGGTGATGCCCATGTCGATGTCGTCGGCCACCGACGGCAGGGTGTAGAGGAAGGCGCCGTCCTCGCGGATCAGCACCGGGTCCGACATCGAGGTGGTGTCGACGTCGCATTCGCCGCGCACCAGATCGTCCCACTTCACGCGGCGGCCATCGAGCTTGAAGCGCCAGTGCGGCTTGCGGCCTTCGGCTTCGAACGCGGCGATCTCTTCGGCGGTCAGCTTGAGCGCGGCGCGGTCGTAGATCGGCGGCTGGCCGCGCGACAGCTGCACCTTGCGGCGGCGATCAAGCTCATCCGACGTCTCGTAGCAGGGATACAGACGGCCGGCGGCCTTCAGCGTCTCCATGGCGCGATGGTAGAGGTCGAACCGCCTGGACTGGTTGTAGCGCTCGTCCCAGGTCAGGCCGAGCCAGGTCAGGTCGGCCTCGATGCCGTCCTCGTACTCCTGCGTCGAGCGAGCCAGGTCGGTGTCGTCGATACGGAGCACGAACTTGCCACCCAGCCCCCGGGCGAACACCCAGTTGACGATGGCGGCGCGGATGTTGCCGACGTGGATGCGGCCCGTCGGAGACGGGGCGAAGCGGACCTTGACGGTCATGGGTAACCTGCTGACTGCGAAGGCGGGGTAGGTCGTCCTTCACAGGCGCGAAGTCAAGTATCGAGCAGGCCGTCGATATAGGCCTGATCGGCGTCAAGCACCCAGCATTCCACGAGTTTCTCGCCGTCGGTCCGGTAGACCAGGGTGCGGTCGACCTCGCGTCCGGCCAGGTTTTCGCGGGCAATCATCACCGCCTTGTCGGCGTCGGCCATGATGTTGGTCACGGCGATCAGTCTGCGGGCGGTCTTCTGGGTGAAAACCGACAGCGCCCTGACGGCGGCGTCCTTGCCGTGATGCGTGCCGGCCAGGGGGTTGGCCCCGTTCCAGTGCAGGACGAAGTCGTCGGCGTAGAGGGCGAACAGGGTTGCGATATCGCCCGCGACCCATGCGTCGCGATAACGCTCAAGCACCGCGATATGCGCCAAGCGTCTGTCTTCGTCAGTCATCCTCAACTCCCGGTCAGCAAGGGAGCGTCGGAAAACAAGACCGCCGGGTCAATGACCCGGCGGGTAATATCAGTCGTCCCGGTGAACCCGTTCGCGGCGTTCATGCCGCTCCTGGGCCTCGAGGCTCAGAGTGGCCACGGGCCGCGCGTCGAGACGCGCCAGACCGATCGGCTCCCCCGTTTCCTCGCAGTAGCCATAGGACTGCTCCTCGATGCGACGAAGGGCTTCGTCGATCTTGGAAATCAGCTTCCGTTGGCGATCCCGGGTCCGCAGCTCAAGAGCCCGATCCGTCTCCGACGTGGCGCGATCGGCCAGGTCAGGATGGTTCTCGGTCTCCTTCTGGAGGATGGCCACCGTTTCGCGAGATTCGCGAAGGATGTCCTCTTTCCAAGCGAGCAGCTTGTTTCGGAAATACTCGAGCTGACGCTCGTTCATGAACTCCTCGTCCTCGGAAGGACGATAGTCCGCTTGCACTTCAAGAACCGTAGCCGTCGTCATTGACGCCTCACGCCCCACTACCCCGCTCACAGCGAGCGGGGCCTTATAGCAAAACGGGTACGCCACACAATGAACGTCGCGTTCGGCGCGCGTTCATGCGGCAAATTTCGCGCGCTGGAGTTTAGCCAGCTCCACCGCGGCCCGCATTTCGATCTCGTCCAGAAGCCCTTCCAGCCGGGGATCCTCGGTGTTTTCGCGCTGGTCCCGGACCGCGCGCATCAAATGATCGAGATGGGCCCCGGAGACCTCGCCGTCGATCACCGCCATCTTCAGATCGTCGAGCACATCGAGGATGCGCCCCGCCCGGCCGACCGCCTTGCGACGGCGTTCCAGCGGCCCGCCCATCTCCTGCAGGGCCAGCAAGGCATCGAGCGAGGCGACGCCTGTTACACCGACGGCCCGGGCGACCGGCGCGGCCGATCCGACGGCGCTGGTCCCGGGCAGGTTGAAGGAGGAGCCACCGGCCGGCGCCCGCGCGCCCGACGGGCCGCCGCTTGCCGCTGGTCCACTGGTTCTGCCGACCTTCATGATACTCCCCGACACGTGAGAGCCAACTCTGGCCCCGACCGCTTGCGGTATGGTTAATGCCGGGCAAATTCTGCCGCCAGCCGGCCTTGCCCACCCGATTTCCACTGAAATTACTCAACAAATCGTCTGGCCCGGTTCTGGCACTCCTTTCCTTGCTCGTGCGCACGGGGTGGAGTTTCATGCAGCGTCTTGTTTCGGCGGTCCTTCTGGTTCTCAGCCTTGCCCTTTCCGGCGAAGCCTTCGCGGCGTCACGGATCAAGGACATCGTCGAGGTCGAAGGCGTCCGTGAGAACGCCCTGGTCGGTTACGGCCTGGTCGTCGGCCTGAACGGCACCGGCGACAACCTTCGCAACACCCCGCAAGCCAAGCAGAGCCAGGAAGCGATGCTGGAGCGGCTGGGCGTCAACATCCGTGACGCCAACCTCAACTCCAAGAACGTCGCCG
>JBILYE010000039.1:0-19410 GCA_044377925.1 Caulobacter sp. | reverse complement strand
GCATTCCCGGCGCAGGGCTGAAAAGCCGCTGTGCATCTCGCTCGCGGCGGCGCGGGCCAGGGCGCGATCGATGGGATCGGCGGGCCACAGCCCGTCGAATCGCTCGGCCAGGTATTCGCAGATGGCCAGGGAATCGACGATCACCACGCCGCCGTCCTTCAGGGCCGGCACCAGGCCCGAGGGCGAGTGACGGCGAATCTCGGCGGTCGATGTCTCGACCTCGCGAAGCTGGATCAAAATCTCGGTGAACGGCGCGCCGGTGTGCTTGAGCACCAGCCACGGCCGCATCGACCAGGTCGACCAGCGCTTGGTTCCGATGACCAGTTCCATGACAGCTCCCAGCAAAGTTGGAACGAACGGTATTGGCGCCGGTCCTTATCCGGGCTCTAGTGCGGGGAAGAGATTAGAACAAGCGTTTGAGGAAATCGCCATGACCGACGCCGCAGTTCCGGCGCCGCCCGAGTCGAAGCTGGCCGATCGCGCCGATGACGGCCCAGGCATCGAGCCTCTAAGCAAAGGGTTCCGGCGCTACGCGCTTTGGACCCTGATGATCATCTACACGCTGAACTTCCTGGATCGGCAGATCGTCAACATCCTTGCCGAGCCGATCAAGAAGGATCTGCACCTCGCCGACTGGCAGCTGGGCATGATGACCGGCCTCGCCTTCGCGCTGTTCTACACCGTCCTCGGCATTCCGATCGCCCGCAAGGCGGAGAAGTCCAACCGCCCGATGATCATCGGCACCGCCCTGGCGGTGTGGAGTGGCTTCACCATGCTCTGCGGCTTTGCGCAGAACTTCTGGCATCTGGTGCTGGCCCGGATCGGTGTCGGCGTCGGCGAAGCCGGTTGCACCCCGCCGGCCCACTCCCTGATCACCGACTATGTGCCGCGCGACAAGCGGGCCTCGGCCATCGCCTTCTACTCGATCGGCACCCCGCTGGGCAGCCTGATCGGCATGGCCATGGGCGGTCTGATCGCCGACGCCTACGGTTGGCGCGCGGCCTTCCTCGTGGCCGGGGCGCCGGGCATTTTCCTTGCCTTGCTGACCGTCTTCACCCTGCCCGAACCTCGCAAGAAGCTGACCGCCATCATGGCCGCAAAGGCCACGGCCAGCGTGCCGTTGCGCGAGGCGATGCGGGTTCTGATCTCGAAGAAGACCTTCTGGCTGATCGCCTTCGCCGCCGCCATCAAGGCCTTCATCGGCTATGGCCACGCCCCGTTCACCGCCAGCTTCTTTTTCCGCAGCCATGCGGGCCAGATCGCGGACCTGTCGGCCTGGATCACCAGCGTCACCGGCTTCTCCATCGGCCCGATCGGCACCGTGGGCGTCGCCCTCAGCGTGGTCAGCGGCACGGCGGGCGTCCTGGGCGTCTGGCTCGGCGGCGTCATCGCCGACAAGCTGGGAGCCAGGGACCTGCGGGCCTATGTGATCGTCCCGGCCATCGCCTCGCTGATCACCATCCCGATCTACATCACCGCCGTCTCGGTGCCGAGCGCCACGGTCGCGCTGATCCTGCTGGCCCTGCCGGCCATCATCGGCTCGCTCTGGTATGGCCCCGTCTACGCCACCGCCCAGAGCATCGTGCAGCCGCAGATGCGGGCGACCTGCGCGGCGGTCCTGCTGTTCATCATCAATCTTGTCGGGCTGGGCCTCGGGCCGCTGTTCGTCGGCATTCTCAGCGATCTCTGGGCCGGCGGCATCCTGCAGCAAACGGGTCTGACCGCCGCCGACTGCGGCAAGGCCATGCTGGAGGCCAACAAGGCGGCCTGCGGGGTGGCACAGGCCGAAGGCTTGCGCTGGGCCCTGATCGTCTCCATGGGCTTCAACGTGCTCGCCTTCGCCCTCTTCTGGATGGCGCGCAAGACGATCCGCGAAGAGATGGTCAGCTGACGGCGGCGACGCCGACGACACAACAAAGAACAGCCGCCTCGAGGCGGAGAGGAAACCGATGACCGAAGTCGTTGAAGGCCCGGCGCCCGCCGCCCCTGTCGAAAGCTACCAGGGCCAGGGGACCAAACCCTACCGCGCCTATGTGCTGATGGCGCTGTTGACGGTCTACACCTTCAACTTCATCGACCGGGTGGTGATCGCCATCCTGCAGGAGCCGATCAAGCAGGAGTTCGGCCTCTCGGACTTCCAGCTCGGCCTGCTCGGCGGCCCCGCCTTCGCGGTCCTCTACACCTTCCTCGGCATCCCCATCGCGCGGCTGGCCGAGAAGCACAACCGGATGACCATCCTGGCGCTCTGCGTCGCGCTCTGGAGCGGCATGACCGCCGCCTGCGGCATCGCCACCTCCTACGCCACCCTGCTGATGGCCCGGGTCGGCGTCAGCGTCGGCGAGGCCGGCTGCACCCCGTCGGCACAGTCGGTGATCAGCGACTATTTCCCGGCCGAAAGCCGCGCCACCGCCATCTCCATCTACGCCCTCGGCGTGCCGGTGGGCTCGATGCTGGCCGCGATCGGCGGCGGCCTGATGATGGAATACTTCGGCTGGCGCGAGGCCTTCCTGGTGCTTGGCCTGCCGGGCCTGTTGCTGGCCATCGTCATCAAGCTGACGGTCAAGGAGCCCGAGCGTGGCGGCGTCGGCGCCGCCAAGGTTGAGGCGCCCAGCTTCACCGCCGCCTTCGGCATCCTCGCCAAGAAGCCGACCTTCTGGCACGTGGCGCTGGGTTCGGCCGTGGCGTCGTTTGTCGGCTACGGCGTCGGCCAGTACCTCAATTCCTTCCTGATGCGGACGCACGAGCTGACCGGCCTGCAGGCCTCCCAGCTGTCGGGCGTCGTGCTCGGCGTGGCGGCGGCCTTCGGCACCTTCTTCGCCGGCTGGCTGGCTGACCGGATGATCAAGCGTCACCCCAACGCCCTGGCCTGGTTGCCGGCCCTGGGCTTCATCATCGCCACCCCCTTCTATCTCGTCGGCTATTCGGTCTCGAACCTGTGGATCGGCGTGCCGTTCCTGGTGGTCGGGGCGATCACCCACTACTTCTACCTCGGCTGCATGTACGCCTCGGTACAGGGCATCGTGGCGCCGCGGATGCGAGCCACCTCGACGGCCGTCCTGCTCTTCATCGTCAATCTGCTGGGCTACGGCCTCGGCCCGCCGGCCATCGGCGCGCTCAGCGACTTCCTCGCCAGCACCAATCTGCAGGCCGCCGGCCTGACCCTGGCCGACTGCGGCAAGACCATGCTCGCGGCCAACAAGGCGGCCTGCGCGGTGGGTTCGGAGTTCGGCCTGCGCTGGTCGATCTTCATCGGCCTGTTCGGCTATCTGTGGGCCGCCCTGCACTTCCTGCTGGCCTGGAAGACCCTGCGGCGCGACTGGGTCGGTTGACACGGGCGATCATGGGAGCCATCAGGCGCCCATGATCCCTCGCTACTCCCGTCCCGAGGCGGCGGCCATCTGGTCGCCGCAGACCCGCTATCGCATCTGGTTCGAGATCGAGGCGCACGCTGCTGACGCCATGGCCGAACTGGGCGTCATTCCCAAAGAGGCCGCCGCGGCCATCTGGGCCGGCGGCAAGGACAAGGTCTGGGACGCCGACCGCATCGACGAGATCGAGCGCACCACCAAGCACGACGTCATCGCCTTCCTGACCCACGTGGCCGAGGTCGTCGGCCCCGAGGCCCGCTTCCTGCACCAGGGCATGACCAGCAGCGACGTGCTCGATACCTGCCTGTCGGTGCAGATGGTCCAGGCCACCGACCTCCTCCTCGAGGACGTCGACCTGGTGCTCGCCGCCCTCAAGCGCCGCGCGCTTGAACACAGGCTCACCCCCTGCACCGGCCGCAGCCACGGCATCCACGCCGAGCCGACCACCTTCGGCCTCAAGCTGGCCGGCCACTACGCCGAGTTCGTGCGCGCCAAGGAGCGCCTCGCCATGGCCCGCTTCGAGATCGCCACCTGCGCCATCTCCGGCGCCGTCGGCACCTTCGCCAACGTCGATCCGCGCGTCGAGGAGCACGTTGCCGAAAAGATGGGGCTGGCCGTCGAGCCCGTCTCGACCCAGGTCATCCCCCGCGACCGCCACGCCGCCTGGTTCTCCGCCCTGGCCGTGGTCGCCAGCAGCATCGAGCGCCTCGCCGTCGAGATCCGCCACCTGCAGCGCACCGAGGTGCTGGAAGCCGAAGAGCCCTTCGACCCCGGCCAGAAGGGCAGCTCGGCCATGCCCCACAAGCGCAACCCGATCCTGACCGAGAACCTCACGGGCCTGGCCCGCCTGGTCCGCTCGGCGGTGGTGCCGGCGCTGGAGAACGTCGCCCTCTGGCACGAGCGCGACATCAGCCACTCCTCGGTCGAGCGCGGCATCGCCCCGGACGCCTCGATCCACCTCGACTTCGCCCTGCGCCGCCTGGCCAGCGTCGTCGAGCGGCTGGTCATCTATCCGGAGAACATGCTGGCCAACCTCGACCGCCTCGGCGGCCTGGTCCACAGCCAGCGGGTCATGCTGGCCCTGACCCAGAAGGACGTCTCCCGCGAGGAGGCCTATGCAGCGGTGCAGTCCAACGCCATGCGCGTCTGGCGCGGCGAAGGGAAGTTCATCGACTTCCTGAAGGCTGATCCCTTCGTCTCGGCCAACATGTCGGACGCCGAACTCGAGGCCCTGTTCGACAACGGCTACCACTTCAAGCACGTCGACACGATCTTCACCCGCGTCTTCGGGGTCCAGGGCTGAACCAGCCCCCCGCCAGCCAGGCCCCGGCCCTGAAGACCGGCTTCCCGCCGGTCTTCGCCGCCGACGCCCGCCTGCTGATTCTCGGCAGCCTTCCCGGCGACGCCTCGATCGCGCGCAGCCGCTACTACGGCCACCCGCAGAACGGCTTCTGGCGCCTCGTCGGCGACGTCATCGGCGTTGATCTGGTCTCGCTGGACTACGAGGCGCGTCTGGAGGCCCTGAAGGCAAACCACATCGCCCTGTGGGACGTCATCGCCAACGCCCACCGTCCGGGCAGCCTGGACGCCGCCATCCGCCAGGAGCGGACCAACGATCTGGTCGGCCTTATCGGCACGCTCCCGGACCTGAAGGCCATCGCCTTCAACGGCGGCACGGCGGCCAAGCTCGGGGTGAAGGCCTTTGCCGCGGCCTCGGCAGACATCGAGCGGATCACCCTGCCCTCATCCAGCTCGGCTCATGCCGCCCTGTCCGTCGAAGGCAAAACGGCCGCCTGGCTTGCGCTCAGGCGGCCGCTGGGGATCACCACAGGCGTTTGACGCCTGTCTGATCGAAGATCAGCTCGTTCGAGACGAGCCACATCTCTTCGATCAGCGACTGGGCGATGAGCAGCCGATCAAATGGGTCCTTGTGCTCAAACGGCAGCGTCCCTGCCAAGGCCGCATGCCCGACCGTGATGGGCGCGAGAAGGAAGCCTTTCTCCAGGACACGAGCTTCAAAAGCGGAGGCAAGCGCCTCAACGTCCTGCAACTTGCCGATCCGGTGTTTGGTGGTGACTTCCAGCGCTGAAACCGCACTGACGAAAATCTCGTTTGCCGGGTCTTCCATCTGCAGGCGCGCCGCCCTCGACAGCTTGTCAGAGCCGACGAGGAACCAGAGCAGCGCGTGGGTGTCGAGCAGCAGCCTCAATCGCCCTCGCCGTTCCAGAGCGCGAGCTCATCATCCGGCAGCGGTTCGAAGAAGCGCTCATCAATGCTGATTTGCCCCTTCATCGAGCCAAACACGCGCTTGGGACGCGGCGGGTCGGCCGGCGACAGCTTGACTACGGGCGTCTTGCCCCGCGCGATCACCACCTCGCCGCCCGCCTCGACTTCGGCGATCAGCTTGGAGAGATTGGTCTTGGCCTGATGGATCGTTACGACGGTCATCGCAAACTCCTTAGCTAAGAAAGTTAGCTAAGTACGCACAGAAATCAAGCCGCCCCCCGAACGCAAAACGGCCGCCTCAGCTTGCGCTCAGGCGGCCGCCGGGGCTTCCGAAGACCGGAAGCCTAGCTATTCTTGATCTGCTCGCGGGCCTGGGCCAGCAGTTCGTCCATCTTCATGCGCACTTCGCCCTCGGTGGTCTCCAGGCCCGACCCCTTCAGGTCGCCCGCCACCTTGCGCAGCACGTCGTCGTCGCCCGGCATCTCGAAGTCGGACTTCACGACGGCGCGGACGTACTCTTCCGGCGACTCCAGGCCCATCAGGCCGGCCGCCCATTCGCCCAGCATCCGGTTGCGCCGGGCCGTGGCCTTGAATTCCTGTTCGGCGTCGAGGGCGAACTTGCGCTCGAAGCCCTTTTCGCGATCGTCGAAGGTGGTCATAGAAATCCCGAAACCTGTTCTGCGGCGCGGTCCATACCGCGCGCCGCCGCCGCCCGCAATCATAACCGGAGCCACCATGGTCAACGACGAGACGGCTATCGGAGACGTGATCGACGGCATGTACGCCATGATCAGCGGCCCGGCCGGCCCCCGCGACTGGGACCGGCAGGCGCAGATCTTCCATCCTGACGCCCGCCAGATGCGCACCGGGGTCGGCGAGGACGGCAAACCCTGGATCGTCATCATGGGCCTGGAGCAGTATCGGCGCGACACCCAGCCCTTCTTCGACACCGGGCCCTTCTTCGAAGTCGAACTGGCGCGGCGCATCGAGGTGTTCGGCAACATGGCCCATGCCTGGAGCCACTACGAGGCCAAGCGAGATCCGACCGACCTTGTGCCCGAGCGCCGGGGCGTCAATTCCATCCAGCTGTTCAAGGGCGAGGACGGCGCCTGGAAGATCATTTCGATGATCTGGGACAACGAGCGACCCGGCCTTTCATTGCCGACGCTTTGAGAGTATTCACGCGACCGACCACCCATCCTCGCGATGCGAGTCGGATCCTCGCGCGCTGGCCTTCCGCCCGCGCGCGATTTTCGTTCCGACGAGCCGCACATCACCCCACCGGGGGAGACAAATGACCACCCGCCGCAAGAAGATCTACGAAGGCAAGGCCAAGATCCTTTACGAAGGTCCCGAGCCCGGCACCCTGATCCAGTATTTCAAGGACGACGCCACCGCCTTCAACGCCCAGAAAAAGGCCGTGCTGGAAGGCAAGGGAGTCATCAACAACCGCATCAGCGAGTTCGTGATGACCAAGCTGAACGCCATCGGCGTCCACAACCACTTCATCAAGCGGCTGAACCACCGCGAGCAACTGATCAAGGAAGTCGAGATCATCCCGCTGGAGGTCATCTGCCGCAACATCGCGGCCGGCAGCCTGTCGAAGCGCCTGGGTCTCGAAGAGGGCACCCCCCTGCCCCGCTCGATCATCGAGTTCTGCTACAAGAACGACGAGCTGGGCGATCCCCTGGTCGCCGAAGAGCACATCACCGCGTTCAACTGGGCCACCACCCAGGACATCGACGACATCATGGCCATGACCCTGCGCATCAACGACTTCCTGACCGGGATGTTCGGCGCGGTCGGCATCACCCTGGTGGACTTCAAGATCGAGTTCGGTCGCTTCTGGGAAGGCGATTTCGGCCGCATCATCCTGGCCGACGAGATCAGCCCCGACAGCTGCCGGCTGTGGGATTCGACGACCAACGAAAAGCTCGACAAGGACCGTTTCCGGCGCGATCTGGGCAACGTCATCGAGAGCTACACCGAGGTGGCCCGCCGCCTCGGGATCATGAAAGACATGCCGACCGTCATCCAGGGGGGACTGCACTAGTGAAGGCCACCGTCCACGTTTTCCTCAAGCCGGGCGTCCTCGACGTCCAGGGCAAGGCGATCGAGAACGCTCTTCATGGGCTGGGTTGGGCCGACGTCTCCGGCGTCCGCGTCGGCCGGGTTCTCGAGTTCGAGGTCGGCGGCGACAAGGCCACGGCCGAGGCGCAGGTCAAGGCCATGTGCGACAAGCTGCTGGCCAACACGGTGATCGAAAGCTACCGGGTCGAGATCGCATGAAGGCGGCGGTCATCGTCTTCCCGGGGTCCAACTGCGACCGTGACTGCAAGGTCGCCGTCGAGCGCTCGACCGGGGCCTCCGTCGACATGGTCTGGCACGGCGACACCGCGCTGCCCGACAACCTCGACCTGATCGTCCTGCCGGGCGGCTTTTCCTACGGCGACTACCTGCGCTGCGGGGCCATGGCCTCGCTGTCGCCGATCATGACCGAGGTGAAGGCGGCCGTGCAGCGCGGCGTCGCCACCGTCGGCATCTGCAACGGCTTCCAGGTCCTGTGCGAGGCTGGCCTGCTGCCCGGCGCCCTGCTGCGGAATGCGGGTCTGAAATACGTCTGCAAGCCGGTCACCCTCGACATCGTCAACGGCCAGACCCGCTTCACCGCCGCCTACCAGGGCCGCCGCGAGGCGGTGATGACGGTCGGCAACGGCGAGGGCAACTACTTCGCCGACGAGGCCACCCTCGACCGGCTGGAGGGCGAGGGCCAGGTGGTCTTCCGCTACAAGGACAACCCCAACGGCTCGGCCCGCGACATCGCCGGCATCATCAACCCGGCCGGCAACGTCATCGGCCTGATGCCGCACCCGGACCGCGCCTTCGAGGCCGAACTGGGCTCGGCCGACGGCGCCCTGCTGTTCCAGAGCGCCCTGGCCAGCGCCTAAGGCCGCTTCTTCTTCGGCTTGTACGCAGCCTCTTCGGCCGCCCGCAGTTTGGCGATTCGCCCGATCAGCTCGACCGGCACCGGCTCATCGAGCGGGAACTTGATCGTGCCCTTGCTGATTTCCAGCCCGGCCAGTTCGGCGGCCAGCGCCTTCTTCACCGCGTCGCCGACCGGATAGATCGAAAAGTGCCGCTTCCAGCCGGCGTAGTAGATGACATCGCGGCCGCCGATCTTGAACGTCGGGATGTCGTAGGAGATCACCTCCTCGGCTTCCGGCAGCGCCTCGCGGATCGTGGCGCGCACGATTTCGAGGATTTCGCGCTGCCGCGCCGGGACCAGGGCGAAATACTCTTCGACGGTATTGATCTGAAACTTCGCCATAAACCCACCTGAGCGCGAATTAACTTGGCCGGCCGCCGGCTAGGCCGCACCTTCGCTGACGAAACGGGGGAAGACCATGGATTTCAGTCAGGTCAACTGGCTCTACGTAGCAGGCGGCGTGTCGGCGGTGATCCTCATCGCCTGGCTGATCGCCCTGTTTCGCGGCCGGACGGGCTTTATCGGCGCCGTTGTCGGCTTCGCCCACCTGTTCGCTGCCTGCCTCAACAGCGCCGCGCCGGTCCGCAGCCTCGTTGATCCGGAGTACGTCGGCTACGGCTTCGGCCTGCTGAACGGCGACAGGGGCCCGACCGTCTCGGCCATGGCCGCCGCCGTCTTCCTCACCGCCCTGGTCGGCGCCTTCAGCGCCCTGCGCGGCTCGCGCGAGGCGACCCTGCTCACCGGCGTGACCAGCAGCCTGTTCCTCGCCGTGCTCGGCTGGCCCTGGCTGCAGGACATCCTGCAGGGCAAGCACATGGCCCTGCAGCTGGGCGAATACTACACCCTGTCGGGATCGGCCTGGGCTGCCATCCAGTTCGGCCTGATGGTCCTGCCGTTCGCCCTCGGCGTGGTCTGGTCCCTGATGCGCATGCGCACCGCCCCGACGGCCGCCACTCAGTAGCACGGGAACGGTTCACAGCGGCGGCGCAGCACTCTAGAAGCCCTCTTCCATGAGCGCCCCCTCCTCCGCCAAGCCCATGGCCGAAACCGCCGCCGAATTCGGGCTCAAGCCCGATGAGTACGCCGTCATCCTCAAGCGTCTGAATCGCGAGCCGAATCTCGTCGAACTGGGCGTCTTTTCGGTGATGTGGTCCGAGCACTGCAGCTACAAGTCCAGCCGCAAGCACCTCTCCAAGTTCCCGACCACCGGCCCGCGAGTCATCTGCGGCCCGGGCGAGAACGCCGGCGTCGTCGATATCGGCGACGGCCAGGCCTGCATCTTCAAGATGGAGAGCCACAACCACCCCAGCTACATCGAGCCCTACCAGGGCGCGGCGACCGGCGTCGGCGGCATCATGCGCGACGTCTTCACCATGGGCGCCCGGCCCATCGCCCTGCTCAACGCCCTGCGCTTCGGCGATCCCAGCCATCCGAAGACCAAACGCCTGGTCGAGGGCGTGGTGGCCGGCATCGCCGGCTACGGCAACTGCGTCGGCGTCCCCACCGTGGCCGGCGAGACCAACTTCCACCGCGGCTATGACGGCAACATCCTGGTCAACGCCATGTGCGTGGGCCTGGCCGACGCCGACAAGATCTTCTACTCGGCCGCCCCCGCCGCCGGCCTGCCGGTTGTCTACTTCGGCTCCAAGACCGGCCGCGACGGCATCCACGGCGCCACCATGGCCAGCGCCGAATTCGACGAGGACAGCGACGAGAAGCGCCCGACGGTCCAGGTCGGCGACCCCTTCGCCGAAAAGCTGCTGATCGAGGCCACCCTGGAGCTGATGGCCACCGGCGCCGTCGCCGCCATCCAGGACATGGGCGCCGCCGGCCTGACCTCCTCCTCGGTCGAAATGGCCGGCAAGGGCAGCGTCGGCATCGAGCTCGACCTCGATATGGTGCCCCAGCGCGAAGAGGGCATGACCGCCTACGAGATGATGCTGTCGGAGAGCCAGGAGCGGATGCTGGCCATCCTCAAGCCCGGCCGCGAGCGCGATGGCCACGCCATCTTCGAAAAGTGGGGCCTGGACGCGGCCATCATCGGCGTCACCACCGACACCGGCCACATCGTGCTCAAGCACAAGGGCGAGATCGTCTGCGACCTGCCGCTCAGCCCGCTCTCCGACGACGCCCCGCTCTACGACCGCCCCTGGACCGAGCCGGTCAAGCATCCGACCATCGATCCCAAGGCCGTCCCCGCCCCCACTGACTGGGAAGACGCCGTCCTCAAGCTGATGAGCTGCCCGGACGTCGCCTCCAAGCGCTGGCTGTGGGAGCAGTACGACCGCCACGTCATGGCCGACACGCTAGAAGACAGCGCCACCGGCGCCGACGCCGGCATCGTCCGCGTCCACGGCACCCGCAAGGCCCTGGCGGTGACCAGCGACTGCACCCCGCGCTATGTGCTGAACGACCCCTACGAGGGCGGCAAACAGGCCGTGGCCGAAGCCTGGCGCAACCTGACCGCCGTCGGCGCCGACCCGATCGCCATCACCGACAACCTCAACTTCGGCAATCCCGAGCGGCCCGAGATCATGGGCCAGATCGTCAAGGCCATCGAGGGCATGGCCGAGGCCTGCCGCGCCCTCGACTTCCCGGTCGTGAGCGGCAACGTCAGCCTCTACAACGAGACCAACGGCAAGGGCATCCCGCCGACCCCGACCGTCGGCGCTGTCGGCCTGCTGGTCGACTACGCCAACCGCGCCGACTTCTCGTCGATGAAGGACGGCGACACCCTGGTGGTCATCGGCGTCAACCACGGCGAACTGGGCGCCAGCCTGTATCTGCGCGAACTGCTCGGCCGCGAGGACGGCGCCCCGCCGCCGGTCGATCTCGATCTGGAGCGCCGCACCGGCGACTTCGTGCGCGCCCGGATCGTCGCCCGCACGCTGACCTGCGTCCACGACCTCTCCGACGGCGGCCTCGCCATCGGCGCCGCCGAGATGGCCCTGGCCAGCGGCGTCGGCGTCACCCTCGACGCCTCCAGCCCGGCCAACGCCCATCCCTTCCTGTTCGGCGAGGACCAGGCCCGCTACCTCGTCGCCGTCGCCGACCCGGCCCCGCTACTGGCCGCCGCCGCCGCTGCGGGCCTGCACGCCTCCGTCGTCGGTCAGGCGGGTGGGAACGCCTTCGCCTCGAAAGGGCTTTTCTCCATCGACCTGGACAAACTGCGAGCCGCCCATGAGGGCTGGCTGCCGTCCTTCATGGGAACCGCCGCATGAAAGCCTTTCTGGCCCTCGCCCTCACCGGTTCCTTGCTGGCCGCCGCCTGCGCCACCGACAGCGGCGCCGAACCGCCGCCGGCTCCGGGCCCGGGCGGCGAAGGCTGCGACGTCTCGATCTCCTTCGGCAGCTACGCCATGGGCATCGACAACGACGCCTACGCCCGCGTCGAAACCTGGCTGGCCGGCCACAAGGACCTCGTCGCCGAGGTGAAGGTCACCCCCTGGGGCCGCGAGGGCGAACGCACCATCTGCGTCACCGCGACCTCGCCGGCCTCCATCAAGCCGGTGTTCAGCGGCGTGGTGAAGCAGCTGCCCGTCGAGGGCAAGAAGGCCCCGATCACGGCCCTCAGCAAGACGGGTGGGCACTTCCACACCAAGGGCGGCCCAGGCTAAGCTTCCAATACCGGCGGACCGCCATCCTCCGGCTATAGGGGGGATAGGCGTTTGAAAGCTCTGCGTCGGGTTGTGAGTTCTGGCCTGTTGGCTTTGGCCTGCGGGAGCGTGGCGTTCGCCTCGACCGGCCTGGACGCACCGCCTGCCCGCTGCGACGTCACCGCCGTATTCAAGGCGCGCAAGGGCGAGATCGATGTGTCGTCCTACACCAACCTGAAGAGCTGGCTGGCGGAGACAACCCGGATCGCATCCTTCCATGAGGCCGGCGCTGCTCCGGGCGGTGATCGGAAGATCTGTATGGTTGTACCGTCAGCAGAGCAGGTACGGCCTGTCTACCGGTCGGTGTCCCGACTTGTAGATCGGACCTACAGCAGCATTGCACCGGTCAAGGTCGAGAACCGCTTCGGTGGCCTGTACGAGCGCAAGCCTTCCAAATCCTGGGGCCGGGCGCCAAACGTGCCCCGCAACAACGGCCTTCCCCAGCGCCCGCCAACCGACAAGTGGAACTAGCTTCGCGCTCTAACGAAAAAGGGCCGCCGGACAATCTGCCCGGCGGCCCTCAACTTTCGAAACCTTGACGGCCTACGCCAATTCCAGCTCGCGCTCGCCGTCCCTGGCCTTGGCGCCGAGCCGCGTCATCAGCGCCTCGTACTGGCCCCACAGCGCCGCCGGCATGCGGTCGCCGAAGCGTTCGTAGAAGGCCGGGATCAGCGAGGCTTCCTCGCGCCAGACGTCAGCGTCGACGCTGAGCAGCAGGTGCAGCTTCTCATCGCTGAGATCCAGCCCCGAGACATCCAGCGAGCCGTTGGCCGGCAGGCGACCGATGGCGGTATCGACCGCTTCAGCCTCGCCTTCCAGACGGTCGAAGATCCACTTCAGGACGCGGCTGTTCTCGCCATAGCCCGGCCAGACGAACTTGCCGCCGTCCTTGCGGAACCAGTTGACGAAGTAGATGCCCGGCAGCTTGGCCGGATCGGCCTTGGCCCCGACGCGCAGCCAGTGGCTGAAGTAGTCGCCCATGTTGTAGCCGCAGAAGGGCAGCATGGCGAAGGGATCGCGGCGCAGCTCGCCGACCTTGTTCTCGGCCGCGGCGGTGCCTTCAGAAGCGGTGTTGGAGGCCAGGAACACGCCGTGTTCCCAGTCGAAGGCTTCCGTCACCAGCGGCACGGCGCTGGCGCGGCGGCCGCCGAACAGGATGGCGCTGATCGGCACGCCGGCCGGGTCGGCCCATTCCTCGGCGATGACCGGGCATTGGTCTGCGGCGACGGTGAAGCGGGCGTTGGGGTGGGCGGCCGGGGTGGCGCTGTCCGGGGTCCAGGGCTTGCCCTGCCAGTCGGTCAGGTGGGGCGGCGGCTCGTCGGTCAGGCCTTCCCACCAGACGTCGCCATCCGGGGTCAGGGCCACGTTGGTGAACACGCAGTCGCGGTTGAGGGCGTCGATGGCGTTCTTGTTGGTGCCGATGCCGGTGCCCGGCGCCACGCCGAAGAAGCCGGCTTCCGGGTTGATGGCGCGCAGCTGGCCGTCGGGGCCAAAGCGCATCCAGCAGATGTCGTCCCCGACCGTCTCGGCTTTCCAGCCGGGAATGGTCGGCTGCAGCATGGCCAGGTTGGTCTTGCCGCAGGCGCTCGGGAAGGCGGCGGCCACAAACTTCGACACGCCCTTGGGGCTGGTCAGCTTGAGGATCAGCATGTGCTCGGCCAGCCAGCCCTCATCGCGGGCCATGACGCTGGCGATGCGCAGGGCGTAGCACTTCTTGCCCAAGAGGGCGTTGCCGCCATAGCCCGAGCCGTAGGACCAGATCTCGCGGCTCTCCGGGAAGTGGACGATCCACTTTTCCTCGTTGCAGGGCCACGGCACGTCCTTCTCGCCCTCGGCGAGCGGCGCGCCCAGCGTATGGACCGCCGGCACGAAGAAGCCGTCGGCGCCCATCATGTCGAGCGCCTGCTTGCCCATGCGGGTCATCACCCGCATCGAGATGGCGACATAGGCGCTGTCGGTGATCTCGACGCCCAGGGCGCTGATCGGCGAGCCGATCGGCCCCATGCAGAAGGGGACCACATACATCGTGCGGCCGGCCATGCAGCCGTCGAACAGGCCGTTCAGACGATCCCGCATGGCGGCGGGATCGGACCAGTTGTTGGTCGGGCCGGCGTCGATCTCGTTTTCAGAGCAGATGAAGGTGCGGCTCTCGACGCGCGCCACGTCGCGCGGATCGGAGGCGGCGTAGAAGCTGCCCGGACGCTTCTCCGGGTTCAGGCGCTTCATCGTGCCCAGCTCGACCAGACGGTCGGTGAGCAGGGTAAACTCCTCGTCCGACCCGTCGCACCAGTGGACCGCCGCCGGCTTGGTCAGGGCGGCGATCTCTCGCACCCAGGCCACCAGTTTGGCGTGATTGGTCGGGGCCAGGTCGAGACCCGGAATCGAGACGTCGCTCACCGGCGTCCTCCGTCTTGTTACTTCGACGCACCGAGGCCCTCTGTCGTGGCCCCGTAACACGCCCTTGCGCGGGGACTGCCTAGCCCGCCGGGGGCCTGTGGGGCAAGGCGAAAGGGCCAAATGTGATGAGATGAAGACAGGTTACCCAGCGGCATAAGGGCCAGATGTCGGCCAGTCGCCAACGGCCGCATCCGCCGCTAGGCTGTCGGAAAATTCGGGGGAAGCGCATGCGTTGGATCGTCAGGGGCCTGATCGGCCTCATCGGGCTCGTGATTCTGGTGGCGGGGGCGCTGCTGCTGCTCGATTTGCCGAACCAGCCGGCCAAGGCCGACGCCAAGGCCCTGATCGCCCGCGCCGACCGCTACGACGTCCAGATCCGCCGCGACGACTGGGGCGTGCCCCACATTCTCGGCAAGACCAACGCCGACGCCGCCTTCGGCCTGGCCTTCGCCCACGCCGAGGACGACTTCGCCACCATCCAGGAGGTCACCCTGGCGACGCGCGGCAAGCTGGCAGCCGCCAATGGCCTCAAGGCCGCGCCGACCGACTACATCGTCGGTCTGCTTGGGGTCTGGAAGGCGGTCGACGCTGGTTATGAAAGCCAGCTGCCGCCCGACGTGCGCGCCGTGCTGGAGGGCTATGCCGACGGCATCAACCTCTACGGCGCCCAGCACCCGGACGAAGTGGCGCCCGGCCTGCTTCCGGTCAGCGGCAAGGACATCGCCGCCGGCTTCGTCTTCAAGACCCCCTTCTTCTACGGCCTCGACGCCGAGTTGAAGCGGCTCAACGACCTGCCCGCCGATCCGATGCCCAAGGGCTCCAACGGCGTCGCGGTCGCCCCGTCCCGCTCGGCCGACGGCGCCACCCGCCTGCTGGTCAACAGCCACCAGCCCTTCACCGGCGCGGTCGCCTGGTACGAGGCCGTCGTCGAGAGCGGCGAAGGCTGGCACGTCGCCGGCGGCTTCTTCCCGGGTTCGCCCTTCATGCTGCATGGCCACAACGCCGACCTCGGCTGGGCCAACACGGTCAACAAGCCGGACCTGATCGACACCTACCGCCTGACCATCAACCCGAAGAACAAGAACCAGTACCGCCTCGACGGCGCCTGGAAGGACTTCGAGCGCACCGACGCCAAGATGCGGGTGAAGCTGTGGGGCCCCTTCCACGTCACCGTGATGAAACCCGTCCTGCGCTCGGTCCACGGCCCGGTCATGGAGACCAAAGCCGGCCTGTTCGCCCTGCGGTTCGCCGGCATGGGCGAGATCCGCCAGCCGCTGCAGTACTGGCGGCTGAACCTGGCCCGCAATGCCGGGGACTGGCGCGCCGCCATGGCCCTGCAGGCCCTGCCCAGCATCAACTACATCTACGCCGACCGCACCGGCACGGTGGCCTATGTCTACAACGGTCTGTTTCCCAACCGGCCGGACGTGCAGGGCATCGACTGGCAGGGCGTTCTCCCCGGCGACCGCTCCGACCTGATCTGGCAGGGCTACCTGCCCTTCGACCGCGTCCCGCAGTTGTGGGCCCCGAAAGGCGGCCTGGTCTTCAACGCCAACAACACCCCCTTCCGCGCCACCCCCGACGGCGAAGGCCTCGACCCGCGCAGCTTCGCCCCCTCGATGGGCATCCAGACCGACATGACCAACCGCGCCTGGCGCGAGCTGGAGACCTTCGGCGCAGATACCTCCATCAGCCCCGAGGAGTTCCAGACCTACAAGTTCGATGTCACCTACAGCCCGCGCTCCCAGGTCGCCGAAATCGTGCGGCAGGTGCTGGCGCTGCCGGCCGGCGGCGACGCCGATCTGAAGGCCGCCCAGGCCCTGCTGCGGGGCTGGGACTTCCGCGCCGACCGCAACAGCCGCGCCGCCGCCCTGGCCATCGGCACGGCCTGGGCCGTCGAGGTCGGCCCCAGGGATGGCGGCCTGCCCCCCTCCCCCGCCGTCGCCCTGCGTGAGACCGCCACCAACCTGAAGCAGCACTTCGGCCGCATCGACCCGGAGTGGAGCGAGGTCAACCGGCTGGTGCGCGGCGATGTGAACCTGCCTGTCGACGGCGGCCCGGACACCCTGCGGGCCATCTACGGCGAGCCCGGAAAGGACGGTCGTCTGACGGCCGTGGCCGGCGACACCTTCATCATGCTCGTCGAATGGGACAAGACCGGCAAACTCTCCAGCCAGAGCGTCCACCAGTTCGGCTCAGCCACCCTCGATGCGCGCTCGAAACACTACGCCGACCAGGCCCCGCTGTTCGCGGCGCACAGGTTCAAGCCGGTCTGGTTCACCGAGGCGCAGCTCAAGGGCCACGTCGCCGAGACCTACCGGCCCGGAAAACGCGCCCAATAAAAGCGAGGAGGCTGACGCAAAGTCACCATTGCCGCCGCATCCGTCTGGATTAGGCTGACGTTAGCGTAAGGGCGGCGTCAGACCGCCTTGGACGTGGGAGAGACCAGATGGACCACGAGATCGTCATCGTCGGCGGCGGCATCGGCGGATCGGCCCTGGCGGCAGTGCTGGCCGGGCGCGGCGTCGATGTGCTGCTGCTCGAACAGAGCGAGGTGTACGAGGACCGGGTGCGCGGCGAGTGGATCGCCCCCTGGGGCGTCGCCGAAACCCGGCGGCTGGGCCTCTACGACGTTCTGATGGCGGCCGGCGGCCACCACCTGACCCGCCACATCACCTATGACGAAAGTCGCACGCCGGAGGAGGCGGAGGCCAAGACCCTGCCGCTCGGCATGTTCCTGCCGGACGTGCCCGGCCCCCTCTGCATCGGCAATCCGCACCATTGCCAGACCCTGTTCGACGAAGCCGTCCGCCGGGGCGCCAAGGGCCTGCGCGGGGCGCGGGTGACGGCGATCCAGCCGGGCGCCGCGCCGAGTGTCACCTACGTGGTCGGCGAACGGGAGAAGACCGTCTCCTGCCGCCTGATCGTCGGCGCCGACGGCCGCACCAGCTATGTCCGCGAAAAATCCGGTGTCGCCCTGCATCAGGACCGGCCTCACCACTGGTTCGCCGGCCTGCTGGTCGAGAATGCTCACGCCTGGCCCGAAGACCTGCAGGCCATCGGCACCGAAGGCGATTTCGGCTTCCTGGCCTTCCCGCAAGGCGGCGGCCGCATCCGCCTCTACGGCAGCTATGGCCTGGAGCAGAAACGCCGCTTCGCCGGCCCCGATGGCCCACGCGCCTTCCTCGAGGCCTTCCGAATGCAGTGCAGCCCGATGAACGAGGCGATCGCCGAGGCCACCCCGGCCGGCCCCCTGCTCAGCTACTTCAACAACGACAGCTGGACCGACACCCCCTACGCCGAGGGCGTCGTCCTGGTCGGCGACGCCGCCGGCTGGAACGACCCGATCATCGGCCTGGGTCTGTCGATCACCTACCGCGACGTCCGCATCGTCAGCGACATCCTCAGCTCGGGCGACTGGAACTTCGCCCCCTACGCCGAGGAGCGGGCCGAGCGCCTGCGCCGCCTGCGCATCGCCGCGAAGATCACCTCAAGCCTCGACGCCGAGTTCGGCGACGACGCCAAGGCCCGCCGCCGCCACCACTTCGAGCGCACCTCGGAAGACCCGATGCTGGGCGCCCACGGCTTCGCCGTCATGGCCGGCCCCGAAACCCTGCCGCCCGACATCTTCACCGAGGCCCACGTCGCCCGCGTGCTGGAGACCGCCTGATGGACATCGAGGATTTCAACGCCCGCTGGCTGGCCGCCTGGACCGCCAAGGACGTCACCGCCCTGCTCGGCTTCTACGCCGAGGACTGCCTCTACAAGGACAACAACACCGCCGCCGGCATCACCGGCCACGCGGCGCTGAAGCCCTATCTGGAAGGCCTGTTCGCCGCGACCCCGCCGATGACCTACAGGCCCGAAACGGTCTGGGCCATCGAGGGCGGCTTCTGCGGCCGCTGGTACTGCGACATCGCCATGCCGGACGGCGTGACGAAGATGCGCGGCTTCGATCTGGTGATCCTCAAGGATGGGCGGATCGTCGAGAACGAAGTCTACGTTCACCCCTTGCCGTAAGCGTCCTTCTCCCGACAAGCGGGAGAAGGAACAGCGCTGTCCCCTACCCGCCGCGCTTCATCGTCTCGCGGGCGATAACCAGCTGCTGCACCTGGCTGGTGCCCTCATAGATCCGGAAGATCCGCACGTCGCGGTACAGCCGCTCGATGCCGTAGTCGGCCACATAGCCGGCCCCGCCGAAGATCTGCACCGCCCGGTCCGCCACCCGGCCGACCATCTCCGAGGCGTAGTACTTCGCCGCCGCCGCCTCGAGCACGATATTTGCCCCGCCGTCGCGCTTGCGGGCGCTTTCCAGCACCAGGGCGCGGGCGGCCATGCATTCGGTCTTGCTGTCGGCCAGCATGGCCTGGACCATCTGGAAGTTGCTCAGCGCCTGGCCGAACTGCTTGCGCTCGCCGGCGTAGGCCACGCAGTCGGCGATCAGCCGCTCGGCGACGCCCACGCACAGGGCGCCGATATGCAGCCGGCCCTTGTCGAGCACCTGCATGGCCACCTTGAAGCCCTCGCCCTCGGCGCCCAGCCGGTTCTCCACCGGCACCCGGACGTTGTCGAAGGTGATGTCGTGGATCTGGGCCCCGTGCTGGCCCATTTTCTTCTCAGGCGGGCCGACGGTGATGCCGGGCAGGTCCGACGGCACCAGGAAGGCCGAAACCCCGCCGCCGCCCTTCACGTCCGGGTTGCTGCGGGCCATGACCGTAAAGAGCCCGGCCTTGGCGGCGTTGGTGATGTAGCGCTTGGAGCCGTTCAGGACGTAGGCG
>JBILYE010000242.1:0-5232 GCA_044377925.1 Caulobacter sp. | reverse complement strand
AGCGAGGACGCCCGCAAGCTGGCGCTGGCCACCCACTACCAGATCTACCGCTTCGACAACGTCCTGCCCCCCGGCCAGATGAGCGGCGTCCACGACGCGGTCTACACCCCGCGCGTTTCCTGGATCACCGGCGACGTCGACGCCCACGACATCGCCTTCGACGCGGACGGCAACATCGTCTTCGTCAACACCCTGTTCTCCTGCCTGGCGACGATCAGCGAGGGCTACAGCTTCAAGCCGATCTGGCAGCCGCCCTTCATCACCAAGCTGGCCCCGGAAGACCGCTGCCACATGAACGGCCTCGCCATGGAGAACGGCCGCCCGCGCTATGTGACCATGGTCTCGAAGTCAGACGTCGCCGACGGCTGGCGCGACCGCCGCTCGGATGGCGGCATGATCATGGATGTGACCAACAACGAGCGCGTGGTCGAGGGGCTTTCGATGCCCCACTCGCCGCGCGTTCACGAGGGCAAGCTGTGGGTGCTCAACTCCGGCGCCGGCGAGCTGGGCTTTGTCGATCCCGATACCAAGGCCTTCAAATCGGTGGCTTTCTGTCCCGGCTATGCGCGGGGCCTGTCGTTCATCGGCAAGTACGCCCTGGTCGGCCTGTCGCAGGCCCGCGAGAACCGCACCTTCCAGGGCCTGCCCCTCGACGAAGCGCTGGCCAGCCGTGACGCGGTGGCCCGTTGCGGCATCCTGGTCATCGACACCGAAAGCGGCGACACCGTCGAATGGGTGCGGATCGAAGGGGTGGTGCGCGAGCTGTTCGATGTCGTCGCTCTGCCCGGCGTTCGTAACCCGTCGGCGATCGGCCTGATCGGCGACGACGTGCGCCGGGTGATCAGCATCGACGAAGGCTGATCGTACCGGATTATTACACTGCCACGCGCTCTTGGACCCGCATAAGCGCGGGTTCGCCAATTGGAGGGCGAGCCCATGTTTGGTCAGGCACGCAAGCGACGGATCGAGAAGGCGGTGCTGGAAGAGGTCGCCTATATGCTCGATCTTCACGGCGCAACCGACCGGGCGGTCGAGGCTGCCAAGGCGAGGGCCGCCCGGCCGAATCTCAACGCCAGCCGCGCGCGCGTTATCGCGGAAGCCGCCGAACGGCTGAAGGCCCGCGTATCAGTCGGAGAAAAAGTCGAAGGGTAGGGCGCCTGACCTGAGCCGCGCCGGGCTCAAGGGGTGACGGCGCGGCGAAGACTGGCATCAACGGCTGCAAGGGCCTGGTCGCCGCACCATCCCAGGTGCAGAATGTAGGAAGCCATCAGCACGCGGATCTGCAGGTCGAACGTCTGAGTGAAGCTCAGGCGTCCATCAGCTCCGGTGCGCCAGAAGCCGGCCTTCTCGCCGACCTTCAGGACGTTGCGGGCGTGCTGGCGGGAAACGCCGCTGCGCTTGGCCAGTTCGCTCAGGTTGATGACGGCCGGACCGGTCGGCGGAAAGTCGCCGCCGGCCATGCTGACCAACTGGCCCAGCACGACCAGGCCGGCGTTGCGCTCGGAGATACCGTCGAGGTTGGGCGCCTTGCGATCATAGGCCAGGAAGCTGCCCGCCATGAACCGGCCGGTGGCGGCCATGAAGGCCTCGAACACGCCTGGTTCGTCCCAGCGGTCGAGCACCGCCTGGGCGCCGCTGAGCAGCGGCAGGCACAGGCGTAGCTCACGGCGCCAGCGAGCGCGGAACAGAGCTTCGAGAGCGGGGGTCGGCGCATAGCGCTTGATGCGGCCGTCGCCCTGCGCGGGTATGGGTCTGATCAGGCCGATGACCTGAAGATAGACCAGCATGGCATGCACCCGGCTGCGGCTGCCGAGCCCCAGGGGCTCGACCAGGCGACTGAGGCTGGCGTGGTTGAAGCCCTCCGACGAGCCGTGCAGCCCCAGGGCCCAGATGCCGGCCATATAGTGGCCGACATCCCGAAGGGTTCGGGTCATCGACGCGTCATCCTCGGCGTGGGGCGCCCAGTTGTCGAGCAAGGCCAGGCTGACGTCGCCGAACCGTGCTTCCTGGATCATGCCGTCGAGCCGATCCTGATCGAGGACCGCCAGGACCAGCGCCGCCATTTCACTGGCGGCGTCTTTGTCAAGTTCGCCGCTCACCGCAATGCCAACTCTACGCGCACTAACCTGCAACCCTCGCCAAAGGGAAATAAAACAACGTTATCCAGAATTAACCGTGCCTGAAAGTTCTGAATACGCTGTTGGCCCAACAAGTAAAAAGAAATTCGTCCGGAAAGTTACAGGGCCCAGACTGGGGCCTGATTTAACGACGTCGCGAATCTTTCAGGCAAGGGCCAGTGTAGGGCGCTCCACCAAAGACCCGGCGTTCTGCAACAACTCTAACGGGAGGGGCGTGAGGCCATCCAACGACGCCGACGCCGGCGCCGGAGGCCCCGGCGTCTTGGCGATCAGACGATCTTGGTGTCGGTCTTGCCCCAATAGGCGTCGCGGATCAGCCGCTTGTAGAGCTTGCCGGTCGGATGGCGCGGCAACTCCTCCATGAAGTCGATGACGCGCGGCGTTTTCACATGGGACAGGTTTGCGCGGCAGAAGGCCAGCAGTTCGGCGGCCAGTTCGGGATCGCCCTTGCCGGTCGCCGGCTGGATGACAGCGATGACCTGCTCGCCCATCTCCTCATGCGGCCCGCCGACCACGGCCACGTCGGTGACCTTGGGGTGGGTGACCAGCAGATTCTCGATCTCCTGCGGGTAGATGTTCACCCCGCCGGAGATGATCATGAAGCTCTTGCGGTCCGTCAGGTAGAGGAAGCCGTCCTCGTCCATCCAGCCGACATCGCCAAGGCTCGTCCAGCCGTGCTTGTTGTAGCTGTCAGCCGTCTTCTGCGGGTCGTTGTGATAGTTGATCGGCGGGCCGTCGGCGAAATAGACCTGACCTTCGGCGCGGGCTGGCAGGGGGTCGCCCTCCTCGTCGCAGATGCGCAGGGACCCGAGCACCGCCTTGCCGACCGAGCCCTTGTGGGCCAGCCAGTCGTGAGAGCCGATGTAGCAGAAGCCATTACCCTCTGTGCCGGCGTAGTATTCGTGGATGATCGGGCCCCACCAGGCGATCATCTGTTCCTTGACCGGCATCGGACAGGGGGCAGCGGCGTGGACCGCCGAAACCATCGAGCTGAGGTCATACTTGGCCCGCACATCTTCCGGCAACTTCAGCATACGGACGAAGTGGGTCGGCACGAACTGGCCGGTCTGGATCCTGTACTTTTCGATCAGGGCCAGGGCGGTTTCCGGATCGAACCGCTCCATGACGACGACCGTGCCGCCCAGCTTGTGGACGCTCATGCACCAGCGCAGGGGGGCCGCGTGGTACAGCGGCGCCGGCGACAGGTAGACGCAGCCGTCGGGGAAGCCGAACAGGCCGGTGGTCATCATCTGCAGGGCGTTGGGCGCGTCGATCGGCAGGCCGCTCAGCGCCGGCTTGACGCCCTTGGGGCGGCCGGTTGTGCCGGAGGAGTAGAGCATGTCCGACCCGGCCGTCTCATCGGCGATCGGGGTCGTCGGCATACGATCACGGGCCGCCTCGAAGCTCTCGTAAGGGCCGCGGGTCCCGCCGACCATGTAGAGCTTAAGGTCCGGAACCAGTTTGGCGACCTCATCGGCCAGATCGCCCATGGCAGCCGAGGTGATCAGCACCTTGGCACCGCAGTCGCGCAGAATGTAATCCATCTCGCCTGCGGTCAGCTTGGACGAGATGCAGGTGTAGTAGAGGCCCGAGCGCTGGCCGGCCCAGGCGATCTCGAAGTAGCGGGCGTTGTTCTCCATGCAGACGGCGATGACGTCGCCGACCCCCAGGCCCAGCGACCGGAACAGCTGCGCCCCCTGGTTGGAGCGCTCGTCGAGCTCCTTGTAGGTCACCGTCTCGCCGGTTCCCGCCATGATGTAGGCAGCGCGGTCGGGGTGGCTCTTGGCGAAGATCGTCGGGTGCATGAGGCTTCCTCGGGAGCCCGGTCTTGCGCCGGGTTATCGGTGTTCACTTGAAGCGCGAATAGAAGCGCGTTGCGCCGCTTCGCTCAAGGGCGCCGTCGCGGCAGGATGGCACAGTTATTTCACTTCGGCGCGAATGGCTGCGATTTCGGCCGCCAGACCGCGCAGGGCGGCGGGGGTGTCGGCCAACATGGCCTTGAGTTCGAGCCGCTGGCGGCGGTTGGGCGCCTTCGCGAAAGGGTCGAACCCGGGGGCGACGGGCGCCTCTTCCCGGCTCTGGGCTCGAAGGCGGTCGGCGCCCGTGTCATCGCTGGACAGGCTGGCCGTCAGAACGGCCTCGCGAAGCCGGCGATTTCCGGTGGCTCGGCCGCGTACCAGGGTCGCGGCGGCCAGGGCGTGGATGGCTGCATCCCCCTCGGCGAGCTTGCGGATCAGCCGGTCGGCCTGCCCGGCGGTGGCGGTCAGGTCCTCGATCAGACGGTCGGCGAGATCGCCGATGGTCGGGTTAGCCCCGCCCCAGGCCAGGATCGCCTGACGTTCGACCGCCGCCAGAGCCGACTGCAGGTTCTCGGCGCTATGCATCCAGGGCGGGGCCGGCTGGCCCTGCTGGTCGAGGATCCGGCGGTGGAGCAGGGCCCCGTCGAAGCCCGCGGCGAGCAGGCCGAGCAGCCGGCGTTCAGCCATCTGCCGCGGCGCGGGCGACGGACCGCCGCTGGCCGTCTGCATCAGGAGGCAGTCCATCGGCGTCTGCCACTGATCCCGAAAGTGGGCGCGGCCGGCGATGCGGGCCAGGGAGGCCGGCAGGGTCCGTACGGCGCCGGGAATTTCGCGGCCCGAGAAGAAGGCGGCGATGTCGCGGGCCACGGCGCGATCGGCGAAGGCGGCCAGCCCGGCCACGGCCCCCCGGCCGCCCCAACCGACGAGGCGGTCGCCGACCTTGTCCCAGTTTGCCTTTAGCCAGCTCCAGGCGCCGGGCGCCGTGGCGGCGTTGGCGAGCAGGGCCTCGCAGGCCAGCTGGGCTTCCGCGTCGCTCAATGCCGGGTCGGCCAGCAAGGACAGCTGGCGCGGCAGGGCGGCCGGGTCACGGATAGCGCACAGGCTGGCGATAATCCCTTCGCGGTCCGTCGTGCTGCCCGGCTGGGCCCGGAGAGCATCGAAGTCAGGTGAGGGGTCTTCAGCAAGGGCGGGCAGGTCCGCGCGCCAGCGATCGAAAGCCTGCCGCCGGGCGCCGCCGGCCAGGAGATCGCCGATTTCCTGCAGGTGGTTGCGCGCCGAGCCGAGAGCGAGCCCGG
>JBILYE010000241.1:0-5268 GCA_044377925.1 Caulobacter sp. | reverse complement strand
CGAACGCACCGCCAGCGGCGGCGTCTACATCCGCTTCACCCCCAGGGGCGCGCGGGAGGCCTCGATCCTGCAGCTGGATCCTGCCGGCGGCGGCTGGAGCGGAACCCTGTGGGAAGCCGGCGCCAATCGCTCTGTGACCGTGCGGCGCAACTGATTCAGGCGGCCCTGGTGACACGCGGCCCGACTGTCGCCCGCTAGAGCCCCAACGCCTTTTGCGCCACCAGCACCGCATCGTCCACGCCGTCGTAGGCCTCCGCCGCGCTGTGGCCCCACACCGGCCCCGGCCAGGCCGGATCCTCCGCCCGTCGCCCGACGACATGCACGTGCAACTGGGCCGTGACATTGCCGAGGGCCCCGATGTTCAGCTTCTCGACCTCGAAATCGAACAGGCCACCGAGCACGCGCACCGCCTTGCCGGCCAGCACCGCCTCTTCCATCAGCCGCGCCCGGTCCCCGGCCGACAGCTGTTCGATCTCGCGCAGCCCCGCCAGCCTCGGGATGAGCACCAGCCAGGGATAGCGGGCGTCGTCCTGCAGGCGGACGTGGCAGAGGGGCAGGTCGCCGACCGCGTGGCTGGTGGCGATGAAGGCCGGATCGATCTCGAACTCAGCCACGGGCCGGAACCGCCGCCCAGTAGTCGAAGTCGAGGATGACCTCGCCCGGATAGGCGCCAGCGGCGTCCTTGTCCGGCATATCCGCGCAGGGGCGGTCCTTCGTCGCCACCAGCCGCAGCCGCAACGCCCCGATGCCCGGCTCCAGCAGGGCTTTGTCCAGCACCTCGCTCCAGGCAAACACCGTGGCCCCGGCGAAATAGGGGTTCACATGTCGGCCGCCGTTGATGCCGAGGATCAACCCGGCGTTCTGCAGGCCGTTGAAGCTCAGCGCCTTGGCGGTGGAGATCACCACCCCGCCGTAGACCAGCCGGCGGCCGGTCGGGTCCTTGGCCCGCTCTAACTGGTTGAAGTGAACCTTGGCGGTGTTCTGGTAGAGCCGGGTGGCCAGCTGGTGCTCGGCCTCCTCGATGGCCATGCCGTCGACGTGGTCGATCTTCTCGCCGATCGCATAGTCCTCGAAGGCATGGGCCGCGCCGGCCAGGGCGAAGTCGTACTTCGAGAAGTCCAGGGTCCTGGGGATCACCAGATCAGAGGCGGGAACGGCGGCCTTCAGCTCCGGCACCCGCTGTTCGGCGATCTCGGCGGCCTCGTCGCGTTTGCGGACCATCACCCAGCGCACGTAGGAGAGCACCGGCTCGCCATGCTGGTTCTCGCCCGTGGTGCGGACATAGACGACGCCGGTCTTGCGGTTGGAGTTCTCCTTCAGCCCGATGACCTCGCTGGTCGCCGTCAGGGTGTCACCCGGGAAGACAGGGCTGAGGAACAGGCCCTCGGCATAGCCCAGGTTGGCCACAGCGTTGAGGCTGATGTCCGGCACCGTCTTGCCGAAGACGATGTGGAAGGCGATCAGCGGATCGACCGGCGCGCCGCGCAGGCCGCAGGCGCGGGCGAACTCGTCCGAGGAAAACAGCGCGAAACGCGGGCCGTACAGCGCCGTGTAGAGCGCAACGTCTCCGGCCGTCACCGTCCGCGGCGTGGCGTGACGAATGATCTGGCCGAGGCGGAAGTCCTCGAAATAGTTGCCGGGATCGGTCTTCGACATGTTTGTCGGCGCCTCTAGCAGTGTGCGTCCTTCGACACGCGGGCGGCGCCCGCTACTCAGGATGACGAACTTTGATTCTCGCCGACATACGTCATCCTGAGTAGGCCGCGCTAGCGGCCGTGTAAGCTTGCTCTTGGGCGGGCCGGCAGGCCGGACCCAGGTGGACGCACCGTCGCATCCGCGAAAGGGGGCTTGAGAGCAGGGCGGCGCGGGTCTAGACCGCCCGCGACCCTTTTTCTTCACTTCAGAGAGACCTGCTCCATGGCTCGAGCCAAGATCGCCCTCATCGGCGCCGGCATGATCGGCGGCACCCTGGCCCACATCGCCGCGCGCGAAGAGCTGGGCGACGTCGTCCTGTTCGACATCGCCGAGGGCACGCCGCAGGGCAAGGCTCTGGATATCGCCGAGGCGACCAGCGTGTTCGGCAAGGACGTGGCCCTGAAGGGCGCCAACTCCTACGAGGACATCGCCGGGGCCGACGTCTGCATCGTCACCGCCGGCGTGCCGCGCAAGGACGGCATGAGCCGCGACGACCTCCTGAACATCAACCTGAAGGTCATGAAGGCCGTCGGCGAGGGCATCAAGGCCCATGCCCCGAACGCCTTCGTCATCTGCATCACCAACCCGCTCGACGCCATGGTCTGGGCCCTGCGTGAGTTCAGCGGCCTGCCGCACGAGAAGGTGGTCGGCATGGCCGGCGTTCTGGACAGCGCCCGCTTCGCCTACTTCCTGGCTGAAAAGACCGGCGTCTCGGTCGAGGACATTCACGCCTGGACGCTGGGCGGCCACGGCGACGACATGGTGCCGATGGTCCGTCACTCGACGGTGGCCGGCCTGCCGCTGCCCGAACTGGTGTCGCAAGGCTGGATGACCCAGGAAGAGCTCGACGGCATCGTCAAGCGCACCCGCGGCGGCGGCGGCGAGATCGTCAAGCTTCTGAAGACCGGCAGCGCCTTCTACGCCCCGGCCGAAAGCGCCATCGCCATGGCCACCAGCTACCTGAAGGACAAGAAGCGCTGCCTGCCCTGCGCCGCTTATCTCTCGGGCCAGTACGGCCTGAAGGACCTCTACGTCGGCGTGCCGGTGATCATCGGGGCCGGCGGCGTCGAGCGCATCATCGAGTTCTCGACCAACGACGAAGAGAAGGCGATGTTCGAAAAGTCGGTCGCCTCGGTGCAAGGCCTTATCGAAGCCTGCAAGACCATCGAGCCGTCGCTGGCTTAAGGTCTCAAGGCGCGGTGGTCGTTCCCCTTCGGGGGGGTGAGGCGTGTACGCCGAACGACCATCGCGCTGCGATGGTGGAGGGGGTCCGCACCAGCTGATCCGCTGAACCCCTCTCCACCGCCGCCACTATTGGTGCGGACCCCCTAAGCCAGCGGCTGCGCCGCTGCCAGCTCCCCGAGAGGGGAGCAACTGGAGCGCAATATGCCCGAGCACGCCTTCACCCTCCGCCCCCGCCCCACCGTCCCGGTCGAGGGCGATGCGCCGTTTCCGGTGCGGCGCATCCTCTGCGTCGGCCGCAACTATGCCGCCCACCGGGCCGAGATGGGCGGTGACGACCGCGATCCGCCGTTCTTTTTCGCAAAGCCCGCTGACGCCATCGTGCCGCCCGGTCAGGACGTGCCCTATCCGTCGGCGACATCCGACCTGCATCACGAGATCGAGCTGGTCGTCGCCATGGGGCCGGACGGCATCTTCGGCTATGCGGTCGGCGTCGACCTGACCCGTCGCGACCTGCAGGCCGCCGCCAAGGCCAAGGGCCAGCCCTGGGACGCCGCCAAGGGCTTCGACCATTCCGCCCCGATCAGCGCCATCCGCAAGCTGGCGACCCTCGGAGACGCCGCCATCAGCCTGTCGGTCAACGGCGAGGTCCGCCAGAAGGCGCAGGTCGGCGACATGATCTGGTCGGTGCCCGAGATCGTCGAGGAAGCCGGCAAGCTGTGGGACCTGCAGGCCGGTGATCTGATCTTCACCGGCACGCCGGAAGGCGTCGCGGCGGTCAGCAAGGGCGACCTCGTAGAGGGCTCCGTCGAAGGAGTCGGCTCGCTCAGCTTCGAGATCGTCTGATGAAGCTCTACAGCGCCTGGCGGGCGTCGGGACCCTATCGCCTGCGCATTGCTCTGGCCCTCAAGGGGCTCAGCTACGACTACGTCCCCGTCGACCTGGTGGCCGGAGAACAGCGGGGCGAGGCCTATGGCGCCATCAACGCCCAGCACCTGGTCCCGACCCTTGAGGTGGACGGTGAGGTGATGAGCCAGAGCCTCTCCATCCTCGAATGGCTGGAAGAGACGCATCCTCAGCCGGCGCTGCTGCCGAACAGCCCTCTCGACCGGCAACGGGTGCGGGCCATGTGCGATATCGTCGCCTGCGATATCCACCCGGTGAACAACCTGCGCATCCTCAAATCGTTGAGCGCGATGGGGATCGACGAGGATGGCCGCAATACCTGGGTCGCCCGCTGGATCGACGAGGGCTTTGCGGCGCTGGAGCCGATGATCGCCCGGCACGGGGCCGGCTACGCCTTCGGAGAGACCCCGACCATGGCGGACTGCCTGCTGGTCCCGCAGATCTATAACGCCAATCGCTTTGGCGTGGACCTGTCGCCCTATCCCGCCCTTGTGGCGGCCGGCGAACACGCCCTGAAGCATCCGGCGATCGCCGCTTCCCACCCCAATCTGCAACCCGACGCAAAGGTCTGATCCATGCTCGAGGACCTGAAAGCCAACAACAAAGCCTGGTCGCTGAAGAAGATCCAGGTCGATCCCAACTTCTTCAAGCGGCTCGAAAACCAGCAGAGCCCGAAATACCTGTGGATCGGCTGTTCCGACAGCCGGGTGCCGGCCAACGAGATCGTCGATCTCGATCCGGGCGAGCTCTTCGTCCACCGCAACGTCGCCAACCTGGCCCCGCCGCAGGACGCCAACTATCTCAGCGTCCTGCAGTTCGCGGTCGATGTGCTGAAGGTCGAGCACATCCTGGTCGTCGGCCACTACGGCTGCGGCGGCGTGGCGGCGGCGGTGGACGGCAAGCGGCGCGGCCTGGTCGATCACTGGCTGCACCCGATCCGCGAGGTGCATGAGCACCACCGCCACGACCTCGACGCCATCGAAGGCGACCGCGCCAAATGGGACCGGCTGGTCGAGCTCAACGTCATGCGCCAGGTCAAGAACGTCGCCTCGGACATCTTCGTCCAGGACGCCTGGGCCCGGGGTCAGGACCTCAATGTGCACGGCTGGGTCTACAGCCTGCACAATGGCCTGGTGAACGACCTGGGCGTCACGGTCAGCAACTTCGACGAAGTCTCGGACCGGCTGTACGACTTCTAGGCCAACCGGCGTTGCGTCCTTCGACACGCCCGCCGCGCGGGCTGCTCAGGATGACTTGGGATGGCTCACAAGAGCTGGTCATGCTGAGCAGCGGCCGCAGGCCGCGTGCCGATGCACGCACTCACTCCCCGCCGCGCAGTTTCGCGACCAGCCCCTTGAAGTCGACCTTGCCGGTCGACAGCGCCCCGGCCCGGAAGGCCCGGCCGGCGATCCACATCACCAGGGCGACGGTGGCCAGCATAAGCACGCCGGTGGCGATCACCTGCCACATCGGCGGGCCCGAGGC
>JBILYE010000240.1:0-5271 GCA_044377925.1 Caulobacter sp. | reverse complement strand
CTCGATGTCTTCGTTGATGATGCCGACCTTGAAGTAGCCGTTCTCTTGCAGAACGTTCAGCACGGCCATGAAGTCTTCATAGAGCACGTCCGGATCGGCCTGCAGGAACACCCGCTCGGTCTGCGGAACCGAGGTGACGCCCTTCTTGACCATGTCGGCCGGAACGTCGGCCGGCAGATTCTCCAGGCGGGTCTGGGCGCCGTCGATGAACAGCGCGCCCGACTTCTGGATGAAGATGATCGTCGGATCCTTCGGCTTCGGGGCGCCCGGGGGCGGCGGAATGGCCGGGGGAAGGTCGATCGCGATCGACACCGTCGCCAGGGGAGCCGCGACCATGAAGATGATCAGCAGCACCAGCATGACGTCGACGAACGGCGTCACGTTGATCTCGGAATTCTGTCCGAGATCGAACTTCGACTTCTTGCCGCCGCCGGCTAGTTGCGCACCCATTGGAACACTCCTCGTGGCGGGCCACTGGTCGGCCCGTCTGTTATTCGCTTCTCCCATGGCGCAGGAGCGGCGACCTGTAAAGCCCGTCTCTCGCCGTGCGGGAATCTGAACGCCGCTCTGGCGGGTCGGGGTCCATCCGGTCTAATCGGATAAGCATGATCCTCGAATTCGACGCCTATGTGACCGCCGCGCTCTTTGACGCCAAAGCCGTACCCATGTTCGCTTTGGGCGATGGCACGGCGCGCCTTGTAACGCTTGAAGGATTCGTCACCGTCCAGGCTCACGACGGCGCTGTCCTGGCCGCCTGCGCACATCCCTCGGGCAGCGGCATCCTCACCGCGGGGGACGACGGACGGGTGGTCTGGAGCCGTCTTGAGGGCGATGAACTGGTCGCCAGCGAAATCGCGGCCGTGAAGGGAAAATGGATCGACGCGGTCGCCGCCAGCGCCGAATCCGGGCTGATCGCCTTTTCGGCGGGTCGCGAGCTGCACGTCCGCGATTCGAAGGATGCCGCCTTTTCACGCATCTTCACCCACGACAAGTCGGTCGCAGACATCGCCTTCGACCCCAAGGGCCGTCGCATCGCCACCGCCACCTACGGCGGCGCGGCCCTGTGGTACGCGCGGATCGAGAAGCAGGTCCCTCAGTTCCTGAAATGGGCCGGCAGCCACGCGCTGGTTATGTGGAGCCCGGACGGCAAGTTCCTGATGAGCGCCATGCAGGAGAATAGCCTGCACGGCTGGCGCCTGTCTGATTCCAAGGACATGCGGATGGGCGGCTATCCGGCCAAGGTCAAAAGCCTGGCCTTCCTGTCAGGCGGCCTGATGCTGGCCACGTCCGGGGCCAACGGCGCCGTGGTCTGGCCGTTCCAGGGCGCCAATGGACCGATGGGCAAGGAAGCGGCCGAGATCGCCTATGACCAGGACGCCCTGGTCGTGCGGGTGGCGGCGACGCCGGGGGCCGGCATCCTGGCCGGCGGGCTGGATGATGGCCGCGTCTGGGTCTGTGACCTCAAGAGCGGCCGGCGCGAGATGATCAAGGCCGAGAAGGGCGCGGCCATCTCCGCCCTGGCGATGACCCCGGACGGACGCAGCGTCGCCTGGGGCGACGAGGACGGCGGGGCTGGGGTGGCGGCGGTTCCGCTCTAGTCGAAACCGCGCATCTCCGCCCAGACATCGAACGGGTCCCGCCGCGTGCGCAGGCTGTTGATCGGCTCGCTTTCGTCGGCGTAGCCCAGCGCCATGCCGGAAAACAGCATGTGATCGTCGGGCAGGCCCAGGAACTCGCCCACCGTCTTCGGATAGCGGGCCCAGAACTCCTGGGCGCAGGTGGACAGACCCGCCTCGACGGCCAGCAGCATCAGGGTCTGCATATACATCCCGACGTCCGACCACTGCGGCGGACCCAGCTTGCGGTCGAGGCTGAAGAAGATCCCGACCGGGGCGCCGAAGAACTGGGTGTTCTTGAACAGCTGGCGCAGGCGGGCGGGCTTGTCGTCGCGGGGGATGCCGATCGTGGCGTAGAGATCCTCGCCGCATTCGAAACGGCGGGTGCGGAAGGGGTCCCAGAGATTTTCCGGATAGACGTCGTACTCGGGCTGCTCGCCGCCGAGGTTGGCGCCCACCTTCGCCTTGAGCGCTTCCAGCGGCGCCCCGGCGATGGCGTGGACCCGCCACGGCTGCAGGTTGCCGCCGCTGGGGGCGCGGTGGGCCTTCTCCAGCAGCTCGCGCAAAAGCGCCGCGGGGACGGGGTCCGGCTTGAAGGCGCGGACCGAAACGCGGGCGGCGACGGCGTCGGATACGTTCATGGTTGCGCTCTCTCGCGACAAGTTGCGGCAGGGCGGTTAGCATGTCGCCCCAAGGTCATGGCAAGGGGCGATGCGCATGTCTGATGAGACGTCTGGCAAGGACGAGGGCGACAGCGTCAAACCGGCGCCGCACGCCTCCTCGCCGGAGATCGCCTCCACCGCGGTCTCGCACGACGCCATCGAAGCCACGCCTCCCGACGACGCGGCCGCAGGTCACCGCCTGACCGATGCGCCGCCCCCGGATCCCGCCGACGACATCCCGCCCACCGGGACCGCCGCGCCCACGGCGCCTAAGCCGCCCTCCCGGCGCGCGCGCCCCTCCCGTCCCGCGCCCTCGGTCAAACGGGGCGGCGGCGTCGGCCGCCTCATCCGGCGGATCGCTCTGCTGCTGCTGGTGGTCGGTGTGCTGGCGCCTGTGACCTCGACCCTGCTGTTCAAGTTCGTGCCGCCGCCGGTGACGATCCTGATGATTCAGCGGGTTTTCGAAGGCAAGGGCCTGGACCGGCGGTGGATGTCGCTGTCGAAGATGAGCCCGGCCCTGCCCAACGCGGTGATCGCCGCAGAGGACGCCCGCTACTGCAGCCACTGGGGCTTTGACTTCCAGGCCATGGAAAAGGCCATGGCCCACAACCAGCGCCGGCCGGGCAAGATTCGCGGCGGCTCGACGATCAGCCAGCAGACGGCCAAGAACGTCTTCCTCTGGCCGCAGCGGTCCTATGTCCGCAAGGGTCTGGAGGCCTACTTCACCGTCCTGATCGAGACCATCTGGGGCAAGCGGCGGATCATGGAGGTCTACCTCAACAGCGTCGAATGGGGCCCGGGCGTCTACGGCGCCGACTCGGCCGCGCGGCGCTATTTCGGGGTCGGCGCGGATAAGCTGACGCCGTCGCAGGCCGCCCGCCTGGCGGCCATCCTGCCCAGCCCCCTGAAATGGAAGGCGGTGACGCCAGGCCCCTATGTGCGCAAGCGCTCGAAGCGGATCGGGGCGGCCAGCGGCACGGTGCGCCGGGAAGGGCTGGCCGCCTGCGTGCGGTAAAACGCTCCGCCCTTGACGCAACCCTTCCCCTACGCTCCCTTGCCGCACCCCAATTCCCGAGGAAGCGTCCCATGAAGAAGACGACTCTGCTGGCGGCCGCCGCCGCCCTGGCCCTGACCGGCGGTTTCGCTATCGGCCAGACCCCGACGCCGGCTGCGGCCCCTGCCGCGGCCGCCACGCCCAGCCCCGAAGAGGCCAAGGCCTTCATCGAAAAGGCCGAGACCGACCTCGCCAAGCTGTCGGAGTACGTCAACAAGTCAGCCTGGGTGCGCGCCACCAACATCACCGAGGACACCATGTTCCTCGAGGCCAAGGCGACCGCCGAAGCCACCACCCTGGCCACCGACCTGGCCGTGCAGGCAGCCAAATACGACAAGACCGCCGCCGACCCGGTCACCCGCCGCAAGCTGGACATCCTCAAGCGCGCCCTGGTCCTGCCCGCCCCGCAACGCCCCGGCGCCGCCGACCAGATGGCGACCATCGGCGGCCGGCTGGACAGCATCTATTCGACCGGCAAGTTCGCGTTCAAAGGCAAGCAGATCACCCTCAACGACGCCGAGGACATCCTCGCCAGGAGCCAGGATCCGGCCGAACTGAAGGCCGCCTGGGAAGGCTGGCACTCGATCTCGCCAGTGATGACCGCCGACTACGCCCAGCTGGTCGAGCTGGCCAACGAGGGCAGCCGGCAGCTCGGCTACAAGGACACCGGGGCCCTGTGGCGCTCGGGCTACGACATGGAGCCTGACGCCTTCGCCGCCGAGACCGATCGGCTGTGGAGCCAGGTCGAGCCCTTCTACAAGAACCTGCACTGCTACGTGCGCAAGGAACTCAACGAGAAGTACGGCGACGACGTCCAGCCGAAGACCGGCCCGATCCGCGCCGACCTCCTTGGCAACATGTGGGCCCAGCAGTGGGGCAACATCTATGAGACGGTGAAACCCGCCGAGGACACCGACGGCTACAACCTCGACCAGCTGCTGGTCGACAAGGGCTATGACCCACTGAAAATGGTCAAGACCGGCGAGAACTTCTACTCGTCGATCGGTCTGGCCCCCCTGCCGGAAACCTTCTGGACCCGCAGCCAGATCACCCGTCCCGAAGGCCGCGAGGTGGTCTGCCACGCCTCGGCCTGGAACCTCGACGACCGCGACGACATCCGCATCAAGATGTGCACCAAGGTCAACGCCGAGGACTTCTACACCGTCCACCACGAGCTGGGTCACAACTACTACCAGCGCGCCTACAAGGATCAGCCCTACATCTTCAAGGGCGGCGCCAACGACGGCTTCCATGAGGCCATCGGCGACTTCGTCGGTCTCTCGGCCCTGACCCCCACCTACCTCAACCAGGTCGGCATCCTCGACAAGGTTCCGGGCACGGAGGGCGACACGCCCTTCCTGCTGAAGATGGCGCTCGACAAGATCGCCTTCATGCCGTTCGGCCTGCTGGTCGACCGCTGGCGCTGGCAGGTCTACGACGGCTCGGTGAAGCCGGCCGGCTACAACGACGCCTGGTGGGCCCTGAAGCTGAAGTACCAGGGCGTGGCCCCGCCCGGACCGCGTCCGGCCGACGCCTTCGACCCGGGCGCCAAGTACCATGTGCCCGGCAACGTGCCCTACACCCGCTACTTCCTGGCCCACGTCTACCAGTTCCAGTTCCACCGCGCCGCCTGCAAGCAGGCCGGCTGGAAGGGCCCGCTTCACCGTTGCTCCGTGTACGGCAACAAGGAGGTCGGGGCGAAGTTCAACAAGATGATGGAGATGGGCCAGTCCAAGCCCTGGCCGGACGAGCTGGAAGCCTTCACCGGCGAGCGCCGCACCGACGCCAGCGCGGTGACCGAGTACTTCAAGCCGCTCAACACCTGGCTGATCAAGCAGAACAAGGGCCAGAAGTGCGGCTGGTAGCTTGAACATCAGGGAACGGCGTTTTGCAAGCCGGTCCCCAACCCCTTGTAGTTACCGCATAATTCACCGCCCTT
>JBILYE010000239.1:0-5298 GCA_044377925.1 Caulobacter sp. | reverse complement strand
CGCTGGCTGGAGACCCATCCGGCCGTCGAGAAGGTCATCTACCCGGGCCTGGAATCCCACCCGCAGCACGCGCTGGCGAAGAAACAGATGACCGGCGGCTTCGGCGGCATCATCTCGGTGGAGATCAAGGGCGGCCTCGCGCCGTCCCGCAGGCTGCTGGAACGCACCCGCCTGTTCACCCTGGCCGAGTCGCTCGGCGGCGTCGAAAGCCTGATCGAACACCCCGCCATCATGACCCACGCCTCCATCCCGCCCGAACAGCGGGAGGCGGTCGGCATCACCGACGGCCTGGTCAGGCTTTCGGTCGGGATCGAAGACTGCGAAGACCTGATTTCAGACCTTTCCCAGGCCTTGGCTTAGCCGCCTTCGGCGGGGCCGGTATCGGCAGCTCCGGCGGCGGCAGCGGCGTCTGCCCCGCCGCCAGCATGCGGGCCGCCAGCAGCAGGTCGGCCATCACCGCCGGATGATCGTGCGGCAGGGTCCAGACCCGCACCGCGCCCTCGACCCAGGCCTCGGCCATGCTGGTGATCTCAACCACCGGCGCGACGTCGCCCATGATCCGCGGATCGGCGGCGGCGCGGGTCTTCAACGTCGACACATAGTCCGCCAGGTCGACGGTGATCGGAATGCGGAACACAGCGTCGACCCGCCGGCGCTCGTGGAAGCTCTTGTTGACGATGACGTCGCCGAACACCTTGGAATTGGGGATGACGATCTTCAGGTTGTCGGCGGTGGTCAGCTCGGTGGTGAACAGGTCGAGGGCCCGCACCGTACCCGTCCGGTTCGTGGTCTCGATCACGTCGCCGACCCGGTAGGGCCTCAGCGCCAGGATCATCACCCCGGCCGCGACATTGCTCAGCGCCCCCTGCAGCGCCAGCCCGACCGCCAGCGAGGCGGCGCCCAGCACGGCGAGGATGGAGGTGGTTTTCACCCCCAGCTGCTGCAGCACCGCCACCAGGCCGACGATGATGACCACGTAGCGCACCGCCGAGCCGATGAAGGTCTGCAGGGTGGCGTCCGGCGGCACGTGCCGGGTCATCCGGCCGACCGCCGCCCTGGCCAGGGTCGACAGCCAGCGCGACGCCCAAAGGGTGACGACCAGGATGACCCCGCCGATGGCCAGGTCGATGGAAATCTGGGTGGCGCGGTCGATGAGATCGGCGACGACGATCTCCTCGGGCCGCATCCCGGCGAGCAGTTGCGAGGTGGCGGTCATGGGGACTTCTATCGCGAAACAGCTCCAATCCTATCCCCCCAACATCCGCCGCATCGCGCACGCGGCATGGCCCGCCAGGCGCCGGAGCCGTAACCTCTTCCGCCTGAGGGGCTTCCGGGGGAAACATCCGGTTACAGCCTTTGTCTCGAATATGCCGCGACACCAGCGTAGAGGCCCCGCCATGAGCATCGCTTTCATCGACCTCGCCGCGCAGCAGCGCCGGATCCGCGACAAGATCGACGCCGGTATCGCCCGCGTCCTCGACCACGGCGCCTATGTCATGGGCCCGGAGGTCCGCCAGTTCGAGGCCGAGCTGGCCGCCTTCGGTCAGGCCCCGCTGGCCCTCTCCTGCGCCAACGGCACCGACGCCATCGCCCTGCCGCTGATGGCCTGGGGCGTCGGCCAGGGCGATGCGGTCTTCTGCCCGAGCTTCACCTTCGCCGCGACGCCGGAAGTCGTGCCCTGGACCAACGCCACTCCGGTGTTCGTCGATGTGCTGCCGGATACCTACAACCTCGACCCCGCCCATCTCGAGGCGACCATCCTGGCCATCAAGGCCGAGGGCCGGCTGCGCCCGGCCGTGGTCATCGCCGTCGACCTGTTCGGCCAGCCCGCCGACTACCCGGCCCTGCGCGCCATCTGTGACCGTCACGGCCTGAAACTGATCAGCGACAGCGCCCAGGGCTTCGGCTGCACCCTGAACGGCCACCATCCCATTCGATGGGCCGATGTCGCCACCACCAGCTTCTTCCCGGCCAAGCCGCTCGGCTGCTACGGCGACGGCGGGGCGGTGGTCTGCAAGGATCAGGAACTCTGGGACCTGATGGACAGCTACCGCGTCCACGGCAAGGCGGTGACGCCGGACCTGGTGGGCCGCACCTTCGAGCACGAGACCAAGTACCTCAACACCCGAATCGGCATGAACAGCCGCCTGGACTCGATCCAGGCCGCCATCCTGATCGAGAAGCTGGCCATCTTCCCCGAAGAGATCGGGATGCGCCAGGTCGTGGCCGACCGCTACGCCGCCGGCCTCGCCGGATCCGTGACCTCGACCCCGACCGTCATCGACGGCGGCCAGTCGGTCTGGGCCCAGTACGTCATCGAGCACGCCAACCGCGATGGCCTCGCCGCCCACCTGAAGACACAGGGCGTCCCCACCGCCGTGTACTATCCGGTGCCGATGCACGTTCAGGCGCCCTACGCCCACTTTCCGCAAGGTCCGGGCGGTTTGCCTGTCACCGAAGCGCTGGCCGAGACGGTGCTCGCCCTGCCGATGCACCCCTACATGGACGAAGCGGTGCAGCAGCAGATCATCGACGCGGTGAAGAGCTTCAACGGCTGAGGATCAGATATCGGCCAGGGCCCTGGACAGGGCTTCGCCGACAGCGGCCGCGTGCGTCTGTAGCACCGGATTGTCGATGGACATCATCGAGGCCGCCGGATCGATCGCCGCCACCTCGACCCCGGCGTCGGTCTGCTGAACGATCACGTTGCACGGCAGCATGACCCCGACGTGCGGTTCCAGCTTCAGCGCCTCGTGGGCCATGGTCGGATTGCAGGCGCCGAGAATGCGGTAGGGGCGGAAGTCCTGGCCGATCTTGGTCTTCAGGGTCGCCTGCACATCGATGTCGGTCAGCACCCCGAAGCCGTGCTTCTGCAGGGCCGCGCGCGTGCGCTCGATGACCACTTCAAAGGGGTCCTGGAAGGTTCGGGCGTTGAAATAGCTCATGGCGTCTCCTTGCCGCGCTTGCCGCGATAGATGTCGCAAAGCAGGGCGATTACCCGCGCCGCCGCCGGATCGGCGATCGCGTAGTTGATGGTCTGGGCCTCGCGCCGGGGGGCGACCACGCCGGCCTCGCGCAGCCGGGCCAGATGCTGCGAACAGGCCGATTGCGACAGCCCGGCGAAGGCGGCCAGGTCGCCGACCGAGCATTCCCCATCGCTCAGCCGGCACATCAGCATCAGCCGCTGCTCGTTGCCGAACAGTCGCATCAGCCGGGCGGCCGGGGCGGCGCTGGCCTCGAGCTCGGCGAGGTCGGCGGGGGAGGAAGAGGCGATCAGGGCGGTAGCGGTCATGGCTCCACCTTAACGCTTGCCGGCGCGGGCAGGGGGCGCCCGTCGTCCTTCAGGGCGACATAGATGGCCGGAATCACCAGCACCGTCAGCAAGGTTGATGACATCAGCCCGAACAACAGGGCGATGGCCAGGCCCTGGAAGATCGGATCGAACAGGATCACCGCCGCCCCGATCATCGCCGCCAGGGCGGTCAGCAGGATCGGCTTGAAGCGGATCGCCCCGGCCTCCAGCAGCACCTCGCGCAAGGACCGGCCGGGGGTGCGCGCATGCCGGATGAAGTCGACCAGCAGAATCGAGTTTCGCACAATGATCCCGGCCAGGGCGATGAAGCCGATCATCGAGGTGGCCGTGAACGGCGCGCCGAACAGCATGTGGCCGATGACGATGCCGATCAGGGTCAGCGGAATGGGGGTCAGGATCACCAGCGGCAGGCGGAAGTCGCGGAACTGCGCCACCACCAGCACGTAGATGCCCAGCAGCGCCACCCCGAAGGCCGCCCCCATGTCGCGGAAGGTGACCCAGGTGATCTCCCATTCACCGTCCCACAGGATGGTTGATTTCGACTCGTCCTTCGGCTGGCCGTTGAGGCGGATTTCGGGACGATCCAGGGCGCCCCAATCGCTGGCCTTCACGGCCTTGTCGATCGCCAGGATGCCGTAGATCGGCGCCTCGAACTGGCCTGCCAGTTCGGCGGTGACCATCTCGGCGGCTCGGCCGTCGCGGCGATAGACCGGATAGCTGGCCAGTTCCCGACGGGCCTCGACCACCGCGCCCAGCGACACCAGCCGGGGGGATCCGCCGACCGTGGTTACCGCCACCGGCGTCGCCGACATCTGCTCGCTCCAGGCGCGGGCCGACTGCGGCAGTCGCACGGCGATCTCCACCGGCATGCGCTCGGCCTCGCGGGCGGCGTAGCCCAGCACCTGGCCGCCGGTGATGGCGGCGATGGCGTCGTTGACCTGGCCCTGCGAGACGCCGAAGCGCTCCATCTTCTCGCGGTCGGGGATCAGCCGCAGCACGGGCCGGCGGGCGCCGTAGCTGTTGTCGACATCGACCACCGAGGGCTCGGCGCGGAACAGGGTCTCCAGCCTGGCGGCCACCGCCCGGCGGGTCTCGGCGTCGGGGCCGTAGACCTCGGCCAGCAGGGTGGCCAGCACCGGCGGTCCCGGCGGCGCCTCGACCACCTTGATCGAGGCGCCCTTGGGCAGGGGCAGGTCGGCCAGGCGGCGGCGCAGGTCGAGGGCCACGGCGTGGCTGTTGCGGCTGCGGTCGCCCTTGGGGGCCAGCATGACCGCCAGATCCCCTTGCTCGGCCCGGTCGCGCAGGAAGTAGTGGCGCACCAGGCCGTTGAAGTTGAACGGCGCGGCCGTCCCGGCATAGCTCTCCAGCGACACCACCTCGGGCAGGCCCTGGACCACGGCGGCGGCGCCCGACAGGGTGCGTTCGGTGGCCTCCAGGCTGGTCCCCTCGGGCATGTCGAGGACGACCTGCAGTTCGGACTTGTTGTCGAACGGCAGCAGTTTCACCGGCACGGCCTTGAAGCCGAACATCGACATCGACAGCAGGGTGGCGAGACCGACTGCGATCAGGAAGATCCAGGCTGACCGGCGGCTGCGGATCACCGGCGTGGCCATGCGGCGGTAGAGCCGGCCCAGCGGCCCCTCGTTGTGCGCGGCATGGCCGCCGCCGGCGCCCATCCCGCCAGCCAGCGCCTTGCGGGCCACCCGGATCATCAGCCAGGGGGCGATGATCACCGCCACGAAGAAGGAAAAGACCATGGCCGCCGAGGCGTTGACCGGGATCGGCGCCATGTAGGGCCCCATCAGGCCCGAGACGAACAGCATCGGCAGCAGGGCGGCGACCACCGTCAGGGTGGCGACCACCGTCGGGTTGCCGACCTCGGCCACGGCCTCGACGGTCGCCTGGGCGCGGGTCCGCCCGTCGTTCATCGCCCAGTGGCGGGCGATGTTCTCGATCATGACGATGGCGTCGTCGACCACGAAGCC
>JBILYE010000236.1:0-5394 GCA_044377925.1 Caulobacter sp. | reverse complement strand
AGGGCCAGGCGATAACCGCGCGGATCGTCGGGGACGAGGTCGCGGTCGGCGGTGATCATCGCCCGCAGATAGTCGCTGAACTCGACATCGACCGGCGGGCAGTAGTCGAGGGCGCGGATGCAGATGCCCATGAAGTGGCCGGCCGTCTTGCTGGCCTCCCGGGCCAGGGCCTGGACCACCGGTTGTGAGAGCCGGCCCTGGGGCAGGATCCCGCTGCCGCCTGTGGCCAGCAGGATCACCTCATCGGACCGTTGCTGGTAGATTTTCAGGAAGGCGTCGAACACCGCCGCCATCAGGCGGGCGCCGCGATCATGCACCTCGATCGGCAGGACGGCGGCGTCACCCCGCAGGCCGTTGAGGCTGGCGCGGGTCTCGTCGTCGACGGCGGCGCGCAGGGCGGTCTGGAACTCGCCGCCCCGGCTGGTGGCGCGGCCGAACTCGGCGGCCAGCTTGACCAGGGGATTGTCCCGGGTCAGGTCGCCCCGGGTGGCGGCGATCTGGTGGGCGACGGCTTCCGGCAGGGTGAAATGCTGGAACAGGGCGACGAGGTCGGCAAAGGCCTCGTGCAGGGCCAGGACGTCCGGGTTGGTGGCCTCGCGGTAGCGGGGGTGGATGCCGTCAAGCAGGGCGTGGGTGGTCTCATGGGCGATGATGTCGTGCGACAGGCAGGTAAAGACCAGCTGGCCGCTCGCCTGGTCGCGCCAGTCGGCGCCGACCGACGGGAAGTAGCCGAACAGCAGCGCCTTGCGCTCGGCGGTGTAGTAGGCGTTCTGGCCCCGGAAGGCGTGGGGGTAGATGCGCAGGCGGCGGATGAAGGTCTCCGACCGCCCCTTGCCCGGCGGCCGTGAGGACCACAGGGCGGTGCGGCCGAGCGCGCGTTCGAAGTGGCCGATGGTGGTCATGGCCACCGCGTAGACCATCTGCTGATGAAAGCGCGGGTCGCCCGGATGCGGGGCCAGGCCGTCCTGGCTGAGCAGGCGGGGATGGTTGAGGTCGACCGGGGCGTAGGCGCGGTCGCTGGCCGGATCGATGTCGACGACCTCCAGGTACTCGCCGACCGGACCGGGCTGCAGCCCGTCCTCCCAGCGCACGTCCAGTCGGGCGACATTGATGGCGGCGGTGTCCTGCGACGTGCTGAGTGACGGGTCGAAGGCGTAGACCCTCAGGCGTCGGCTGGGGGGCGGCTGGACGGGCGGGGCGAGGGCGTTCTCCAGATGCATCCGGGTCATGGCCTCGGCGGTCTCGCCCTTCGGCAGGCTGGCTGCGGCCGGTCGCGGCGACGTGCTGACGCCAAGGGCCTGCTTTAACGCCGCCGAAGCGCCGGGCTGGTCGGCCAGGGCCTGTGAAATGCGCCGACGTTGGGCGGGTGATAGTGCGGTCTCGGGCGCGTCAGTGTCGGGTAAATGGCCCTCGATCTCCGCCGACTGCGAGAGCTGCAGGGCCTCCAGTTCCAGCATGGCGCCGTGAGCACCGGCGGCGATGCCCTGACCGGTGAGAATCCTCAGGATGGGGAAGTCGGCCTTGTCCTTCGCCTCCTGCTTCAGGCTGGCGGCGGCCGGTGGGGCGATGCCCAGCGCCGCGTCAGCCCGCAGGGCCCCGGCCCCAAGCTTCGAGAGATCCAGCTTCTCGGTCCTGGCCGCCTGGGCCAGGGCCCGCCGTACGGCCTCGACCTTCATCCAGGGCTTGGGATAGGCGTTCAGCGCGGCCCGGTTGTGGGCGATCCAGACAGCCGCCGCCGCCGCGATCTGGGGGGTGGCGCAGGAGGTGCCCTGGCCGCTGAAATCGATAAGGCCGCCACAGCCCCGCACGGCCCAGGGGACATTGGGGGTGAAGGCGGCCAGGGCCGTCCGCATCTTGCCCTGCGGTCCGTAGTTGCCGGCCATCCGCCCGGCTCCGAGATCGGCGTAGGCTTGGCCGTCGAACATCACCCCGCAGGCCGCCGTCACCCGCTGGAACCTGGCCGGGAAGACAATCCCGCGGGTCGGCAGGTTGTTCTGGTTGTTGCCGGCCGCCGTGACCATGAAGACCCCGGCCTCATAGAGCCGGTTGATGGCGTCGGCCCAAGCCTGGGAAGCGATGCCGCCCATGCTCATGGTGATGACGTCGATGGCTGCGGTCGGGGTGTTTCGCAGGCCGTAGACATAGTCGAAGGCCTTGGCGAGCGCGCTGTTGCGGAACAGGACCACCCGGTCGGCGATACGGATCGGAACCACCTCCGCCCCCGGCGCGCCGCCATAGGCCTGGCTGGCGAGAATGCCCAGGGTCCCCGTACCGTGGCCGTCCTGGACCAGCAGGCCGTCGGACCGGTCTGTCGCATCGGTCAGACGGCCCGCATCGATGAAGTTGCGCGCCAGATCGAGGCGCATGTGCGGGGGGAGGGTGGCATGATCGGGGTCGATGCCCGTGTCAAAGTGGGCGATCCGCGCGCCGGCTCCGTCCGCACCCCCGGGCATGACGCCAAATCCGGAATGGTCGGCGCCTCTGAACCAGTAGTTGTCGCCCGGAAAGCACGGGAAGTCGGTGCGCTGCTGTCTGGCCGGGCCGCAGGTCGCCGCCGCGCCCAGGCCGCCCTCGACCATCGGATGGTTCCAGCGCTGCCAGAGGTCGGGCTCGGCGAACAGCGCCTGCCCGCCCGCCAGACCCATGCCGGGACGGGTCAGGGCGTGGCAAAGGTCCCAGACGTTCTGATCGGCGCCGTCCTCCAGCGTCAGCCGCTGCCAGCTGGCTTCAGCCCCCGCCAGGCCCAGTTGCCCGTCGCTGTCGGCCGGGATGTGCTGGAACAGGGGCTCGGCCCTGACCTTGACCGAGACCGCCCCGAAGCCGAGTTGGCCGGATCTCAGATTTCCGGCGGATTTGACGAGCAGGGCAGGGGTGCGGTCGGTCGCCATTGAGCGCCCTCCAAGGCTTCAGACTCCGGATGTGCAAAACACGCAAGACGAGAATGAAACACGAAGCAGCGAAAGGTGGTAGCTGAAATCGGGCGAGAAGGCGCCTGTTCCGCAAGCTTGGGTCAGCGAAGCGTGACCGCTTTTCAGTTCGGGGCGGCGGACAGCAGCAGAGCGATCTGGGCCACCGCGGCGACGAGGGCCAGCGACAGTCCGACCGAAAGCCTTGGACCCGCCAGGGTCATGATCATCGGCCGGGTCGGGAAGGTGAAGGTTTGCGGCATGGCGGCGAACTTGAACGCGTGAGCGCCGCTGAACCGGGGATCACAGACCAGATGGGCGAGGTCGCGCCGGCTTCGATAGCGCATGTAGCCCATCATCGACCACTCCGGGACCTCCTTGAGCCCCCAGGTATCGACCATGCCGCCGATCCGGCGCGCGACCAGCGCCGGGTGTCCGCCACGGGCGAAAAGCGCCGGCATGAACATGCGGGTGTAGCCCGCCATGATCTCGCGGGCCGTGCCGATAGTCGAAACGGACGGTGGCTAGGCATGGGCTCCATGCCGTTGGCTAAACCTGAACTGTTCGCATACCCGGGGCGTCGTCCAGCCACGGACCGACCAGGGCTCTCACGTCGACGCGCGCCCCCAGTTTCGCCGCCAGAAGCGCGGTGCCGCTGATCTTGCGCTGCGCGAACAGGACGCCGGTGGGCGGCAGATGCCAGGCCGCCGGATCCGCCGCGATTTCCATTCCCTGATCCCGAAGGGTTGCGACAAAGCCTCGCTGGCCGAAGTCGAACGGTCCGGGCCGGTTCAGTTCGCCCAGGATGACATCGATCATGCCGTTCAGGGCGGCCTGGCGCCGCGCCACGACGGCAGGCCCAAGGAACCCCGCCGCCAGCGCCGCGTCACGGACACGCGCGCGATCACCGCCCATCGCGGCGCGCAGCAGTTCACGGTAGCCGTCCGCGGTCGCCGCATCGACGGGCCGGGCCGCTCCGAAGTCCAGCAGCACGAGCCGGCCGGTCTTAGGCTGCACGCGATAGTTGGCGAAGTTGGGATCGGTCTGCATCACGCCGAACTCGAACAGTTCGCGCAGGACAAGGGTCATCAGGGTGTGGATGACCGCGTCGCGTCGGTCCCTCGGCGCCGTCTCCAGGGATTCGATCGGGTCACCCTCAAGATAGGTCATGGCCAGCACCCGGGATGTGCTCAGGTCGGGATCCAGAGCGGGTACGACCACTTCCGGGGTGTCGGACAGCAGGCGACCGAACAGGGTCATCTGGCGGCCTTCACGGACATAGTCGGTCTCTTCGGCCAGCTGGCGCTTGGCCTCGGCCAGCAGCGGCGCGACATTCAGACCCCGCGGCAGGACGCCCGATATCCGGAGCAGAGTGGCGACGTTGTCCACGTCGGCGTCGATGCTCTCCGCAACCCCGGGATACTGCACCTTGATCGCCAGCTCGCGACCGTCTCGTGTCACCGCCCGGTGAACCTGCCCGATGGATGCGGCCGCGACAGGCTTCACATCAAACCGCGAAAACCTCGTCCTCCAGTTCGCGCCCCACTCCCCGGCAAGCACCTTCTGGAGCTGGGCCGGAGGCATGTGATGGGCATCATCGCGCAGCCGCGACAGGATCCGGGTCAGTTCGGCTGGAAGCAGGTCGCCGGCGTCCATCGAGACGATCTGCCCCAGTTTCATGGCGGCGCCGCGCAGATGAGACAGGCGGTCAGCAATCTTGCCGACATTGGCCGGCGTCAGCAGCATGTCGCGCAACTGGGGCCGTTCGCCGTCGGCCAATCGGCGTACGCCCTCGGCCACCATGCCGCCCGCGACCGACCCCGCGAGGCGGCCAAACTGGCTCAGCCGCGACAGCCGCCCGTGCGGAACGCTGCGGCCTCGCGCCCTGTCATCTCCGGTTGTCATCGTCACCAGCCCTGTGTGCCGGGGCCGCCCTTGAAGGGACCGGCCAGCCGCGACGTGATCCAGCCGCCATAGAAGCCACCGGCCTGGGGCGTGACGGTCTCGCCTTCGACGCTGCAGTGGTCGAACGGGGCGGCGTAGAAGGCGACATGGTCGCGCAACAGGGCGAAGGCCGGGGTCGGGACCGGGTAACTCCACCCCACGCGAGGCAGGACGACATCGCCGATCGCGACGTCCCAGTAGCGGGCCTCGCCCTTCCATTCGCAGAACGAGCCGCCGCCTGCGGAGCGCAGAACGCCCGGCGCGATGTCATCGCGGGGAATGTAGTAGCTGGGAGGGTGGCTGGTCTCGAGAGTGCGAATGGCCCGGCGGGTGTCGGCAACGACCACCCCGCGATGGCGTATGACCAGGTGGGCCGAGGTGGCCTCGGCCACAGCCGGGCGAGGGAAGGCCCAGACGCTCTCCTGCCCGTCCTCGGGACGCTCCGGTTCCGGCCTCATGCGCCTCGTCCGCCGCCGGCAAGCCGCTGCAACGAAGGCCTCATCCGCAGGAAGACGCGATAGGCGGCCTCCAGCCCTGACAGCAC
>JBILYE010000237.1:0-5394 GCA_044377925.1 Caulobacter sp. | reverse complement strand
GTCGAAGACCGGGTTGTCGTTCTCGCCGGTGTCGAAGGCGTCGAAGAACATGCGCATCGGATCGCCCTTGGGCGACTCGATCTTGATCACCGAAGCGCCCCAGTCGGCCATGATGGCCGCGGCGCCGGGAGCGGCGATGTAGGTGGCCAGTTCGACGACCTTGAGACCCTTAAGCACTTCGACGCTCTCCCGTTGTTTGCGCCATCATGGCGTTGCGGGGCGGGCGAGGGAAGGTTGTCTCAGGGGAAGGGGACGTTCGCGGGGCTAACCCGTGGCGAACGCCGACAGATCGCGTCCGGCGACCTGGTCACGGCCCTTGGCGGAAGCGTCGGCGACGGCGCGGGCGACGCCGGCGACGGTGACCGGCTTGCGCAGGACAGCGTCGGCGCCCGCCTCCAGGCATTCGCGGGCTTCGTCGGCGTCGCCGCCGATGACGGCGATGATCGGCATCTCGCCGGCCGGACCGGCAAGGCCCCGCAGCGCGGCGGCCGTGTGGGCCCCGTCGAGGCCGGGCATGCGGCCGTCCAGCATGACCAGGTCGAAGTCGACGGCGGTGGCCAGTTCGATGGCCCGCCTGCCGTTCTGGGCATGGACCACCTGGTGGCCGAGCTGTTCGAGGATGGCGCGCAGCATGGCGGCGTTGAGGGCGTCATCCTCGGCGACCAGCACGCGCATGGCCCGCTTTGAAGGGGCAATCGGGCTGCGGAACATGGACTCGTCCGCCTCGGTGGCGGCCACGGCGGCAGCGTCCCAGGGCAGTTCGAGGGTGAAGCAGCTGCCGACGCCGACCGCGCTCTGACCCTTCAGCTGGCCGCCCATCAGCGAGGCCAGCTGGCGGGAGAGGGAGAGGCCCAGGCCCGCGCCAGGAACGCCGGCGCCGGTGCGCTCGACGCGGCGGAAGGGCTCGAAGGCCAGTTCCAGCTCATCGGCCGAAAGACCGGGGCCGGTGTCGGCGATGGCGATGACCAGTCGGTCCTGTTCGTCGAGCGACAGGCGCACCTCGATGCGACCGCGCAGGGTGTACTTCACGGCGTTGCCGATCAGGTTGGACAGAACCTGGCGGGCGCGGGTGACGTCGCCGACAACGGCGCCGCGGGCCTTCTCCAGGCCATCGTCGATATGGACCGACAGTTCGACGCCCTTGGCCGAGGCGTGGGGGCGGCTGAGCAGGACCAGTTCGCGGGCCAGGCGCACCGGATCAAAGGGCTGGCGGTCGAGGGCGAGGCGGCCGGCTTCGGCGGTTTCCGAATCGAGCGTGGCGTTAAGCACGGCGATCAGTTCGTTGGCGGCGGTGAGGGCGGCGCCCAGCTGTTCGCGGCTGGGCGCGGCGCGGCCGCCCTGGCCGGCGGCGGCGGCCAGCACGTGGGTCACGCCATTCAGGCCGTTGCGGATCTCATGGCTGAGGGTCGAGACGATGTCGGACTTGGAGCGGGCCAGCTTCTGGGCCCGCTCGAGGGTTTCGCCGCGTTCGGCGATCAGGGCCTCACGCTCGGCGGCGAGGGCGAACTGCTGGCGCATCATCTGGTTGAGGATCAGGCACAGGGCCATGGCCAGCGCCATGGCGCCCCAGACGGCCAGGCCCTGGTCGCGGCTGCCGGCATGGCTGAAGAGGGCGATCAGGGGACCGGCGGCGGCCAGCGGGGCGACGGTCAGCAGCGCGGGCAGCAGCGGGGCGCTGAAGAAGAAACAGACGATGGCCCCGGCGGCGGCCATCAGCAGAAGGGGCTCGCGGGCGGGACCCGCGCCATCGGCAAGGGCGGCGACCTGGGCCACGGCGCCGGCCCACAGCAGGCCTGAGAGGATGTGGACGCGGACGCGGCGGGCGACGGGAACGTCCGGGGTCGTGCGCATCCAGTTCACGACGGCGTAGAAGGCGCCCCAGTTGAGGGCGAAGATGGCGAAGCTGGCCGCCATCCACATGGGATTGGCGGCGAAGGAGCCGGCCCAGACAAAGACCGGCAGGCTGATCGCGAAGCAGGCGAGGGCGTAGGGCATCAGCCGCCGCTGGGCGTCGAGGCACTGGGCCAGGAAGCTGGCGCCGCCGCGCGCCCCCCTCGGGTCGGGCGCGGAGTCGGTGAGGATGGCTTCAAACACGACAAATTCCCCGCTTGGTGGTGGCGCACCATAGTCGCGGCAGGGTTTGCGACCCGTTACAGGGCAGCGTTAATCCACAGGTCTTCTGGCAAGGGGTCATTAAGGCTAACTCGGCATTATCGTTTACCGACTCGGGGACCTTGAGACAGCACAGATGACCACGACGCGGGCCTCTCTAACCGATATCGACGTCCGCACCCTGCTGAAGGGCGCAACGGCGGATGAGCGCGCCCTGGCGGCCCACAAGCTTTGCCGGGCCATGGATCGCGAGGCGCTGACCGAGGACGAACGGACCAAGGCGGCTGAAATCCTGCGGGTGATGGCGGCCGACGCCGCCGTGCTGGTGCGCCGCGCTCTGGCGGTGACCCTGAAATCCTCGCCACTGGTGCCGCGCGACGTGGCCATGAAGCTGGCCCGGGATGTCGAGAGCATCTGCCTGCCGATGCTGAACTTCTCGCCGGCGTTTTCCGACGATGACCTGTCGGAGATCGTGCGGCTGGGCGGACCGGTGCGCCAGGTGGCGATCGCCAAGCGGCCGGCAGTGTCCGAAAAGGTCACCGCCGCCATCGTCGAGTACGGTGTCGAGGCGGCGGTGGAGACGGCGGCGGCCAACGACAACGCCAACTTCTCCGAGCGCTCCCTGACCCGCGCCCTGCAACGGTTCGAAAAATCCGAGAAGGTGCTGGCGGCGGTGGCCTATCGCCAGGTGCTGCCGGCCTCGGTCACCGAGAAGCTGATCGATCTGGTCGGCGATCAGGTGCGCGAACATTTGCTGAGCCACCATTCGGTGTCGCCGGAACTGGCCCTGCAGATCGCCATCGGGACCAAGGAGCGGGCCATCGTCGACCTGGTCGACCAGGCCGGCCGCGCCGCCGATCCCAAGGCCTTCGCCCTTCATCTGCACCGGGCCAAGCGCCTGACCGCCAGCCTGTTGTTGCGGGCCCTGGCCCATGGTCACATGAGCTTCTTCGAGTGCGCCGTCGCTGAACTGGCCGGGGTGCCGCACCATCGCACCTGGCTGATGATCCATGACGCGGGCCAGCTGGGACTGCGGGCCATCTACGAGCGGGCCGGGCTGCCGGCGCGGCTCTACCCGGCCTTCCGGGTGGCGGTCGACACCTATCACACCATGGAATTCGACGGCGGCCCCAGGGATCGGGAGCGCTTCCAGGAACGGATGCTGCAGCGATTTCTGACCCAGACCCAGACCACACAGCGCGATGACGTCGACTACATGCTCGACAAGCTGGACCGGCTGGCCGAGGAGCGGGTGCGGCCCGCCCGGCACATGGGCGCGGCCTGAGGCAACTGTCCTGAGGCTGACCGCATCGCGGTCACACATGCTTGCCGTTGGGTCAGACTTGCGGCTGATGAGCTGGCGGGCGCATCCTGCCGCTCATGTCAGAAAAGCCCACCGTCGCCATCCGCCCCGCCTCGACCATCCTGCTGGTGCGGGATGACCCGTCGTTCGAAGTGCTGATGGTCAAGCGACACCATCAGATCGACTTCGCCTCGGGCGCCCTGGTGTTTCCGGGCGGCAAGACGCACGAGGGCGACCATGACCCGGCCTGGGCCGACTGGTGCGTCGCCTGGGAGGCGGTCGAGGCCGACCAGCGGCCGTTGCGAATCTGCGCTATCCGCGAGGCCTATGAGGAGACCGGCATCATCCTGGGCCGCTATGAGAACGGCGAGCTGTTCCATGGCGATGACTGGGCGGCCTCGGTGCGGGGCGAGGTTGATCGCGGCGAGCTGCCGTTCATGGACGTGGTGCGCCGGTTGGGCTTGCGGCTGGATCTGAGCATCCTGACCGTGTTCGCCCGCTGGATCACGCCGGACATGATGCCCAAGCGGTTCGACACCTGGTTCTATGTGGCGACCGCGACCGACGAGCAGCTGGCGTCGTGCGACGGGCGCGAGACGGTGGATGCCGAATGGATCCCGCCGCTGGAGGCGCTGCGGCTGGCCCAGTCGGGCGAGCGGACGATCATCTTCCCGACCCGGATGAACCTGCAGTTGCTGGGCGAGGCGTCCAGCGCGGCCGACGCCACGGCGCGGGCGGCGGGGCGGACGCTGGTGACGGTGCTGCCGGTCGTCGAGCAGCGTGAAGGCGGCGGGGTGCTGGTGATTCCGCCGGAGGCCGGATACGGCGCGGTGGTGGAGCCGTTGTCGGCGGTTCGGTAAGGAGCGCGAGACACGAAAAAACCCCGGCCGAAGCCGGGGTTCTCACTAAGCTCAAGGGGAGGGAACCTTCGAGCCTACTCCGGCGGGGCGATTTCGGCCACACGGCGTTCGAGTTCGGTGATCAGGATTTTGCCGACCGGGTGGGTGTCGGTCTTGATATTGTCGCGGACGGCGGCGCGGATTGCGTCGATGTGGGCGTCGACAAGGAACATCGGCGCCGACTCGCGGGTGGCCGGATCGTCGATCAGCTTGCACAGCGAGGCGGCGATGCGGGTGACCAGCGGAAACTCGTAGGTGGCGCCAAGGCCCTTGAGATCATGGGCGCGGAAGTAGAGGCCCTCGGCGGTTTCAGCATTGAGCCCGATAACCCGGATGGCCTGACGGGCGGCGTCGAGCTTGGTCAGCTCGTCCTGCATCCACTCGCTGAAGTTCCCGGAGAGGGACGCAAGCGCAGCTTCCGCCTTGGCGATAGCCGCGGCATCGATGCCGCCAAACTTCCCACCACCAAGTCGAAGCTTGAGGGTATTCGGGGCGTTGATGACCTGTACGGGGTTGTTGCTGCTCACACGCGCCTCTCCAATTGGCGTTTACCGTCTGAAACCTAGCGGCTCCGGAGTTAACAACCCGTGAGACCCTGGTTCCACTCGGCGCAGGGTGCGACAATGTGACTTGTGGGGGTAAATTCGTCCTGCCTCGGCGCGGTAAGCTTACCGAGAGTGGAGCCTATCCACTGAACTGTTCGGCCAGCACCCGTTCCTCGAGGCTGCGGCCGGCGTCGAACATCATTGACAGGCTGACGCTGCGGTCTTCGCCGATGTGGACCTCGACGATGTCGCGGACCTCGAAGTTGTCGGCGACGGCGCTGACCGGGCGCTTGTCGGCTTCCAGCACCTCAATGGTGACCCGGGCGGTATGCGACAGCAGGGCGCCGCGCCAGCGGCGGGGGCGGAAGGCGCTGATCGGGGTCAGGGCCAGGACCTTGGCGTCGATGGGAACGATCGGACCGTAGGCCGAGAGGTTGTAGGCGGTGGACCCGGCCGGGGTGGCGACGAGGACGCCATCGCAGACGAGTTCGTTCATCCGCACCTTGCCGTCGATGGAGATGCGCAGCTTGGCCGT